>NZ_DATEJY010000253.1:0-40247 GCF_035277725.1 Dyella sp. | reverse complement strand
ATCTCCGCCGCCCACGCATCAATCCCACCATCCACGCTATACACCTGCGTAAACCCATGCGCCGCGAACTGCTCGGCGACGCCGCGGCTGGAGATGCCGTGGTGGCACATGAAGGCGATCGGTGTGTCCTTGGGCAGGTTGGCGAGGGCAGCGTGGCCTTCTTCTTCCAGGATGCGTGCTTGCGGCAGCGGTTTGGCGATGGCGCGGCCCTGGGCGGGGCGGGTGTCGACCAAGGTGATGGTGCCGGCTGCGAGGCGGGGCTTGAGTTCCTGCACGCTCATTGATTGCACGCCACCGGCGTTGGCGGCGCCGGGAAACTTCAGGCTCAGGCCTTCGCCCTGCATGGTGGACACCCAGTCGATCACGATGCCTTTGGCGCGCTGGGCGCTGGCGGGGTCGAAGTGCACTTCGATGCCGTTGGCGGTGACGACGATGTCGTGCTCGCTCGCCGGGGCCAGCTGGAAGCCGGCGCTGTGGTCGGGGCCGATTTCCAGGTGCAGCGCCATGCCTTGCGCGTTGGCGGTGCCGCTGCGGATAGCCTCGGCGGCCTTGTCGGTGATGGTGATTTCCGGTGGCGTGCGATCCGGGGCGGCGACGCCGAACAGTTGATGCAATTCGCCGCTGCCGTACATCTGGCGGATGATGTCGGCGCCGCCGACCAGTTCACCGTCCACGTACAGCTGCGGAATCGTGGGCCAGTTGCCGAACGCCTTGATGCCTTCGCGGATTTCCTGATCTTCCAGCACGTTGACGGTGTGGTAATCCGGCAGAAGCTCGTTGAGCGTATTGGTGGCGGCGGCGGAGAAGCCGCACATCGGCTGGTAGCGGGTGCCCTTCATGAACAGCACCACGCGGTGGTCTTTCAGCAGGGTTTCGATGCGTTCGCGGGTGGCGGTTTCGAGCGACATGAGGGGCAGGACTCCAGCAGAGAAGGGGCTAATTGTAGCCCTTCGATATGCTGGCGGCGCGGCGGGGATCAAGGCCGGCTTTCGTAGGCTGGGATGAAATCCCAGCTTCGTTGAGCCTGGCGATGCTGGGATTTCATCCCAGCCTACATAACCCTTGGATCAGGCCGCGGATGGCAGTTCGACCTCGTCGTGCTTCTTGCGTCGAGCCAGCGGCGCCAGCGCCAGTGCCGCCATGGGCGAGGGCTGTACCTGTTCCAGGCTGGCATGGCCCAGCGCGGTTGGCTGTTCGCTCCAATGGATCAATTCCATGGCGCCGTGTTCGTCCTCGATCAGCGCGGTGCAGTGTTCTACCCAATCGCCGTCGTTGAGATAGACCACGCCGTCGATGGTGCGCACCTGGCCGAAATGGATATGGCCGCATATGTGGCCGTCCACGTTGTGTTCGCGTGCGCCGGCGGCAACGCGTTCTTCGTAGGCGCGGATATACGCCAGCGCTTTGCCGACATGCGATTTCACGATGATCGACAGCGGCAGGTACGGCATTGCCATGCGACGGCGCCAGGCGTTGATGCGGCGGTTGCCCCAGCACACGAAGCGGTGCATGGCTTCGCCAAGGTGCAGCATCCAGCTGCGGCCGATCTGTTCGGGGTCGTATTCGTCGCCGTGGCTTACGCGATAGCGGCGGCCGTCGGCGCCGACGTGGATGGCGTTCAATTCAATGCGTACGCCGCAGATGGACTGTCCCACCAGGCCGCGCAGTGCGCAGTCGTGGTTGCCGGGAATGTAGATCACCTCGACGCCGCGGCGCGCCATGTCCAGCACTTCGGCGATCACGGTGCCGTGGTCCGGATGCCACCAGCGGCGGCGGCTCAGTGATTCCAGGTCGATGATGTCGCCCACCAGATACAACTGCTGGCATTGCAGGCTGCGCAGGAAATCCAGCAGGTAGGCTGCTTTGCAGTCGGGTGTGCCCAGATGGACGTCGGAAATGAAGGCGCTTCGGCAGCGAAGGATGGCCATGGCATGACTCCCCGGTAGGTTGCCGGGATCACAGTCTGGCGCCGGAACGTCACCGTGCGATGGCGAAAAGGTTGCAAAGAGGTTGCCGTGGCTCTTTTTTCCGGCAAAGGCAGTGTGCGATAACGGCTACGGGGAGGGGAGACAAGCCATGAACACATCTGCCGAGACGCAGTGCGCGCAATGGCGCAAGGCAGCGCATGCCTGCCTGGAACGTGGCGATCTGCAGCAGGCCGGTCAGCTGTTGCAACTCGTGCTGGAGGAGATTCCGGGTGATCTGGAGGCCTTGCAGGTGCTCGGCGCCGCGCAGCTGGCGGCCGGGCATTTCACTGCGGCGGTCCGCACGCTGCGGCAAGCCGTGCAGCAGGCGCCGTCGCTGTTCGTGGAGCGCTTGCGGCTTGGCATGGCGCTGGAACGCTCAGGGCAGCCGCACGACGCGCTGACGGCGTATTTCGGGGCCTTGCGTACGGCGCAAAACCAGGGGCGCTGGCTAAGTGATGAAACCACGGCATCCGGTCTGCGCGAGGCCGTGAAACACGCCATGCGCTATGTCGATACGGGGCGGCTGGCCTGGTTTCGCCGCGTGCTGGAGCCCTTGCAACAGCGTTATGGCGTGGAGGAAATGCGGCGCGTCGAGCATTGCCTGGAAGCCTATCTGGGTGAGCGCTCCGCGAAGACGCCTGATCCGCGCCAGCAGCCGAGATTTCTCTACTTTCCCGACGTTCCCAGCCAGCCTTATTACGCACGCGAGCGCTTTCCATGGCATGACGCGCTGGAAGCCGCCACGGATGGGATACGTGAAGAACTGCACAGCGTGCTTGCACGCGAGCAAAGCCTGGAAGCTTTCCTCGGCGCACCACCACCAGGACAATCGCAACAGGCGATGCTGCAATCGTCAGGCACACAACCTGCCGCGTGGGATGCGTATTTCTTCTACCGGCATGGTGAGCGCTATGACACGAACGCCGATGCCTGCCCGCGCACGGCAGCGCTACTGGATAGTCTGCCGTTGACCCGCATCCGCGACCATGCGCCGGAAACCCTGTTCTCCGTACTGAGCCCAGGCACGCACATCCTGCCGCATACCGGTGTCACCAACGTGCGCCTGGTGACGCATCTACCATTGATCGTGCCGCCCGATTGCGCCTTGCGCGTGGGTGGCCAAACGCATGTCTGGCAGGAAGGGCGTTGCGTTACGTTCGACGATACGTTCGCGCATGAAGCGTGGAATCGCAGCAACGAGACGCGCGTGGTGTTGATCCTGGATAGCTGGAATCCGGATCTGACGGAAGCCGAGCGTGAAGGGGTCACCGCTTTGATCGAAGCGATCGGCGACTTTAACGCGGCGGCCTCGTAGGTTGGGGTGCGAACCCCAACATCATGATCCTGATCGACATGGCGATGTTGGGGTTTGCACCCCAACCTACGTGTAGCCGAGCCGTTCCATCATCGGTTGCAGCATCGGCAATATCGGTTCGAACATCTCGCGATACGCATGCCAGCGGTGCACCGCGCCACGGTGAATGCCCTGGGTCACCTGCGCATAGCTTGGCGTGCTGATGTAGTGCTTGTTGCGCGCGTGCTCGGCAAAGCGCGCCAGTGGGGCGGGGTCATCAAGTTCGAGAAAATGTCCCAGTTTCAGCACGTGTTCGTCGAAACGATTCACCACCGATTCGTATCGCCATTCGAGCACGCGCGGCGCGAACACTTCCACCTGGCTGAACCAGTGATCGAAGGCGCGTACATAACCGCGTGCCAATCGTTGCAACGAACTGCACAACACCATGAAGGCGGGCGAACGGAAGGATTGCATATAGCAGCTCAGCAGCACATCGCACGGATGGCGCAGGCACAGAATGATGCGTGCTTCCGGAAACAGGCGCATGATCATCGGCAGGCACAGCATGTTGAGCGGATTCTTGTCGACCAACCGGCGCGTGCCCAGTTCGGGCACGACCTTGTGCACCATCGCTGCATACGCGTCGCGTAGCTGATCGGCTTCCGATGCGGTTATGTCAGTGAGTGCCGAGGGATACGGTTGACCGGCTAGCGTCATCCGCTCGGTCAATTCATGGATAAATGCGCGCTCATCCATCGCGCAGAAGTCAGGATGCGCATCCAGCATTTGCTCCAGCAGCGTGGTGCCGGAACGTGGAAAGCCGACGACGAAGACGGGACTTTGTTCGCTGCGTGGCGGCTTCAGATCGGTCCAGCGGTCGTGTTCATGGCGGCTGACGCATAGGTCGGCCATCGCCAGCGGCTGGCTGTCTTCGGTCATCAGCTCGGGCACGATGGTGCGTGCAATGCTGAGTTGTACGTCGTGGGCGCGTTGCAAGGCTTGCCACGCGGCATGTGGCAAGCCTTGCTTGTCGTAAGCGCCGGCGAGGCCGAATGCGGCCTGGGCAAGCACATCGGCATCGCTGCTCGTTGCCAGGATGCGCTCGTAAAGCTCCGCGGCGCGTGCGAACTCGTTACGGCGTGCTGCAACGGCGGCGTGCGCCAGCCACGCGGCGCATAAGAGTTGCTGGTGATCCGCAGGCAAGTCGTTCAGTGCCAAGCTCGCCAGTTCGGCTTCGGCCAGATCGAGCTGGTTGGTGCGCTCGTACAATGCTGCGCGCATCGCGGTTATACGCAGGCGCATCATGCTGGCCGTATCGCCGTCCGGTATCGAAGCGTCGTGCAGAGTGCGCAGCGCTGCATCCTGTTGGCCCAAGGTGGACAACATGCTCGCCAACGTCAGCGCTTGCTCCGCGGGTTGCGGCGGCCAGTTGGCAGCGTTTTCCAGCATGATTTCTTCACCGGTGTTGTCACCGCACACGTGGCAGGCGTGTGCCGCTTGCAGGCGTGCTTCGATAAAGTCGGGCGCGAGCCGCACGGCGTCCAGCAGAGCGTTGCGTGCGGCCAGCCATTGCTTTTGATGCAGATGAAGCAAGCCGAGGTTGTAGTGCACGTCGGCCTGCTGTGGGGCGAGGGTCAGGGCTTGTTGCAAGGCTCGTTCGGCGGTCGATGCGTCGCCGGCTTCGCGCGCGACGAGGCCGAGGTTGTTCCAGTATTCGAAGGTATGCGGTTTAAGCTGCGTCAGGCGCGTGAGTAGCGGCAAGGCTTCGTGCAGGCGTTCGGTAGCGCGCAAGGCTAGGGCGCGGAGTAGCAGGGTGGTTTCGTCGTCTTGCAGAGGCGGTTCGCTCAGCGCCAGTACGCGAGCCATGTCGCCTTGGTTGAACGCTGCCAATAACGCGGCGGATTGCGGAGTGTTCACGCCATGCCTTTTTTGCAGAGGTGAGTATGCGGGCAGAGCGCGATTTTAAAGGTCCACGCCGATGTTATTTCAAGCCGAATTGTCATTCCGGCGAAAGTCCGCCGGAATGACGTTAGGCGGAGCAATGCTCTGCGGCGAGCGGTGAGTTCGAAGGATGGCGTCCCAAGCCCTCCCCCATCATTGATCAAAGATGGGGTGAGGGGCTAATACTGCAGATCGTTAGAACTTCACCGTTGCGCGCGCCCAGTAGTAACGGCCCAGCACGTCATACGTTGCCGTGTCGACGTTGTAGTTCGGGCCGTTCTGGTAGATCAGCGGCGGTGCCTTGTCGGTGATGTTGTCCACGCCGAACTCGAAGCGCGTCTTGATCGCCGGCACGTTGTAGGCGATCTGTGCCGAGTGATACAGGATCGAGGCGATCGGTGCGCTCGCGCCGGTAAGGATGTCGGCGTTGAGGTCGGTCATGTGGTTGATGTAGCGCGTCTGCCACTGGGCGCTCCAGTTGCCGAGCGACCAGTTGAGCGTCAGCGTGCCGCGCCAGCGGGCAATGCTGCCGAACTGTTGCGTGTACGTGCCGGCATAGTTGACCGTCTTCGCGCCCGGTTGGCCCGGCGTGGCGTCGTTGTAGAACGAGCCGGTATAGGTGGTGTTGAGGCCCACCTTGAAGTTGCCGGGGTTGAAGCTGCCCATGTCGAAGTGCGGGATGGCATAGCTGGTGCTGAAATCCACGCCGCTGGTGCTCAGGTTGCCCAGGTTCACAACGGGCGTGTTCAAGAAGTAGACGGCGCCCGCCAACGCGTTGCTGCTGGGATAGCGGTGGATGAAGTTGCAATACGGGCTGCTGTTGTTGGCGAAGCAAGTGTCGAGCACGGTCTGCGCAGCCAGCGGCGTCAGCATGTCATGCAGGTTGATGCGCCACACGTCGACGGTAGAGGAGAAGCCCTCCAGCCAGCTCGGCGAATACACCAGGCCGAGGTCGAACGACGAGCCGTGTTCGGGCTTCAGATTGACGCCCGCCGGTTTGCCGCCCGACGTATAGGCCGTGACCTGCGGGATGGGGTTGCCCGCCCACTGCGGCGGCACGAATTGGCAAGCCGCCTGGTGCGCAGCCAGCGTGGCGGCAGTAAGGCCAATGCAGGGATCGTTGACGGTGGGGCCGCCAATGGTGAGGCCGTCGTCCAGCTCGTTGAGGTTAGGCGCGCGGAACACCTGCGTGACCGTACCGCGGATCAACAAGTCGGCGATCGGTCGGTATTCCAGCGCGAGCTTCTTGTTGGTGGTGGTGCCGGAGGTGCTGTAGTCGGAGGCGCGGATGCCGATATCCACGTTCAACGAATACGCGCCGGGCTTTTCTGATAGCAACGGGATCAGCGATTCGGCGTAAAGCTCCTTCACGTTGATGCTGCCGCGACCCGGCGAGCCGCAGGCCTCGGCCAGCACGGCGCAGGTGGCGGTGCCAGGATTGAGAATGGCATCCGGCGTCACTGTGTAGTTCATGGAGTTCCACCGGTACAGCGCACCGGTGGAGAGCTCCATGGCGCCGGCAGGCAGATCCCATAGTTCGCCGGATGCGTTGAACTGCAACTGCTTCATCGTATTGGTGAGGGTATAGACAGGTGCATCCACGCCCTTTGCCAATTGTGCCGACACCGCAGGATCGGCCTGGTTGAAGATGTTGCCGCCGCCGTTGATCACTGCCTGCAGATCGGCAATGTTCACCTCGTTGTAATTGGTCTGCTGGCGGTTGGCGTAGCCGTAGTTGAGGCTTGCATCCCACAGCCAGCTGCTCTGGCCGAAGTGGCCGCGCAATCCGGTATTGAGCTGGAAGTTATCGGTGTTGAAGGTATGCAGGCGCGTACCCAGCCCGGTGAGGCGCTCGCTGATCACGTAGCTGGTGCCGGTGTAGCCCGGCGGTGTGCCAAAGGTGACGCCAAACGGATTGATCGGATTGTTCGCCGTCACGTACCAGCCGTCGCCGGTGCTGGTGGGCGCCGGGGCGTCCTGGCCGGAGGAATTGGTGCGGTTGTAGAACACATTCGCGAACGCGGTGAGGTTCGACGTGATGTTATAGTTGCCGAGCACGAAGAAGTTCACGCGCTTCTGCTCGGTCTGGATGTAGTTGTAAGCGTTGTAGTTGAAGGTGTCGTTGGAGCCGCCATAGCAGCGGTAATCGCCGAGGCTGCTGCCATTGCCGCTCGCCAGGGTCACGTAAGCGTTGCCTGCGGCGTTCACGTGACAGCCGCCTGGCGTGAGCGCTGCCGGAACCAGGATGCGTCCGGTAGGAATCGTGCCCGAGCCTTGCGGCGTGGGGACGCCGCTGGACAGGTACAGCGCGCGCTGCGAGAAACCGCGGCGCAAGGCCAGCGTCGGGGTGTATTTGTTCCAGTCGATGCCGGCCACGATGTTGCCATCCGCGCCGCTGGCGCCGGTGGTGAAGTTGAAGCCGCGGCGCTGGCTGTCGCCATGGCTGGAAATGCCGTCATTGATGCTGAATTCCGCACCCTTGAAATCCTTGCGCAGGTGGAAGTTCACCACGCCGCCGACTGCATCCGAACCGTAGGCGGTGGAGGCGCCTTCCGCCAGCACGTCCACGCTCTGGATCATGTTCTGCGGAATCATGTTGAGATCCGCGTTGGCCATGCGCTGGCCATCCACCAGCACCAGGGTGCGGTTGGTGCCCAGTCCGCGCAGCGACACGCGCGAGGCACCGTCGCCACCTTCCAGCGTGGGGCTCGCGCCGCCGCCGCCGTTGCTGTTGTTGGCCGGGTTGGTGGCGTAGCCGGAAACGCTGGGCAATTGCTGCAGCACGTTGCCGAGTGTCGGCGCGCCGTTGGCGGTGATCGCACCGCGATCCAACGTCACTACGGGGCTGGCGGTTTCAGTGTCGACGCGGCGAATCAGCGAGCCGGTCACCGTAACGGCCTGGAGCGTCTTGGTCTTGGACGGCTGCGATTGATCGCCGTTCTGCGTGTTCTGTTGTGAGGTGCTGTTCTGTTGCGCCCCCGCGTCCTGTGCATGGGCCACGACGGCTGACGAAGCGATGCCGACCGACAACGCCAAGCGTACCGCCACGGACAAGCGATTGTAGTGAGCTTGCATGATGACTCCCCGAATAAATGGCCATAGAGGAGCATCGGCGCAACGAGGCTAGTGAGCTGTCTTCCCTTGCAACAGCTAGACGCGCAAACGTCTAAACATTCCCCATCACTGCAAGTTGCCCAATGTCCCCTAATGACAACTCTTTCAGGAAATTGACGTGGAGTAAATACTTGCGACGCCATTTGACGCGCGGAAGTGCAAATATTTTTGATTGAATTGTGCCGATTTGCGCATGGCTTGCGGACATCGTCCGTGCGACAGCGCTTCAAGCGGTGCGCAATGCCGCGGCGACCACCGGTTCGATGGCGTCCGTCCACAAAGCATATTGCGCGCCAGCAGGATGCAGGCCATCGGAGGCAACCAGATTGGCATGCTCGCGCGAGATGCCGGTGATGTTGACGAAGGGCGCGCCGGCCTTGCTGGCTTCTTCGCGCGCCATCGTGTTGAAGGTATCCAATTCGCGGGCGATTTGCGCGCGATCGCGCCCGCTGGCATAGCCGAAGGGCGTCACGCTCCAGTCCGGAATGGAAACCACCACCACGCGTGCGGCGCGCCGGCCAGCCAGTGCAACGGCACGCAACAGCAGCGTGCGGAACTGCTCGCGATAGTCGTCCGCCGAGCGGCCGCGGTATTGGTTGTTGACGCCGATGAGTAGCGTGACCAGGCCGTAGTCCGGCGCGAGCGCTGCCTGATCCATGCCGGCGGAGAGCTCGTCGGTCGTCCAACCGGTCACCGCGATGATCTGCGGATCATCGATCGCCACTGCCTGCTTGCGCAGCTTTTCCACCAACTGCATCGGCCAACGTGCCTGGGCAGGCACGTCTTCGCCGATGGTGTAGGAATCGCCCAGGGCGAGATAGCGCAGCAACATCGGTCAGCGGGCAGCCACGGCGGCGCGCGGTGCTTCTTCCGCAGCCATGCGTTCCAGCACGCGCTCCATGCGCACGAACACTTCGCGCAATTGCGCTGGCTGCGGCAACAGGGTGAGACGCATGTGGCGGCTGTTTGGCACGTTGAAGCTGGTGCCCGGCACGATCAGCACGGATTCCTCTTCCAGCAGGCGCAGCGCGAACGCGTTGTCGTCGAAATCGGCGATGGCATCGCTGCGTACGCGCGGGAACCCGTAGATGGAACCTTCCGGCACCACCACATCCAGGAACTGGCTGGCGGCGACACCATCCAGCACGGCTTGCCGCGCCTGGTACAAGCGGCCGGTCGGGGCAGTCAGCGCGGTGATGGTCGGTGCATCCTGCAGCGCCGGAATCACCGCCCACTGCGCGGTAACGTTGGCGCACAGGCGCAAGGCAGCCAGCAATTGCAAGGCATCACGGTATTCGTGCGTGCGCGACGGATCGCCGGAAAGACTCAGCCAGCCCACGCGATAACCGCAGGCACGGTGTACTTTGCTCAGGCCGCCGAAGCTGAGGCAGGGGTGGTTGCCCGCCACTTCGGCCAGCGGCTGGAACGGCGTGCCGTCGTAGAGAATCTCGTCGTAGATCTCGTCGCACAGCAACAACAGGCGGTGCCGCGCGGCGATCGCCACGATCTGTTCCAGCAAGGCGCGTGGATACACCGCGCCGGTGGGATTGTTCGGATTGACCATCACCAATGCGCGCGTGCGCGGGGTGATCAGTGCTTCCATTTCTTCCGGATCCGGCATGTGCCGGTTTTCGGCGAGGCAGCGGTAATAGCGCGGCACGCCACCGTTGAGGATGGTGGCGGCGCTCCACAGCGGGTAATCGGGGCTGGGTAGCAGCACTTCGTCGCCCGGCTGCAACAGCGCGCGCAGGCTCAGGTCGATCAGTTCGCTGACGCCGTTGCCGATGAAGATGCGTTCCACCTGGACATGCCGCGCGCCACGTGCGCGCTGCTGCGCGGCGATCGCTTCGCGCGCTTCTTCCAGGCCTTGTTCGTGACCGTAGGCCTCGCTCTCATGCAGATGCGCGGCAATGGCTTCGCGCAGATGGGCGGGTACCGAAAAGCCGTAGCGGGCCGGATTGCCGATATTGAGTTTGATGATCGGCGTTCCTGCCGCTTCCAGTTCGCGCGCGCGACGAGTCAGTGCGCCGCGGATTTCATAGCGCACTTCGGCCAGGTGCGCGCTGGGCTTGATCGGGGACAACGGCGGAATCCTTATTTGTGCATTGCAAGAGCGATGCTAGCAGCGAGATCGGGCGCTGTGGGGCCTGGATGAGACAAAACGGCGGAAAAGCTATGAACCGGATTTCATATGGGCACTTCTATAAATGGCCCGCTACGTAAGAGGAGGCGATGTAAGAGGAGGCGATACGACTGACGCTTGTCGCGATGCGCCCCCTCCCCTGCGACGGCAGGGGAGGGTTGGGGTGGGGTTGCCTGAGCTTTAGCGTACGACCGAATTTCCCCAGAAAAATGGCGCGCGGCGATGTTCGGCTACCGCCGCTCGCTGCGCTCGCACCCCACCCTAACCCTCCCCTGCAAGCAGGGGAGGGAACCGTTTGTCGCGATGGTCGAGGCCCGCTTCGCTTGAGAACCATTTATAGAAGTGCCCATATGCCGGTTTGCTCTTTCCCGAGTCCCGAGTCCCATCGAAGATGGGCATAATCCCATCCCATGACCGACGCGCAGACCATCGAACGGCTCCGCCACATCGGCTGGCGGGGTCAGGACTTGCCGGGCGAAGGACGGCGGCTGGCGCGCGTGGTGGCGCAGCACCGTGCCGGCTACGAATTGCACGACGGCGAGCAGGTTTTCAGTGCCCAGCCGGCCGGCCATTTCCTCAAGCGTGGGCTGGACCCGGCCGAACGCCCGGCCGTGGGCGATTTCGTGGAAATCGAACCAGGCAAGCCACCGCACATCCAGATCGTGCAGCCGCGGCGCACCGTGCTGTCGCGTGCCGCGGCCGGGGAGCGCTACGAGCGGCAGGTGATCGCCACCAACATCGACTACGTGCTGGTGCTGACCGGGCTGGATGGAGACTTCAATCCCGCCCGGATCGAGCGCTACCTGTCGCTGGTGGAAGGCTCCGGCGCGCAGCCAGTGGTGGTGCTCAGCAAGCCCGATGTTGTCGAGGGCGTGGAAGAACGCATCGCCGATCTGAAAGCCCGCCTGCCGGAAGGCACGCCGATCCACGCCATCAACGGCAAGGACCCGGCCAGTGCGGCGGTGCTTGCCGCTTACCTCAAGCCGGGCGACAGCGCGGTGCTGGTGGGTTCGTCCGGCGCCGGCAAATCAACGCTCACCAATACGCTACTCGGCAGCCAGCGCATGGCGATCGGCGACGTGCGCAGCCACGACAGCCGCGGACGGCACACCACCACCTATCGCGCGTTATTGCAGCTGCCCAGCGGTGGCTGTCTGATCGACACGCCGGGGATGCGCGAGCTCAAGCTGACCGGCGAGGAAAACCTCGACCTGTTCGCCGATATCGAAGCGCTCGCCGAGAACTGCCGTTTTGCCGATTGCGGCCATGGCAGCGAGCCCGGTTGCGCCATCCAGGAAGCCCTGCACGATGGCGAAATCACGCCCGAGCGCTGGCGCAATTACTTGAAGCTGCGCGATGAGCGCGAGGAACAAGCCAACATGCTCGAATCGCGCTTGCGCCGCCAGCGTGGCGGGCGGCCGGCTGCCAAGCCGCATGGTCCGCGCGGCTCGCGCGAGCGGGAGGGATGGTGAGCAGTACCGCCGAGAAAACCATTCCGGCAGCACTGGAAGCGTATGCCGTGCTCGACAAGCGTCTGCTGGCGGCGGTGAAGGGCATCAACATCCTGTCGACCGTGAGCTGGCCGGCATCCTTGGAAGACCGCATGATCGAGGCGTATGGCAAGGGCCAGTACGCCTTGCCGGAAGTGAGCTATCGCAAGCCCGATCTTTCCGAAGTGCGCAAAGAACTCGCGGCGATTGAAAAGGAGGCCGGCGACGGCGATCCGCTGCGCGAATATCTGCGGCGCACCGCTGAAAGCTGGCGCGTCGCTGCCGAGATGCTCGAAGCGGTGGGTACCGAGGGCGTTACCGCGCCATCGATCCAACTCTATGGCCGTCCTGGCGATGCGATTCCCGGCAGCCATTACAGCAACCTCGATGCGGCACGCTATTTCGTCGAGCTATCCGACGAACTCGGCGCGGACATGGCCGACGACGACATCGTCACCAACATCTCCTCCGAGTTGCTGCGCAAAGACCTTTCCAAGGTGCTAGATGATTTCTTTGGCCAGGGCGTGATCGCCGTGGAGGTCGACAACGATCTCACTGCCAAGGCAGCGGCTGGCGCCACGCGCATCCGCCTGCGCGGCGGCACGCGTTTCAGCCAATACGATCGTCATCAGTTGCTCAATCACGAAGCCTATGTGCATTCGCTCACCGCGTTGAATGGCCGCGAGCAGCCGGTCTTGGCATCACTTGCGCGCACGTCGCCGCGAGTCACGGCGACACAGGAAGGTCTTGCCGTGTTCGCCGAGCTGATGTCCGGCGCGATCGACATCGCGCGACTCAAGCGCATCAGCCTGCGCATTCTTGCGCTCGACATGGCGCTGAACGGTGCGGACTTCGTCGAGGTGTATCGCTACTTCAATCGTTGCGGACAAAGCGTGGCGGATAGTTTCCACTCCGCGCAGCGTGTATTCCGCGGCGTGCCGTTGTGTGGCGGCTCCGCGTTCGCGAAGGACAACGTGTATCTCTCCGGCTTGATGGATGTGCACACGTTCTTCCGCTGGGCCTTGAAGGAACGCCGCATGGATCTGCTGCGTTACCTCTTTGCAGGCAAGCTGACGCTGGGCGACGTGATGAGCCTGGAACCGTATTTCCAATCCGGCGCACTCGCTGCGCCGCGCTGGTTGCCGCCGTGGATGCAGCACGTGCATGGGCTGGCAGGCAAGCTGGCGTTTTCGCTTTTCATCAATCGCGTGCGCATGTCGAAGGTGGAAGCGGAAACCTTGTCCGCAGGGTTGTAGGGCACTCGTCGATTCAAGGTTTTGTAGGCTGGGATTTCATCCCAGCTTACGCTTTTTAGCGCCGCCATCGTTTGTATAGACCCCACACAAGCAGGGTTCCGAGCGAAATCAAGATGAAGGAGACAGATACGGTGTAAAACAATTCGACGGCAGCGGCGGACTCGCAGCATTGCGCGTTGAACAGATTGAGCAACCAAAGTGAAAAGGCCTGTGGCGGGGATGGGATGGCATCGGGGTGTTCGTTCCACTAACGAGTAACAGCGATGGTGGCGCCAAGCAGCCACGCGATCAGAATTGTCGCCTTCCTCGGCTTTTTCATATGACAGTCACCATCCCGTAGGCCAACAAGGAGCTTCCTGGAATGGGATGCGTAGAAATCGGTTGCTTGATTTATCACGATGCATCCTTCACTGATGCCGAGATTTCCCTTTGGATGCAAGCGAAACTGGGCGCGTTTCATCTGATTGCAGAAGGTTTCATCATCGACTTTTCCATCATCTGCATAAAGGGAAAACCAGTCTCCGACGTTTTTCTTGAAGAGATCATAGAGCCATCCTAAGCGTCCACCCGACTCCCTATCCAGAATGTAATATTTCCTGGTTGGAATGGGCCCATGTCCTGATAAACATGTGGCGAGGCGATCATTGATATGGGGTGACAGTCCGGAAAAGGCCGGATATGAACTCGCGCCAATCTTGAACACGCTCATCGGCCGGTTATTCAATTCAAAACTGCACATAAGCATTTGCTGCAAAGAGGATCGCTCCTCCGAAAAGCATCTGAGCCTCGGGCGACTCAGGTCAGCTCGCTGTCAGGTTGACTGACGAAGATCAACACCCCGAGGATCGCCACATAAAAGCGAAAGGCAGCTTCCTGCCCGTTCCACGTCTTCGACTGCCACATGGCGAACCACTCTCCGCCAACCACCATGAAGCCGAAGAACCACACCAGAAAACCCATCACGCATCCGGCGATGACCAGGCTTTTGGCGGCATGGAAACGGGCCGCGTTCTCGCGGCGGGCGCGCCACATGGCAACGGTGCCGCTGAGCAACAGCAAGCAGGTGACGCCCTCGGCCGCGATGATCAGCCAGTAGCTTGCCTGCCACTGCGCAGGATTGGTGATCGCACGCCCCATCAGCGCATTGCCGGGAAAGGTGGTATCCATCGATAGCACATGCTGTACGAACGAGTAGTTCGAGCCGTAGTCGATGATGTTGTCGAACGTCACGATGAAAGCGAACGCGGCGAGAGCGAGGGGCAGCAGGATCTTGGCGAGGCGGGTGGTCATGGGTTTGCTGGCGAGCATGGTGTGGCAGTGAGTATCCCGGCCGGTGTGCGCGGGAGGCAATGCGTCGTGATGCGCTGCATCAAGAATTCACCGGCATAAGGTCGGCCTAAAGCGCAGCGGGTTTACTACTTATTGACTACCTGCAGTTCTCAGTGAGCGCTGTTGGCGGGTGCTACCATGCGCGGCATGCCGCGATGCGGCCCCTTCTCCCATCCCTTTCCGTTGCAACCATCCGATGGCTCATCCCGACGACTTCCGCCAAGCCGCCCTCGAGTATCACCGTCTTCCGCGCCCCGGCAAGATCAAGGTCGCACCGACCACGCCGCTGGTCACGCAACGCGATCTGTCGCTGGCGTATTCGCCGGGCGTCGCGTATGCCTGTGAAGCCATCGTCGAGAATCCGCAGAACGCCAGCCAATACACCGCGCGTTCCAACCTGGTGGCGGTGATCACCAATGGCACCGCGGTGCTCGGCCTTGGCGACATCGGTCCGCTGGCCGGCAAGCCGGTGATGGAAGGCAAGGGCGTGCTGTTCCAGAAGTTCGCCGGCATCGACGTGTTCGACATCGAACTCAACGAGCGCGACCCGGACAAGCTGGTCGACATCATCGCCGCGATGGAGCCCACCTTCGGCGGCATCAACCTGGAAGATATCAAGGCGCCGGAGTGCTTCATCGTCGAGCGCAAGCTGCGTGAGCGCATGAAGATTCCGGTGTTCCACGACGACCAGCATGGCACCGCCATCATTGTCGGCGCGGCGGTGATCAACGCGCTGAAAATCGTCGGCAAGAAC
The DNA here is from genome assembly GCF_035277725.1 of Dyella sp. Taxonomy (GTDB): domain Bacteria; phylum Pseudomonadota; class Gammaproteobacteria; order Xanthomonadales; family Rhodanobacteraceae; genus Dyella_B. The sequence goes on along the minus strand of NZ_DATEJY010000253.1, from coordinate 24,956 downwards.
ATCGAAGACGTAAAGATCGCCACCACCGGCGCCGGCGCCGCGGGCATCGCCTGCCTGGACATGCTGGTGGCGCTGGGCGCGAAACCGGAGCACATCACCGCGTTCGACCGCGAAGGCGTGCTGTATGTCGGCCGCGATCAGATGGATCCGGACAAGCAGCGTTATGCGCGCGACACCAAGGCACGCACGCTGGCGGAAATCGTGGACGGTGCCGACGTCTTCCTCGGTCTTTCGGCCGGCGGCATTCTCAAGCCGGAGATGGTCGCCACGATGGCCAAGCAGCCGATCATCCTGGCGCTGGCCAATCCTAATCCGGAAATCCTGCCGGAAGATGCCAGGCAGGTGCGTCCGGATTGCATCATCGCGACCGGCCGTTCGGATTACCCGAACCAGGTCAACAACGCGCTGTGTTTTCCGTACATTTTCCGCGGTGCGCTGGATGTGGGCGCCACCGGCATCAACGAAGCGATGAAACTCGCCTGCGTGCGCGCGATTGCCGCGCTGGCGCAGATGGAGTCCGGCGACCTTGCCGGCGCGTACGGTGGTGAAGCACCGACGTTTGGCGCCGAATACCTGATTCCGCGCCCGTTCGACCCGCGTTTGCTGGTGCTGCTGGCGCCGGCTGTCGCGCAAGCAGCCATGGATTCGGGCGTCGCCACGCGGCCAATCGAGGACATGGAAGCCTATATCGAGAAACTCAGCCAGTTCATCTATCGCACCAGCCTCGTGATGAAGCCGGTGTACGAGCGCGCGCGCGCCGATCGCAAGCGCGTGGTCTACGCCGAAGGCGAAGAAGAAACCGTGCTGCGCGCGGTGCAGACGGTGATCGATGAGAAGCTGGCGCATCCGATCCTGATCGGCCGTCCGGACGTGATCGAAACGCGCATCGAACGCCTGGGTTTGCGCATGCGTGCGGGCGTTGATTTTGAACTCACCAATATCAATGACGATCCGCGCTTCAACGAGTACTGGCAGCAATACCATGCGCTGACCGAGCGCCGCGGCGTCACGCCGGCGGCGGCGAAGAACCTGATGCGTTCGCGCCCGACGCTGATCGCCTCGATGATGGTCAAGCGCGGCGAAGCGGACGCGATGATCTGCGGCCTGGTTGGGCGCTACCACAAGAAGCTCGGCTACATTCGCAGCGTGTTCGGTCTTGATCCGGGTGTGTCATGCACCTCGGCGATGACGGCGGTGATCAACGAGAAGGGCACCTGGTTCTTCCTCGATACGCACGTGCAGTACGACCCCTCGGCCGAGCAGATCGCCGAAGCGACCATGCAGGCCAGCTATCGCTTGAAGCTGTTCGGCGTCGAGCCGAAGGTGGCGCTGCTGTCGCACTCCAATTACGGCAGCCATGACAACCCCAGCGCCGTGAAGATGCGCGAGGTGCGCAAGCTCCTCTGCGCCCGCGCGCCGGGCCTGGAAATGGATGGCGAAATGCAGGGCGATACCGCGTGGGACGAGGAAGTCCGCCGCCGCATCTTCCCCAACACCACCATGGGCGGACGCGCCAACCTGTTTGTGCTGCCCAACCTGGACGCGGCGAACATCGCCTACAACATGGTGCGGGTGATGACCGACGGCGTAGCGGTCGGCCCGATCCTGATGGGCGTGGACAAGCCGGCACACATCCTCACGCCTTCCTCCACCGTGCGCCGCGTGGTGAACATGACGGCGATCGCGGTGGTGGATGCCCAGATCCGCGCGGCGCAGGTCGAGCGCAGCTGACCGTAGGTTGGGGTGCAAACCCCAACATCCGGAATGCATGTGGATGGCAATGTTGGGGTTCGCACCCCAACCTACGACCCTTCGCATACGTATGTATGGTCCGACAATTGGCGGGACCGGGGCGGCAACGCTAGAATCGAACGGTTAGCTCGTCCAGCGGCGAATACGCCACGCGGTCCCTCCTAAGTTCCGTGCCGGCCCGGCCGCCGGATCGATGCCTGCCTCGGCTTCGTCGCCTCCCCGCGACGCACACCCACCGCAAGGCGGCGCTCGGCGCCGCGGAGACGTTTCATGGATCAGCTCGACGACATCCTCCACCAGGACCTCGATCCCACCGAAACCCAGGAATGGGTCGAATCGCTCAGCGCCGTCATCGATCGCGAAGGCACCGAACGCGCGCACTTCCTGCTGGAGCGGCTGGTCGACTCCACGCGTCGTTCGGGCGGCTACCTGCCGTTCGATCCCACCACCGAATACGTCAACACCATCCCGCCGCATCTGGAAGCCAAGATGTCCGGCGATGCCGCGATGGAATGGCGCATCCGCACCCTGATCCGTTGGAACGCCATGGCGATGGTGGTGCGCGCCAACCGCAAACCGGGCGAACTGGGCGGCCATATCGCCAGCTTTGCGTCATCCGCCACGCTTTATGACGTCGGCTTCAACCACTTCTGGCGTGCGCCGAGCGCCGATCACCCGGGCGACCTAGTGTTCCACCAGGGCCACTCCAGCCCTGGCATCTATGCGCGCTCCTTCCTGGAAGGCCGCATTGCCGAGGAACAGCTCGACCTGTTCCGCATGGAAGTGCTTGGGGCTGGCCGCGGCCTTTCCTCCTACCCCCACCCGTGGCTGATGCCGGATTACTGGCAGGTGCCGACGGTGTCGATGGGCTTGGGCCCGATCCAGGCCATCTACCAGGCGCAGTTCTGGAAGTACTTGGAAAACCGCGGCCTGATGCCGAAGACCGACCGCAAGATCTGGTGCTTCATGGGCGACGGTGAATGCGACGAGCCCGAATCGCTGGGCGCGATCTCGCTGGCCGGCCGCGAAGGCCTGGACAACCTGATCTTCGTGATCAACTGCAACCTGCAGCGCCTGGACGGTCCGGTGCGCGGCAACGGCAAGATCATCCAGGAACTGGAAGGCGTGTTCCGCGGCGCCGGCTGGAATGCCATCAAGGTGATCTGGGGCAGCTACTGGGATCCGCTTCTGGCGCGCGACAAGAACGGCGTGCTGCGCAAGCTGATGATGGAAACCATCGACGGCGAATACCAGGCCTGCAAGGCCTTCGGCGGCGCGTACACGCGCGAGCATTTCTTCGGCAAGTATCCGGAGACGCGCGAGATGGTCGCCAACCTGAGCGACGACGATATCTGGCGCCTCAACCGCGGCGGCCACGATCCGCACAAGGTGTACGCGGCCTATCACGCGGCGAGCAACACCAAGGGCATGCCCACCGTGATCCTCGCCAAGACGGTGAAGGGCTACGGCATGGGCGCGGCCGGTGAATCGCAGAACCCGACGCACCAGCAGAAGAAGCTGGACGACGAGGCCGTACGCCACTTCCGCGACCGCTTCAACATCCCGGTCTCGGACGAGAAGCTCAAGGAAGTGCCGTACTACCACCCCGGCAAGGATTCGCCGGAAGTGCAGTACATGCTTGAACGCCGCAAGACGCTCGGCGGTTCGCTGCCGCAGCGCCGCCGCCACACCGACGTGAAGCTCAAGGCGCCGGATCTGAGTGCCTTCGAGCAGATCACCAAGGGCACCGGCGACCGCGAAATCTCCACCACCATGGCGCTGGTGCGCGGCATGAACCTGTTGCTGCGCGACAAGGCCATCGGGCCGCGCATCGTGCCGATCGTCGCCGACGAAGCGCGCACTTTCGGCATGGAAGGCATGTTCCGCCAGATCGGTATCTATGCGCCGGAAGGCCAGAAATACCGTCCGCAGGACGCCGACCAACTGCTGTACTACCGCGAAGACCAGAAAGGCCAGGTGCTGCAGCAAGGCATTTCCGAAGCCGGCGGCATGGCGTCCTGGCTGGCGGCAGCCACCAGCTACAGCATCAGCAACCAGCCGATGCTGCCGTTCTTCATCTACTACTCGATGTTCGGCTTCCAGCGCATCGGCGATCTGGCCTGGGCTGCGGGCGACATGCGTTCGCGTGGCTTCCTGATCGGTGGCACCTCCGGCCGCACCACGCTCAACGGCGAAGGCCTGCAGCATGAAGATGGCCATTCGCACCTGCTGGCGGGTTCGATTCCGAATGTGCGCGCGTACGATCCGACCTTTTCCTACGAAGTGGCGGTGATCATGCAGGACGGCACGCGTCGCATGCTCCAAGAGCAGGAAGACGTGTACTACTACATTACCGTGATGAACGAGAACTATGCCCATCCCGACCTGCCGCAAGGCGTGGAGGAAGGCATCGTCAAGGGCATGTACCTGTTCAAGGATGCCGGCAAGCCGAAGAAAGGCGAACCGCGCGTGCAGTTGCTTGGCTCGGGTACGATCCTGCGCGAAGTGATCGCCGCGGCGGAATTGCTGGAGAAGGATTTCGGCGTCAGCGCTGACATCTGGTCGGTGCCGAGCTTCATCGAAGTGCGTCGCGATGGCTTCGATGCGGAGCGCTGGAACCGCCTGCATCCGGAAAGCCCGCAGCGCGTGCCGTACGTCACCGGCCTGCTGCAGGGTCGCCAGGGTCCGGCGATCGCCGCCACCGACTACGTGCGTGAGTATGCCGACCAGATCCGCGCCTTCATGCCGGATGGTATGCATTACACGGTGCTCGGTACGGATGGTTTCGGCCGTTCGGACACGCGCGAGCACCTGCGTGGCTTCTTCGAGGTGGATCGCTACTGGATCGCCCATGCCGCACTCGCCGCACTGGCGAAGGAAGGCAAGGTCAACGCCAAGGATGTGTCGCGTGCGATTCGCGAGTACAAGCTGGATCCGGAAAAGCCCAATCCGCTGACGGTGTAACTAACAAAAAAGCCCGCCGAAAGGCGGGCTTTTTCGTAGGTTGGGTTAGCGCAGCGTAACCCAACAAATTCCGATTCCGCGAAGATCGTTAGGTTACGCTGCGCTAACCCAACCTACGCCGGTCAATCTTCGTCGCGGCGCAGCGTGCGATAAAGCAGAAACAACGCACCCACCGTACCGGCGACGATCGCCGCCGTAGCCACCGGGTGCCTGCCCGCATGGCGACGCAAGCGGCGGTACTGGTAGTTGGCTTCGTCGGCGAAATCTTCAGCACGGCGTGCCACGCGCCTGCGGGCGTCACCGCTGCTGAGCTTGCTGACGGCACGGCGGCCACGGGACAGCCAGCTATCAGCAGTATCGGCGGCACCGTCTGCATACTCGCGCACACGGTTGCCAAGGTGGTCGAGGCGGCGTTCGATGTCGGCTTGCCTGCTCATGGCGATCTTCCTTCTTCAGTGTTCCGGGTGGTTCAAATTGCCAGCGTTCACGTGAGCGCGACGTTAACCGATGGTAGACGTCCAGGCATGGTTTTGCATCCACTATGTCGACGATGGCAAGCGCCATGCGGGCTAGCGGCGACGCGCCGTGTTCATCGAAGGCGTCCACCGCAACGACATGGCATCTATGTTGACGACGGTTCCGCATGCAGCCGCTGCCGCCGCCGCAATGTGGGGAACATGGCCATCCACAGCCCAACCACCACCAGCGTGCCGATACCGCCGATAACGGCCGAGCCCACGGCACCCAGCCACGCGGCGAGCATGCCGGACTCGAACTCGCCAAGCTGATTGGATGTGTTGATAAAGATCGCATTCACCGCACTGACACGCCCGCGCATGGCATCGGGTGTATCCAGTTGCACCAGCGAGCCGCGGATCACCATGCTCACCATGTCGAACGCGCCCAGCGTGAACAAGGCCAGCAGCGATAGCCACAACACCTGCGATAGCGCGAACACCAGTGTCGCTACGCCGAATCCTGCGACGGACGCGAACATGATCTTGCCCACGTTGCGTTCCATGTTGTGGTGCGCGAGCCAGAACGACATCAGCAAGGCGCCGATAGCAGGCGCCGCGCGCAGCAAGCCCAACCCCCACGGACCGGTGTGCAGAATGTCCTTGGCGAAAATGGGCAACAGCGCGGTCGCGCCACCCAGTAATACGGCGAACAAATCCAGCGAAATCACGCCGAGGATGTCCTTGCGTTCGCGGATGAAATGCACGCCGGCAAACAAGGTCTTCAGCGTGGCCGGTTCGCGTTTCGGCGGCGACTGCTCGTAACGCAGCTGCGACACCATCACGGTGGAAACCAGATACAACACGGCCGCTACCGCATACACCACGCCGGGGCCGGCGATGTACAGCAAACCACCCAACGCTGGGCCCATGATCATCGCCGCCTGCATCGCGGAACCGTTCACGGCCATGGCGCGCGGCAGCAGCACGGGTGGCACCAAGGCCGGCACCATCGATTGCATCGATGGCGATTCGAATGCCTTGGCTGTGCTGATCACGAAGATCAGCAGCAGGATGCCCACTTCATCGATGGCGTGCAGCAAGGTCAACGTCGCCAACAGCACAATCGCGATCCACTCCACGATCTGCCCCATCAGCACGATGCGCCGCCGGTCAAACTGATCGGCCAAATGGCCTGCCGGCAGCGCCAGCAGCACCGACGGAAAAAATTGCACCAGGCCGATCAGGCCCAGATCAAACGCGCGGCCGGTGATGGCATAGATCTGCCAGCCCACCGCCACCGAGAGCATCTGAAAACCAAAGCTGGAAGCGGTGCGGGCGCACCAGAAGGCGAGATAAGCGCGGTGGTTGAGCAGGGAGTCGGCCGAACCCGGCGCGGACGTGGAAGACATGCGGTGTCCTTGTCTGGAAACGTCATTATCGGAGGGCGCGGCGATCCCGCAAAGAGACGGTGAAGGTTCTCCATCGTTCGGGGCGGCGGTGAGTGGTTGCATCCAGCCTGGGGCTCGTTTCAAGCTAGGGACCTCGCTTTGCTGAGATCGCTACGATGACCCGTTTGCCATGCCGTTACGCCCTGATCGCAACTGCTGCCTGTAGCTGGCTGCTGCTCGCCGCCTGTTCGCAGGATCAAAACTCGCCCTCGCCGCAAGAAGCCGCCAAGGCGCAGGCGCAGCAGATGGCGCAAGAGGCGAATCGGCAACTGCAGACCTACCAGCAGGCGTTGCAGCAGAAGAACGATGAACTGGCCGCGCAGATCGGTGAGGCGATCGTGCAGCAATTCCCGGCCAGCGATGCGGCCACGCAAGTGAAACAGACCTTGCCCGACGTGGAACAGCGCGCCAAGGCCGCCGCCGATAAACGTCGCCTCGCTGCGCTGTGGAGCTACCAGGTCGGCCCGATGGAGGGTGGCACACAATCCACCGCCAGCATTTACAGCACGCGCCCCAGCGGCGATCGCGCGATCCGGCTGGTGCTGCGCCGCCATACGCAATGGGGCGAAAGCGTGTTCCTGTTCGGCATCGGTCACGGCTTTGCCTGCAAGGGCAATTGCACGATTCCGGCCCAATTCGACGACAAGCCGCATCCCCTGCGCGCGTTTCTGCCGACTACCGGCAGCGAGCCGGCGATCTTCATTCGCGACGACAAGCCCTTTATTGACGCGATGGAAAAGACCAGGCGCATCACCATGACCGTCACCACGCGCGATGGCGACAAGCAGGAAGTGCTGTTCGAAGTAGGCGGTTTCGACCCGGCCAAGTGGTCGCCGCTCAGCAGCAAAAAGTAAGCCGTGCACCGGCTGCGTGTTCGCGCGTTATGGCGGTTATCCGAAACGGCCCGTTCTAAACGGTCTGTTCTAAACGGTCCGTTCGAAGCGCGGAGACAGATGTCATGATGAAGTTACGCATACTGGTGCTCGTACTGCTTGCCGTGCTGCTGGCTGCTTGCGAATCCGTGCCATACGCGCAGCGCCTGCAGCAACGCCAACAGGCTTATAGCGCTGCTGCCGGCGCGCCGGTACGCAGCTTCCGTCTGGTGCTGGGTGAGCAGATTTACTCGTGGGAACCGCTCAGCGAAACGCAGCTGGTGATTTATACGCTGCCGAGCAAGGCTTATCTGCTTGATGTGTGGCCGTGCAACAACCTTACCTTCACCAACTTCATCGGCCTGACCAGTTTTGCCAGCGAAGTGCAGACTGGTTTCGACAAGGTGCTGACCGGGCGTCCGTACATTCCGTGCATGATCAAGCAGATTCGCCCGATCGACCTGGCGCGATTCAAGCTGGAGAAGGAAGGCCAGCGTCACATCGACAGCGTGCCGCGCCATGATGCCGGCAATGCACCGGCTTCTTCGAGCAGCGCCCGATAACCGCCAACCCGTGTTGTAGGCTGGGATGCAATCCCAGCATCGGAAGCTCAAAAAAGCCGGGATTTCATCCCAGCCTACTGCAGGAACAGGCGCTCGCTGATCCGCGCAAGTGGCTTCTCTAATGCCTGCTGCCATCGCGGCGAGAGGTTCAGTGGCTTCAGCAACATCTTCACCGTCATCTCCGCGGGCAGATGCCGCCGCAGCAATGCCTGCGCCGGTCCGGCCACTTTCTGGAACTGCGCCTGATCGTCCTTGTGCTGCGGATAGCACTGGTTGAAGACGTGGCGCAGGGCGATGTCGCTGTCTTCGTTGCGGATCTCGTTGACGCGGCGAAGGATGGCGCGGAACACTTTGTAGCGGCCCAGCTTTTCCTGCTCGCGATAGCGCTGGAAGTGCGCATAGAAGTGTTTGTAGTGGCGCACCTCATCGCTCTTGATGTGATTGGTGAGCTGCTTGAGCACTGGCTCGTCGACGATGTCGTTCAAGGCGCGATACAGGCTGGCGGTGCCCGTTTCCACCACGCAGCGCGCGGCTAGTTCCAGGCCGCGGGAGGGTTCCAGTTGTTCGTTGGTGCAGAGTGCACCGTAGTCGTTCCAGAAAGCCTGGAAGCCGGCATCCCAATCGAACTCCGGCCACACGTGGCGCACGTAGGCGGCGAGGGCGCGCCCGTGCTGCATTTCTTCATGCTCCCAGTGCTCGCGCAGCCAGCCTTGCAACTCCAGGTCGCCGTCGAAATGCTCGATCAGGTTGCTGGTGTAGAGATCCGAGCCGCTTTCCACGAACGATGCCCCGCATAGCAGCAGAAACAGGTTTTCGTTGTGGCGCACGCGCGCCATATCGATCTCGGCAAAATTCAGACTTTCCAGAGTCCAGGGAAGGACAGTGTTGTAGTCCACGTGGGGTTCCTGTGCAAAAAAGGCCATCTGATCTATGACAGATCAGGGACAACAGGATAAATGGTGAACGGTGGACGGGATTAATGCCAGCCCACCCGTTCCGGCACCGGGTTTTATCTGACGACCGTGACGGGCACGTGGGCGCCGGCCAGCACGTCGCCCGATACCGAGCCCAACAGCCAGCGGCCGAGCGCGCCGCGCTCGGTATGGCCGATCACGATATGGTCGATGGGATGCTGCCGCACCTGGTTGAGCAAGGCATCGCCCGGGCTTCCATGGGTGATTTCCAGGTCCACCAGCGCGTCGGTATCCGGGTCGAGCGCATGCAATTCCTGCAAGGTTTCCCGGCTTCGCTCGGTGGCCGAGTCGGTCATCATCAGGGCGCATGCATCGGCCCCGCCCTGGGTCACCTGCAGCACCGATACCACCCGTACCCGGCCCTTGCAGGCCCGCGCCAGTTCCATCGCGAACCGGAAAGCGCGTTGCGAGGTTTCCGAACTGTCATAGCCGACCAGCGAATACTTGGGCATGTGGGCTCCAGTCGAAAAGCGCACGATTCCAGTGTGCGCGGCTGCTTGTTAGTTAAGCATCAAGCGGAGGGAAACAACAATCATCGGTTCTGCACGCCCGCCTCACGTGCGTTTGCCGACGCTGAATGCGGCCGCTCGTTCTTGCCAATTCGTTCAGTTCCGGCATCCCACACTTTCGGCACGGCGTGGCTGATCCACGCCAGTGTCAAGGAGACTTTCTATGAGCAAGCGTACCTTTGGGTTGACTGCCGCCATGCTGCTTTGTGCCGGAGCCCTGACGGGCCTTCCCGCTACATCGGCGCAGGCGGGCAAAGCGCCGGTGAAGTGCCAGCTGACTTACAGCCTGTCCGGTTGGTCGGCGATCTATCAGCATGCCGAGGGACGTGGCGACATCCGCTGCGATGACGGCGAGACCGCCGTAGTCAGCATCAACATGCATGGTGGCGGATTGACCGCCGGCAAATTCCACGTGAGTGGCCATGGCGACATCAGCAACGTCTACGGTATCAAGGACGTGTATGGCAGCTACGCGCAGGCCGGTGCTTCCGCCGGTGTGGTGCGTAGCGGTACGGCCCAGGTGCTGACCAAGGGCACCACCTCGATCGCGCTGTCGGGTACGGGCGAGGGCGTCAATCTTGGCGTCGCCGTCGACAAGTTCGATATCGAGCCGATGCATCGCTAAGTTGTCATTGGGATGGACACACGAAAGGCGCCGCAAGGCGCCTTTCGCTTGCAAGCGTCACGCGTATACTCAGCCACTAACGTTGTGGTGGGAGCGGTATGTATGCGTCGTTGGTTGACCTTGCTTGCGACGATCGGCCTGCTGGGCCTGTCGGCGATTCCTGCGCTTGCCGGCACCGGCCCGCAAGGCAATCCACAAGTCGGGCAGGCGGCACCGGCGTTTCATCTGCAGGATCAGAACGGCCATTGGCGCAGTCCCGCCGATTACCGCGGCCATTGGCTGGTGGTGTATTTCTATCCGAAAGATTTCACGCCCGGCTGCACCACCGAGGTATGCACTTTCCGCGATGAGATCACCAAGCTGCGCCAGGCAGGCGCGGATGTGGTGGGTGTGAGTCTGGACAACGTCAAGTCGCATGCCGAATTCGCCGCGAAATACCACGTGCCGTTTCCATTGCTGTCCGACGCCAACCGCCAGGTTGCGATCCAATATGGTGTACTCACCTCGGCCGTTGGTTTGCATTTCGCCAAGCGCACGACGTTCCTGATCGATCCCAGCGGCAAGATCGCCAAGATCTACCGTGATGTCGATCCCAAAGAAAATGCCAGGCAGGTGCTGGGCGATCTCGCTACTTTGAAGAAGGCCACGGCCTGATGTTGATCTCCCGCTTCGATTCGGATCTGCGCAAAAGAAAGTTCGGCTTTGCGTGGTGGCGCATGCTCACGTGGATCATGCTGCTGGTCGCCGGCTTTCTCGGTTCGCAATACATTCGCCACGCCCAGCAGGTATGGGGCGCACTGCAGAACCTGCCGGCAGGGGATACGGAACACACGGCAATGCTGCACGGCATGCTGAACTGGGATATCGGCTACCTCGTGGCGGTGTTCGCGGTGATCGTGGCGACGGCCGGATGCATCCTGCGCCAGGCGTGGGCACGTTCGGCCTTGCGCATCGTGGCCTTGGTGCTGTGCGTGTGGCTTGCCTATCGCGGACTGCTGCTGTGGCATCAATGGAGCGCACTGGAGCAGGTGCGTGACGCTACCGTCCAGCAGCAACTGGGCGCGTTCAAGCGTCCGTTGCTGATTGCGCTGTGCCTGCAGGCGGTCTCGGTACCCGCGCTGCTATGGCTTGCCTGGCAGCTTGGGCAGCCAGCCGTGCGGCTGCAATTCCGGCCGCGCTCAGGCTGATTTCAGCCGATTCAGCCGCAGTTGTCCCGCTGCGTTTTATCGCTGTCGGACCCTGTCCGATGGAGATGTTCGCCATGCGCTTCAACCGCCTGCTCGCTGCCGGAATGCTGGTGCTCGTCGCTGGCAGCCTGCATGCGCAGGATCTGTCCCAGGTGTGCCACGCCACCAGCAGCTATGACCTCACCTTGCAGTCGGGTCAGTTGATTTTTGACCGCGCCCAGCCGGCACCCACGCGCGTGGTGATCGCTGCCGGCACGCTGCAGGCGGACGGCCAAAACGTATCGCTCAATGCCGAGGACCAGGATCGTCTCGCCCTGTTCCAACGCGATTTGCTCGCCCTGGTGCCGCGAGTAAAAGCCGTCATCAACCGCGGTGTGGATGTCGCGGTGCAAGCCGTGCAGCAGCAAGCGAACAGCCTCAATCTGGACGCCGCGACCCAGGCCGAACTGCAACGCCGCCTGGCGGCCGACGCGGCGAATCTGCATCAGCGCGTGGCTGCCAGCCAGAGCACGCATGACTGGCATGGCGAAGCTGCCGAGCAATATGCCAATCAGATTGCCGGCGATATCGCGCCCCTGATTGCGTCGGCCATGGGGCAGCAGGCACTCAGCGCGGCGATGAGCGGCGACTTGCAGCAGGCGGCTGCGCTGCGGGATCAGGCCGCCGATCTCACTACTGGTTTCCAGGCCCGCGTGCAACAGCGGCTGCAGGTGCTGCGTCCCGACATCCAGGCGCTGTGCCCCGATATCCAGCGGCTCGCCGACTTGCAGCAGGGCATTCGCACAAGCCGTGGACGCCCACTTAACCTGCTGGAAATTGGCCAGTGAAACGCCAGCTGAGCGAGACCTTGATATGACAAACGGATTTATCCGCGGCTAAGTGCTTGTCCTGCAACATGACTGCCAATCCAGATCCGCGCTCAGACAGGAGGCGACCGACGTGTCGCTGGCGATTCAACATCTATGCAATGGCCTGATCCGCCGCAGCATCGAGCTGCGCGCGCTGTATCGCCACGCCGCAGCGCAGGTGAGCGAGCCTGGATTGCGCACGGTGCTGGATGAGGAAGCACAGTCCCTGAGCCTGGTGATCGCCGAATTGCAGGAACAGATCCGCCATCACGAAGGTACCCCCGCCACCCGCCGACGCATGTTCGGCGCTGTGCGCTACCGCTTTGACGCGTTGATGCCGCGCAGTGACGATGCGTGGATCCGCGTGCTGGCACGCCATGAACAAAGCCTGCTGCGCGCCTTCGAACGAGTGATCGACCGCGTAGGTGCGAACGATCCGGAAATGAAGGCGGAACTGCACCGTCAGCTACCGCGCCTGCATTCCATCGATCTGGATATGCACAGCCTGGCCAAGGCCGTCGGCGTCGGACATTGAGCCATGCCCACACCGCCGAACGACGCACTGGCGGTGCTTGCCTTCTGGTTCGATGCCGCGCACCGCGACGCGTGGTTTGCCTCCGATCCGGCTTTCGACACGGCGATTCGTACGCGTTTCACCGATACGCTGCAAAGAGCGGCGCAAGGGGAACTCCAGCATTGGACCGAGACGCCGCAAGGTTGGCTGGCGTTGTTGATCGTGTTGGATCAGTTTCCGCGTAATCTTCATCGCCAAGATGCACACGCATGGGCACACGATCTTCATGCACAGCGGCTGGCGGTGTGGGGTATCGAGGAAGGTTTCGACCGCCAGTTGCCGCCCATCCAGCGCGTGTTTGCCTACATGCCGCTTGAACATGCCGAAGACATCACGCTTCAGCAGCGTTGTGTGTCCCTGTTCGAAACGCTTTGCCAGAGTTTGCCGGCGGAACAGCGCGAGTCATACACCGGTTATCTCGACTATGCTCGCCGACACGCGGCAGTGATTACGCGTTTTGGCCGTTTTCCGCATCGTAATGCATGGCTCGGCCGAACGAATACACCGGAAGAACAGGCTTATCTGGCCACCCCTGGCGCCGGCTTCTGAACATTCACCGCCACGGAGTGGCCAAGACACGACAGGGAGCAGATCATGCGTCGTTATCTTTTTCTTGCCTTGCTGATCACCAGTTTCAGTGCGCACGCCTTGCAAAGCATTCGCGTGGGTAGCCAGGTACTGGTGGTGGGTGATAGCGCTGCGCGCGTCAAGGCGGCACTGGGCGAGCCTTCCGTACGTGCGAAAACGTCCAACGCGAACAAGAGCCAGAAGGCCAAAGCCAAGGCGAAGTCATCCAGCAGCAAAGGCAAATCAGCCAGCGCAAAAGACAAGGGCGATAAGTGGCAATACGAGCGCGAAGGTCGCATCACTACCTTCACCATCGTTGGTGGAAAGATCGCGCATATCGAGGATGTGGCGCGCTAGAGCGCGACCGCAGGCTGGGATGCAATCCCAGCACACGTCACGGCAAAACTGCGATTGCATCCCAGCCTATGCACCTACGCATCGCGCAAAGTTCTCAGCAAGGCGTGCGCATCCCAGCGATTGTACGACTGCTCCGCTTCCCGTATCAGCGCCACGACACACGCATTCACCGGTGCGCGCATGCCTTTTGATTTCGCCAACGCCACAATCTCGCCGTTGATGTAGTCCACTTCGGTACGTCGGCCTGCCTGCAGGTCGTCCCACATCGAAGAGCGCGCCAGTGGATCGATGGCCAGCATGCGCGAGGCGATGCGCTGGAAAAACACATCCGGCCATGACAGCACCGTCGGCAACCAGCGGGCGGGCAAGGCAGTCAGCTGTGCGGGCCGTATGCCTGCGGCTTTAAGCACCTGCAAACCTTCCTGTTGCAGCAACGCCAGGCATTGTCGCCATGGGCGTTGCGCCAGTTCTTCACGCAACGGCAAGCCACTCAGCGCATTGAGCGAATTGTTGAGATTGATCAGCAGCTTCGCCCACAACACCGCTTGCATGTCATCGCACTGTTGCAGCGACATGCCGCCGGCGTCGAATGCGGCGAGCAGCGCAGGCGCAAGCGCGGCCGAGCGCTCCACCATCAAGGTGCCGGATGATCCTTGATGAAAATGCGCAGGTGCCGGCTGTGTCACGTTGAAGGGAATCATGCCCGCCAATACCCGGCAATGCGGCAAGGCGGCGCGCAAGTCCGCCGTGTTGTGCACGCCATTTTGGAAACTGATCACCAGCGTGCCCGGCGCCAGTGCATCGGCCAGTTCGTGTGCGGCCTGCATGGTCGAGGCGGACTTCACCGTGACCAGTACGGCATCGACGTCGCGCGCGGCGTCCGGTTGCGTCGCCACGTCGAGCATGGCTGCAGGGACGTGCCGACGATAGGCATGCAGATCGCTGACGGTCAACCCGTGTTCGCTCAAGCGGGTCGCGATGTGCGGACGTGCGATCAAGCGGACGGCTGCATGCGCATGCAACCGTCCGCCAAGATAATTGCCGACCATGCCGGCGCCATAGATGGCAATGCGCGGCAAAGACATCATGCAACGGCAGCGGCGGCTGCGCGTCCTGCTACGCGGCCCGAGAACAAACAGCCACCAAGAAAGCTGCCTTCCAGTGCGCGGTAGCCATGCAAGCCGCCGCCACCGAAACCTGCCGCCTCGCCAACGGCATAAAGGCCGCGCACGGGTTGGCCATCGCTCCCCAGCACGCGTGCCTGCAGATCGGTTTCCAATCCACCCAGGGTTTTGCGCGTCAAAAGATGCAAGCGCACGGCAATCAACGGACCGTTGGCCGGATCGAGCATGCGATGCGGCTTGGCTACGCGCACCAGCCGATCGCCGCGATAACGACGTGCATTGTGGATGGCCATGACCTGGCCATCCTTGGCGAACGGATGATCGAACTGCCGATCACGCGCTTCGATCTGCTCGCGCAACTGCGCCACATCCAGCAACTGGCTGCCGGCGAGCGCATTCATGCCGACGACCAGATCATCCAGATTGTCGCGCACGATGAAATCCCGTCCATGCCGCTTGAACGCTTCCACCGGTGCGGGCGCCTGCTTGCCGATGGCGCGCTTGGCGACTTGGCGCCAGCTCTTGCCGGTGAGATCGGGATTCTGCTCCGAACCGGATAGCGCGAATTCGCGGCGGATGATCTGCTGATCGAGAATGAACCAGCTGTAATCGAAGCCCGTGCGCCGCAGGTGTTCCAATGTGCCCATCGTGTCGAAGCCGGGCCACAGCGGACCAGGCAGGCGCTGGCCGCGGGCATCGAACCACAGCGACGAAGGGCCGGGCAGGACGCGTATCGCATGCATCGGCCAGATCGGATTCCAGTTCTCGATGCCTTCCACGTAATGCCACATGCGATCGCGATTGATCAGCCGCGCACCGGCGCTTTCGCTGATACCCAGCATGCGTCCGTCGACGTGTGCCGGTACGCCGCACAGCATGTGTTGTGGTGGTGGTCCCAAGCGTTCCGGCCAGTTCTTGCGCACCAGTTCGTGATTGCCCCCAATACCGCCGGAGGCGACGATCACCGCCTGCGCACGGAATTCGAAATCGCCAATCACATCGCGTGAACTTGGCCTGCCGCGTTCAATCCCGTCTTCCGCCAAGCGTACGCCGTGCACACCTGCGATGCTGCCATTTTCCATCAGCAATCCATCGACGCGATGACGGAACGCAAGGCTCAGCATCCCCGTTGCTTGTGCTTCTCGCACACGCCGCACGAATGGTTCCAACACGCCCGGGCCGGTACCCCACGTGACATGAAAGCGCGGCACGGAGTTGCCGTGGCCGATGGCGCCATAACCGCCCCGTTCGGCCCAGCCCACCACCGGGAACCAGCGCATGCCCATGCTATGCAGCCACGCGCGTTTTTCACCGGCGGCAAAATCGACATACGCCTCGGCCCACTGGCGCGGCCAATAATCCTCGGGACGATCGAACGCCGCCGTGCCCATCCAGTCGGCCAAGGCCAGTGCGTGCGAATCGCGCACGCCCATGCGACGTTGTTCTGGCGAATCCACCAGGAACAGTCCGCCGAACGACCAGAACGCCTGTCCGCCCAGGCTTTGCTCCGGCTCCTGCTCGATGATCATCACGCGCCGGCCGGCATCGGTCAGCTCTGCCGCAGCAACCAGTCCGGAGAGACCGGCCCCGACGATGATGACATCGGTGGATTGCATAGACAGACCCCTGAATTCGTCACGCAAGGCATCAACTTATCGTGCGCCTGGGCATTTGCCTATGTGCGCTGCGCCAATCGTCATGGACGACTACGCATGACCGATGGCAGGGCGTGACGTACGGCCCATGCCGCCATCTGGCTCGGTATTAAACCCTATACGCATTGACTTGCATCCAAATGTGCAAATCGCTGCTGTGTCAATCGGCATGCCGGGAGGGATTCTCATGCGTCATCACATGCTTTCGTTCACCGCGTTGCTTGCTCTCGCCACGGCGGGCGCGGCGCAAGCAACGGACGTCCATACGCATCATTTGTCGTGCTCTTACACCAGCGATTACGACATGCAAATCAAGGCGGCCGGCATCACCTTTACGCGGAGCAGCGGCCATCCGGGCGATGTCTTCATGCATGACGGCATGCTGCGCGTGGATGGCAATGATGTCGCCCTCTCCGGCGCCGATGCTGCGCGACTGCGTGAATACGAGCACGAGCTGCGCGATCTGGTGCCGGCGGTGGCAGGTATTGCGCGTGATGGCGTGGATATCGGCTATTCGGCGCTGACCACGGTGGTGGCTACGCTGGCCGACACTGGCGATGAGCGCACGCGGCTGTTGCATGAATTGCGCGACCGGCATGACGAAGCCGTGCACCATATCGACGGAACAATCGGGCAGGGTCGGTGGGATGCCGGCGAAGAGAGCGATATGTTTGGCGGTGACCTGCAAAAGACCGTCGCTGATCTCGTCAGCAACGTCACCGGCGACATCGTGAAGGATGCGCTCAGCGGCGATTCGGCCCGGCTTGCTTCGCTGCAGGCGCGCACCGATGCGCTGGATGCCTCGATCGACAAAGCCGTCAACGCCCCGGCCGAAAAGCTCGGTCAACGCGCCGAGGCATTGTGCCCTCATCTAAGCCACTTGCAGCAACTGCAACAGCAATTCCAGTTTCGTTTGCCTGATGGCGAACGGCTGCAATTGATCGAATCGAACATGGACCGTACCGACAAGGCGAGTTACGCCCAACGCTAGTTATCTAGCATCCCCCAAGCCGTGCTCCCCAGCACGCGACAGTCACGCGCCCGGTTCCCCAGCCGGGCTTTTTTTTAGCGTTTGTACGACGGCATTCAGCACGGACGGCGATGCGGGAGAAAGGGGCGACTGCTAGGCTTTGCGCCGGTCTGCCAAGGATTGCCCCATGTTCCAACAACTTCTAAGCGTTTCCCGCGACGATCTGCTTGCGTTTCTCACGGGGCATGGGCCGGCGTGGCTGAGTGCGTTGCTGCTGTTACTTATCGGTAACTGGTTTGCCCGGCGGCTGGCGAATGTCTTGCATCGGACGATGAGCCGGGCCGCGATCGATCCGACGCTCACCGGCTTCATGCGCAATCTGCTGTACGGCGTGCTGATTGCCGTGCTGATCGTGATCGCCTTGCAAACCGCGGGTGTTCCCAGTGCGCCCTTGCTGGCCGCGCTGGGTGCGGGCGGCCTCGCCATTGGCCTGGCGCTGCAGGGATCGTTGAGCAACTTGGCCTGGGGTGTGCTGCTGATCGTGTTTCGCCCTTTCCGGGTCGGCGACTACATCCAGGCCGGCGGTGCCGAGGGCACCGTGGAAGGCATCAACCTGATGCACACCCAACTGGTGCTGGCGGACAACCGCGAGGCCGTCGTACCCAACGCCAAGATCGGCGCCGACGCCATCATCAACTTCAGCCGGCGTGGTACGCGGCGCTTCGAATTGCACGTAGGCATCGGTTATCACGAGGACATCGGCAAGGCGCTGGCGATCGTACAGCGCTTGTTCGCGGCCGATCCGCGCATCTTGAAAGACCCAGCCCCCACCGCATGGACCGAAAGCCTGGCAGACAGCGCGGTGCATCTCCTGCTGCGTGCCCACACCAGCACCGGCGATTTCTGGCCCGCGCAGACCGACTTGTTGCGCGCGGTGAAGGAGGGCTTTGAGGCCGAAGGCATCAGCATTCCCTTTCCGCAGCGTGAGATTCATATCGTCACAGGCCAGCCGCCGATTAAATAAGACTATTGCGCCGCATACGTATGCGCATGGCCGGTTTAGGCGCATTCGGCATGTCCTGAACGGGTGCCGGTTGCTATGATGAACGTCTTGTGGCCACCTCCGCCTTCCCCCTCGCGTGGCCGCTTCGTTTCCGCAGGAGAAATCATGGCCGACCTTAAAGAAGCCCGCGTCCCAGATATCGGCGGTCACAGCGATGTGCCCGTGATCGAGGTGATGATCAAGCCCGGCGACACGGTAGAGAAAGATCAAAGCCTCATCACCCTGGAGTCGGACAAGGCCACGATGGAAGTGCCCGCGCCCTTCGCCGGCGTGGTCAAGGAGCTGAAACTGAAGGTGGGCGACGAGGTATCCGAAGGCGCCTTGATCGCCCTTATAGAAACCGTCGGCGCAGCCGACTCCGCGTCCCCCTCTCCCTCTCGGGAAGAGGGCAGGGGTGAGGGGCAAACCTCGCCTGAAGCTTCAAGCTCATCGCGCGCAAGCGCGTCCCCCTCACCCCAACCCTCTCCCCAAGGGGGAGAGGGAGCGAAAGCGCCGCAAGTAAAAGAAGAACCCGCACCGGTCGGTGGCCGCAGCGTGCTGCCGGGCAATGCACCCGAAGGCGACGTGGCGCCGCAGGCCCGCCCGCCGTTCGACGCCAAGCTGGTGATGCCGGGCGACGCCCCGTACGCCACGCCAGCCATCCGCGCCTTTGCGCGTGAGCTGGGTGTGGACATTCGCCAGGTGAAGGGCAGCGGCCGTAGCGGCCGTATCGTGCGCGAGGACGTTGCTTCCTACGTCAAGCATGCGCTGGCATCCGGCGCCCGCCCGGTGGAAGGCGGCACGGTGGCGGCTGGCGGTGGCCTCAACCTGCTGCCGTGGCCGAAAGTCGACTTCGCCAAGTTCGGCGAAGTGGAAGAGAAGCCGCTCACGCGCATCCAGAAGATCTCGGGCCAGAACCTCGCCCGCAACTGGGCGATGATTCCGCACGTCACCCACCACGAAGACGCCGACATCACCGAGCTGGAAGCCTTCCGCAAGAAGCTCGGCGAAGAGAACAAGGATCTGAAGATCACCCCGCTGGTGTTCCAGATCAAGGCGGTGGTGGCGGCGCTGAAGAAATTCCCGCAGTTCAACGCATCGCTGGACGCGAGCGGAGAGAAGCTCATCCTCAAGAAGTACTTCCATATCGGCATTGCGGTGGATACGCCCGATGGCCTGGTGGTGCCGGTGATCCGCGATTGCGACAAGAAGGGCCTGCTCGACTTGGCGGCCGAACTCGGCGAGATCTCCAAGAAGGCGCGCGACAAGAAGCTCGGCCCGGCCGACATGTCCGGCGGCTGCTTCTCGATCTCCTCGCTCGGCGGCATCGGCGGCACGGCGTTCACGCCGATCGTCAACGCGCCGGAAGTGGCGATCCTCGGCGTCACCAAGGCGCAGACCAAGCCGGTGTGGAACGGCAAGGAATTCGCACCGCGCCTGATCCTGCCGCTCTCGCTCAGCTACGACCACCGTGTCATCGACGGCGCCGTGGCCGCGCGCTTTGCGTCCTTCCTCGCCACCCAGCTCGGCGACATTCGCCGCCTGCTGCTCTGACGCGAGGAGAACATTGATCATGGCCAATACGATCGAACTGAAAGTCCCCGACATCGGCGGTCACGAAGGCGTGCCGGTCATCGAGGTGATGGTGAAAGCCGGCGATAGCGTGACGAAGGAACAAAGCCTGATCACGCTGGAATCGGACAAGGCGACGATGGAGATTCCCGCCAGTGCTTCGGGCGTCATCAAGGAGATGAAGCTGAAGCTGGGCGATGAAGTATCGGAAGGTACGGTTATCGCCATCTTGGAAACCGTCGGCGAAGCCGACTCCGCGTCCCCCTCGCCCCCACGGGGAGAGGGCAGGGGTGAGGGGGCAGCCTCCCCGGTGCCCCCTTCAAGCCCCGCCCCCTCACCTCAATCCTCTCCCCGGAGGAGAGAGGAGGCAAAGGTGCCGCAAGCGGCAGCATCATCCGGAAAAGCGGCGGACATCGAGTGCAAGCTCGTCGTGCTTGGCTCTGGCCCCGGCGGCTACACCGCCGCGTTCCGCGCCGCCGACCTGGGCGTCGACACCGTGCTGGTGGAACGCTACGCCACGCTCGGCGGCGTGTGCCTCAATGTCGGTTGCATTCCGTCCAAGGCGCTGCTGCATGCCGCCGCGGTGATCGACGAAGCGGAAGCCATGGCCGCGCACGGCGTGACGTTCGGCAAGCCCAAGCTCGAACTCGACAAGCTGCGCGGCTTCAAGAACAAGGTGGTCGGCCAGCTCACCGGCGGCCTCGCCGGCATGGCCAAGCAGCGCAAGGTGCGCACCGTGCAAGGCGTCGGCACGTTCGTGTCGCCGAACGAAATGGAAATCGACACGGCCGAAGGCAAGAAGCTGCTGCGCTTCGAAAACGCCATTATCGCCGCTGGCTCGCAGGCGGTGCGTCTGCCCGCGTTCCCGTGGGACGACGAGCGCATCATGGATTCCACCGGCGCGCTGGAACTGAAAGACGTTCCCGGCAAGTTGCTCGTGGTCGGCGGCGGCATCATTGGCCTGGAAATGGCCACCGTGTATGCCGCGCTCGGCAGCGAGGTCACCGTGGTCGAGTTCATGGACCAGCTCATCCCGGGTTCGGATGCCGACCTGATCAAGCCGCTCGCCAAGCGCTTGAACAGCAAGCTCAAGGGCGTGCATCTGAAGACCAAGGTGGTGGAAGCCAAAGCCACCAAGAAGGGCATCGAAGTCAGCTACGAAGGCGAGAGCATTCCGGCAACCACGGTGTTCGACCGCGTGCTGGTCGCTGTGGGCCGCTCGGCAAACGGCAACAAGATCGGTGCCGACAAAGCTGGCGTAGCCGTCACCGAGCGCGGGTTCATCAACGTCGACACGCAGATGCGCACCAATGTGCCGCACATCTTCGCCATCGGCGACCTGGTCGGCCAGCCGATGCTGGCGCACAAGGCCACGCACGAAGCGAAGGTTGCCGCGGAAGTGGTGGCCGGCCAGAAGAGCCACTTCGATGCGCGCGTGATTCCGTCGGTGGCGTACACCGATCCGGAAATCGCCTGGGTCGGCGTCACCGAGCGCGAAGCCAAGGAAAAAGGCCTGAAGATCGGCGTTGGCAAATTCCCATGGGTGGCCAGTGGTCGCGCTATCGGCATCGACCGCACCGAAGGCTTCACCAAGCTTTTGTTCGACGAGGAAACCCACCGTGTGGTCGGCGGCGCTATCGTCGGTCCGCACGCGGGTGATCTCATTTCGGAAATCGCACTCGCGATCGAGATGGGCGCGGAAGCGGCGGATATCGGTCTGACCATCCATCCGCATCCGACGTTAAGCGAATCGGTGGGCATGGCGGCTGAGGTTTACGAAGGCACCATTACCGATTTGTACATACCGAAGAAAAAGTAAGCGCTTGCCGAAGAAAAAGACCCGGATCACTCCGGGTCTTTTTTTTGTAGGTTGGGGTGCGAACCCCAACATCGCCATGCATGCAGACGTCATGATGTTGGGGTTCGCACCCCAACCTACGTGGTTCGACGACGCTTATCAGGACGAAAATCCTGGCACGTAAGGAAACGACACGTAGGCTGGGATGAAATCCCAGCATGGATAAACCGCAAGAATGCTGGGATTTCATCCCAGCCTACATGCTTATGCCTTGTGTGGCGGTTCTGGCAATGCACTCTGCAACTTTTGCTCCAAGGTGCGCAGGCTAAGCGTGGCTTGATCGAGCGTGACCGCCATTTGCGCAATCACATGCAGAAACTCACGCGGTTGCACGTTGCCCGAGCGCAGATCGGTGGCCGCGTCGATCATTCTTGGACCATTCATCACCAGCGTAAGATTGGCTGCCAGGTTGCCGGCGGTTTCGCGTTGAGTGGCGTAGGCAGCGGAATAGCGGTACATGCGATCGTCATCCATCCAGCTCACGGACTGATTGGCAACTGCCACATCCCAGGCTTCCTGGCGCAGGGTAGGCCAGCGCAAGTTGAGATTGAAGTTGCTGTTTTGGGTTTGGGCCAGGATGTGCTGCACGATAGTCGCGTCAGGCGTGTTCGCTTTCAGGTCCTGCTCCAGGCTGTCGCGAATATGCGCAAAGGACGTCGCACGTTCCTTGTCCTCCACCAGCGCTGTGTGAACTTCGGCCAGGTTGGCGCGAATTTCCGTGTCGATCTGCGCGCTGGCCACCTCGGCCGCGTGCCGGTGATTCGTATGCTCGATCCATGCTTCCAACCCTAATGCAGTGAGAATACTGAGCACGATCATCAAATAGTGTTTAAGGAAGTCCTTCAGCGACCTCAACGGCGCATTGGGCAACTCAAGATGCATGGCTGGGATCCTCGAATTGAACGATGTCCAAGCGTAACCAGTTCGGCATCAAGGCGGCTATCGCCCATGCACGCATGAGTGACCTCATGGCGTGTCCTCGAACAGATCGGTTTGCGCCATGAAGTTGTCCTGGTCCACGAAGCCGGACAAGCCTACGCCTACCAGTCGATAGCGACTGTCAGCTGAGCGTTCGACCCGCTCGCGCAAAGCACAAGCCAGGTCGGCAAGTTCGAGGGCCGAGCGCGGTCGCACAGAGGGGGTGAGGCTGCGGGTGAGCGTGTGGAAGTCGGATGTTTTGAGCTTCAGCACGATGGTGCGTGCGATGCGTCCCCGTTGCACTTCACGCATGTGTCCAGCCCAGGTTTTTTCTGCAAGCTGGCGGATATGCGGTTCAAGTTCGTCCAGCGTAAGGTCACGCTCGAAAGTATCTTCCGACGACACTTGCATGGTGAGCTGATTCGGCTGCACGGCATGTTCGTCGATGCCGAACGAAAGTTCATGCAGGCGCCGGCCCCAGCGGCCGAAACGCTGTTCAAGTTCTTCGGCTTGCAAGGCACGCAGCTCGCTGACGGTGGCGATGCCCAGTGCGGTGAGCTTTGCTTCCATCACTTTGCCAACACCGGGCAGACGGTTCACGGGCAGCGGCGCGAGGAACGTCATGACCTGATGCGGGCGGACCACAAACAAACCATCCGGCTTGTTCCAGTCGGAGGCAATCTTGGCCAGAAACTTGTTCGGTGCCACGCCGGCCGAAGCGGTGAGCTGGGTTTCTTCGCGGATGGCGGCGCGAATCGCTTCGGCGGTGGCCGTAGCGGAGGGCAGGCCGGTCTTGGTGACGGTGACGTCGAGGTAGGCTTCGTCCAGCGACAACGGTTCGATCAATTCGGTATGTCGCGCGAAAATCTCCCGCACTTGCCGCGAGACGGCCTTGTAGCGCACGAAATCCGGCGGCACGAAGATCGCCTGCGGGCAAAGCCGTTCAGCGCGCACCGCCGGCATCGCCGAACGCACGCCGAACTTGCGTGCTTCATAGCTCGCCGCGCACACCACCGAACGTGCACCGCGCCAAGCCACCACCACCGGCTTGCCGCGCAACGAAGGATCGTCACGCTGCTCCACGGATGCGTAGAACGCATCCATGTCGACGTGAATGATCTTGCGTGACGTGTTGGACACGTGGCGTGCGAGTGATGGCGTTGATGGGATTCTAGTACGTGTGGCTTGCTGGTCTCTGCTTGGTGAGACGCATCGGTTTGCCGTGATGCGCTCCCTCCCCTGCGATAGCAGGGGAGGGTTGGGGGTGGGGTTGCTGGTGCTTTAGCGCGTAGCACGCAGGCTGGGATGAACGCCCAGTTTCACCACCGCACCGGCAGCTGGGATGTCATCCCAGCCTGCGGGTTTCGTGTGGCAGCTCCTGCAGCCGCTCCAGCAGCAAGCGCGCAAATCGCTCCGCCGCATCCGGCCGCTCCGCCAGGAACAGCGACGGTTCGATCACTTCCAGCTCCATCATCAGGAATTGGCCGTCCACCACTACGCCATCCACACGCGCGTAGATCGGCGCCTGCTGACCCAAGGCGGCAACCGCCGCCAAGACGCTGCTGCCCGCCTGCACGATGGATTCGTCAGGTGTGGCTTGCGCCATGCTGCCGCCGTGCTGTTCCTGCACGCGATAGTCGCCCTCGGTGGGGCGCTTGAGCACGGCATGGCTATACGTTCCGCCGAAATAGAGCAACGACCATTCGCCATGGCTTGCAATCTCCGGCACGAAAGGCTGCACCAGATAATCAAGTTGCGGCGGCAGCTTCGCTACGGCTTGCTCAAAATCCGCCGTGCCCGCCTTGCCGCGCACGGTATGCCATGCACCGCCGCTCACAGTCGGTTTGATCACGACCTCGCGATCGGCCATTTGCGATAGCGCCGCTTGCAGGAACGCCCCTTGCGCCACGCGCGTGGGAATGATCGGAACGCCGTGCCGTTCGAGATCGAGCAGATAACGCTTGTCGCTGTTCCACCGCAGCATGTGCGTATCGTTGATGACGGGGACGCCATGCCGATCCAGCGTATACGTCCAGGCGAGAAAGGCCGCGTAGTGCTCGAAGTAGTCCCAGATGGTGCGGATCAATACGGCATCGAACGCCGTCCAATCCACGTCGGG
>NZ_DATEJY010000252.1:0-6156 GCF_035277725.1 Dyella sp. | reverse complement strand
GGCTGGCCGCGACGCTCCTGGAACGCATGGCTGCAGAACCGAAGCATGCTGAAAAACAGCCGGTCGAATCATCTGAACATGGAGCCTGCCGCGGCACAGCAGTTGATGATCGCGTATCTCTATCCGCGACCGGTGATCCTGGTTTCAGTACAGACGCCCACTCATCGAAACATTTTCCCCATGGACTTGATTGGCGCGCTTGAGCGGAGTGGGCTTTTTTCGCTCGCGTTACGCAGCACCAACGTATCGCAGCCGGTGATGCGTGATGTGCGCCGAGTCGCCCTGTCCACCATCCCCGCCACCATGAAGGCAACGGTGTACCAATTGGCGCAACACCATAAAACGCCACTACAGGATTGGAGTGAGCTTGCGTTTCCGGTACGTCCATCGCGGGAATTTGCCATTCCGGTCGTTGCGCAGGCACCGCGTGTTCGCGAGCTGACCATCGTGCATAGCCAGGAGGTCGGTATACACACGTTTTTCCTCGGACGCGTCAGCTCGGATGAAAGCCTGGCGAGCGTCGACCAACTGCATCACACGGCAGGTTTTCATCAAGCTTATCGCCGCAAACGGCATATGCCATTCGCTGACGTCTAGCTGACATACCGTCCATGTAGGCTGGGATGAAATCCCAGCAGCCTTATAGCTTGTTGTGCTGGGATTGCATCCCAGCCTACGGGTGTGCGAGGGCGGCCGAAGCCGCCCTTCCTCATCTTACGTAGTAATGCCGCCGTGCACCGTCGAAGTTGCCCGAGTGCATGCAACAGTTTTTGAAACAACCTCGCAGAGCCGCAGGGGCATGGATCGTTACGGCCGAGTTTTTCGAAACAACTCCTTGTTGCCGTGAACGACGCGATCGCCTTTCTTGACGCGCTGCTCGGAGGGATAGCCTTTGCGGCGTTTACTAGTGCGCTCGAAAGCTGAAACTGTTGGTTGACATGACACATCTCCTTTTTTGTGGTTTGCTGGGGTATCTCGGCCTGCCGTAGCGGTTTCTACTGAAGCTTCGGGACAAGCCACCCCAGGATGCCGGTCGCTTCTTTGTTTCTCAGGCTGCAATCGGCTCAGCGATTTTAACCTGGCCCTGCAAACCATGTCCCTATGATTCCACCCAATGCCACGCAGCATCCAACCAGCCATGCAAATTTTTCGGATGACACTTGCCGCCACTCGCGAATCGTATTGGCAAGCGCCGTGCCGCAGGCTATACCGAGCGCGGGCCACAATTTAAACGCATGTGGTTCAAACAGGCTGGCGATCAGCATGATGAAAAGAACACCTGCCAACGCGCCGACCAGTGCCGATACAAATGCCTTCAATATGCGCATGCTTCCCTCCCCAACTCCATGAAGTCCTGTTCCAGCGACTCGTCATTCCGGCGAAAGCCCACTGCTGTCCGGGGAAAAATCGTTCCATTCGCCGTAACGCTTGATGGATTGTCGTCCCGGCGAAAGCCGGGACCCAGCGATTTGCATTTCTCCCAAGACACTGGGCCCCGGCTTTCGCCGGGGCGACGATTTTTGGTGACGTTGAATTTACGAGAAGAATTTTCGCCGTCGGGCTACGTGTCCAGACCTAATCAATCAAAAAGATTTTTCCCCGGACAGCAGTGGGCGAAAGCCGGAATGACGCCAAGTAATCAATATTTTGCCGCGAATCTGCGGCCTCGGCGAGTTGACACTCGCCTTGAATCGTCAATTGTTACGAACCGCAGCCAGATTATCTTTTATCCAATCCGCCGCATCCTCGCCCACCTCCTTGGCGAGACGATTCATGATGCCGCAGGTACTTTTAAACGGACCCCATACGCCGCCGTTCGACGTACGCTGCGACGTGGTGGTTTGCAGTACCTTGCCGTCCTTGATCAGATCCAGCGTGACGGAAAGATGCCTGGGACCGGTCCATCCGCCGCCCACCGAAGCACCCCACACCGAGGTAATGGTGGCCTTCAACAGCAATCCGTCAGCCAGGTTTGCACTACCGTCCACCTGCCTGGTTCGGTCATAGACTTTACTGACCGATTCAAACACCTGATCCCCGACCATTTGCGGCACTTTGCATTGCGCCTTGATGCCGCCGGTTATCGACGTACTCTCCGGCAAAACAGCTGGCGTCTGGACATTCAACACGTTTGCGGCCAGGCAGCTCGTCGAAAAAGCTGCAAAGGCGAACGCAGATACGATCCTCTTCATGATTACCCCCTGCTCCCATTATTCCCTTGGGTAAAAGCTTACCTGGAATCGTAATAAGCGACGCAAGCGCCCGGTGAGAAGATGGATGGCCCGCGTGCATGGCCATCACGCCGATGCAAGAGCGTTTACGACCTTATCGAGATCAGCCTCGGTTACCGGGTTGTACACGATCATGGTCAGGTCCGGGCGCCCGTCCACCGCAAACGCCGAGTGCTCGAAACTGAAAGGCCCCAACACTGGATGATGGATGTGCTTGACCCGTTCTTGCGATGCGTGGACATGCGTATCGCGCCACATACGCGCGAAGTCCGCGCTGCGGCGGCACAGTTCATCGACCAGATCGCCAACCGCCGATGTTGCGCCGGCGCGTACCACGTCGGCGCGGAATGAACCGACGACATAGCGCGCCACACTTTCCCAATCGCGTTGCGATGCGCGCACGCGTGGATTGAGAAAAATATGCTTCAACACATTGCGATTTTCCGGTGCAAGCGAACCATAGTCGGCCATGAGCGCCGTAGCCGCCTGGTTCCACGCCACCACATCCCATATCGCCGTGCGGATCAGCGCCGGGCTCGGGTTGAGCCGATCGAGCACGCGCTGCAGCCGTGGCGTAATCGCATCGCGCTGTTCGTAACGCACTTCGGGCGGGCGGCCCAGGCCGAGCATAAACACGTGTTCGCGCTCGACCTGCGTCAACATCAATGCTTCCGCAATGCGCTCCAGCACTTCCGCCGAAGGCGCGCCGCCGCGGCCTTGTTCCAGCCACGTGTACCAGGCCGTGCTGATGTTGGCGCGTTGCGCGACTTCTTCCCTTCGCAGACCCGGTGTGCGGCGACGCTTCGATGTAAAGCCGAGTGCCACCGGATCCAATTTGCTGCGGCGGTCTTTCAAGTAAATCCCTAGCGAGTTGGGGCGTATTTCTTCGCTCATCCTGGTAGTCACTATCACACGATAAGGTCACTACTTTTCCACGATAGGTGCGGGCGCCATGTTAGCGCCACTTCCTACTGGAGATCATGTTCATGCGCGTATTCGTTACTGGCGCAAGCGGCTGGGTCGGTTCGGCCGTGGTCAAGGAGTTGCTGGCATCGGGGCACGATGTATTAGGGCTGGTGCGATCGGAAGCCGGCGCCAGGAAGGTCGCCGCCCTTGGTGCCGAGGTGTTGCATGGCACACTCGATGACCTGGCGATCTTGCAGCAAGCCGCCGCGCAAGCCGACGGCGTCATCCATACCGCGTTCCATCACGATTTCAGCAAGATCGTCGCCAGCTCCGAACAGGAGCGACGTGCGATCGAGGCGATCGGCAGCGCGCTGGAAGGTTCGCATCGTCCGTTCGTGGTGACATCCGGCGTTGCCCTGCTCGCACCGGGCCGCGTGTCGACTGAAGACGATGCATCACCTCCCCCGCTCGATTCGTTCCCACGCGCCCCGGAAACCACCGCCTTCGCCTTTGCAACGCGTGGCGTGCGCGTGGCTGCGGTACGCCTTGCACCGACCGTGCATGGCATCGGCGACAACGGCTTCGTGCCACGGCTGGTGCAGTTTGCGCGTCAAACCGGCATCTCGGCCTATGTGGAGGAAGGCCGCAATCGCTGGCCCACCGTGCATCGGCTTGATGCGGCACACTTGTATCGCCTGGCCTTGGAAAACGACACCGCACAAGGACCGTTCCACGCCATTGCCGAAGAAGGCGTGACGCTCAAGCAGATTGCCGAAGCCATTGGCCGT
This sequence comes from Dyella sp., assembly GCF_035277725.1. Classification (GTDB taxonomy): domain Bacteria; phylum Pseudomonadota; class Gammaproteobacteria; order Xanthomonadales; family Rhodanobacteraceae; genus Dyella_B. The sequence continues at coordinate 2,231 of NZ_DATEJY010000252.1, read as the reverse complement.
GGCTTGAACGTGCCGGTGGTTTCGCTATCCGGCGAAAAGGCGGCCGAACACTTCACGTGGTTCACGCGTTTCGCGGGCATCGACTGCCCAAGCTCCAGCCCGCGCTCGCGCAGCGTGCTGGGTTGGAAACCGGTGCAGCCGACGTTGCTGGAAGATATGGCGAATGCGGCGTATTTCGAGGCGCACAAATAGCCTAAGGCGGAAATGCGCGCGCCTGCGCCTATCTGAAGAATCGCCCATACCCGATGATGGCGGCGTAGCTAACCATGAAAGTGCATGCCCCTCTATGATCCGTCACCCCGGCGAACGCCGGGGCCCAGCGACTTTTTCGGTACCTCAAAAGCAAAGACACTAGGCCCCGGCGTTCGCCGGGGTGACGGTGCTTGAGGTCACTTTCATCATGGCGGGTGCTCAGGCGCTGCATGATTGTTCGGGTGATTGGAAAGCGAACCCCAATATTCCGGAGGCGCGTAGACCTGCACGCATGCACCACGTTGACGCCGGCCCGTGCATCGCGCACGCCCAACGGATAGGTATGTCTACTGCCACACAGGACGGTTCGAGCCGATGCCGTTTTCTTCGGCAAGGCGATTGAGCACGTCGTCGATGCGGCTGTTGATCGCTTCGAACACGAAGCTGAGTTCGGCGCGGCCAAGGATCAAGGTGGTGCCGCCATCGTCGCTGCCGGCGCTGTAGGCAATCTGCGCCATCAAGGTCAACATGGCTTGCAGGTCTTTGAGGCTTTCGTAGCCGGCTTCGGACAATAGATAAAGTTGCGGCCCGCAGTGGCCGCCCTGCATGTCATCCATAGCATTCTCCATACGCTTAGGTCACGCCGCGTATTGCGCGCGGCGTGAAGGGCTCTCAGGAAACAATCCTGCTCGCTGTGTCGGAATCAGCTGCTTCCGGTTCGGCGAGTGTCCACTTGGGCTCGACATCGCGCGTCTTGCGCGGCGGTGAAGTAGGGGAAAAGCACCATGGCGGGGGCACGTGGGTGTGCGGGTGCCGTATGATTCGATCTAACCATCATTGACTCCGAGTAAGTTGGTGGTGGCCAGCGGATCGTTTGGGTTGCCGCCCAGGCGATCCGCGCTACTTCACATCATGTCGGGCGTGTCGCGGTCATCACACGGATGGGCACGCCCGACTGCCGCACCTTCGCATATATGCAGGCTTGGCGTCTGTCAGAAGCCAGTGATGGATGGCCTGGGGAAAACCTACAGCATGAGGTTGGCCGCAGCACCATGGCATGGTGGGTGGCGTATGGGCATTTCCATAAATCAACGTAGCCATGTCTAGTGCGCTGAAGTGGCAATGCTCGCGTAGGCTGGATGAAATCCCAGCATGATTGGCATGGCGATGCTGGGATTTCATCCCAGCCTACGGCTGCACTTGGATCAGCGTTGCATGGCTTCTGTTTGGCGAGCCGATGTCACCGATTGCAAAACCTGCAGATATTTCGGTCGCGCCAATAAGTAGCTGTCATCGTGATGGCCGCCCGGCACCGGGTGGAACGTAACGTTCGCATGCCCTTGCACAACCGCCTGGGCTTCGGAAAAGGGCGTGACATCATCAGCGGTTCCCTGGAACACAGCGATGGGAATAGCAGCTAAGTGCGCAAGCATGGGAGCCACCGGATAGAGGTGTCCACCCAAAAGCCGCTGGATAGGTAGCAACTGCCATCCACGTAGCAACGCATGGCGATCGATCCATGCACGAATAACCACCGCGAGATTGGCGCCCAGGCCATCCACCACCACGCCAGCGGGGCGGATGCGCTCCGCCTCCAGCAACGCGACGGTTGCGCCCAGCGATCGGCCAATGAAGATGCTTTGGTTGAGATTGCAGTTTGCGGCAAGGGCGCTAGTCCGTACTGCGCTTTCGACCTGGTCAAAGAGCAATGCGAGGCGTGCTTGACCGCCAGAACCGTCCTGGCCTGGATAGGAAACGGAGAAAACCGTCGCCCCATTCGCGCGCAGAGATGGAAAGAGCGTGCGCTCGTAGGTGCCGATACCACCATGCTGGCCGGGGAAGAAGAAAACGCACGTGCTGCCGTTTCCGTCGTACCTGCGAACGATGATGCTGGTGTTGTTGCCTACGGCGATGTCGTAGTGCTGCGATTCGTGTGTGGTGTCGTGTGACTGCGAGGAAAAGATCAGGCTGTCGAGGCGCCAATGGATAAGTGCCATGGGGACGGCAAAGTAGAAGGCGGTGGCGAGGATCGCGGCTCC
>NZ_DATEJY010000251.1:0-3979 GCF_035277725.1 Dyella sp. | reverse complement strand
CACCACTTGCGAGGCAAAGGAAACGCCCAGGCTCATACGCATGCCAAGCCGCTCGATCGGAATCAGCTTGCCGCAGAAGCCGAAAGCCACCACGCAGATCAACAGGCTGACGAGCGAGAACGCACACGTCGCCGCCAGCTTGCCCAGCAGGATCTTCCAGCGCGGCACAGGATTGGCGAACAGCGGTTCCAGCGATTGCCGCTCGCGCTCGCCGGCCGTCAGGTCGATGGCCAGGTACATGCCGCCCATGAACACGGTAAGCACGAAGAAATACGGCAACATGCCGAACATCATTCCGGCGCGCGATTGCGGCGTCGACTGGTCACGCTCATCAATGGCCACCGGCGCCATCATGGCCGGCGAAAGGCCGCGCGCAACCAATCGCATGGCGCCCTGGCGGTGGCTGTAATTCTCCAGCATGCCCTTCAGGCGCTCGACCGAGCCACCGCTATCGCGCTGCGAGGAGTCGTAGATCAATTCAACCTGCGATGTCTCACCCTTGCGCCATGAATCCCCAAAGCCTTTGGGAATACGCAACACAACATCGGCATCGCGATTGCGCACGGCGGCTTCCGGGTCAGCCATGGCTGGCTGCGGCAACAGGCCCTGCTGCCTGAGCGCATCGATCAGATTCGGTGCGTTAGTCGCGCCGATCACCGGCACCTTGATCGGCTGGTCGGCTTTGTTCAATTCACGCGTGAGCACCACGTTCATGATCATGATGAAGATCACGGGGCCAAGCAGCGGCCCCAGCAACAACGCACTCATGAGCGTGCGCCGGTCACGCAGGTTTTCCTTCACTTCCTTGAGAAACACAGTCAGCGTGGTGTTCATGCCGCCAGCCCTTCTTCGCTGCCGATGATCTTCACGAAGGCATCCTCCAGGTTGGCCTCGCCGGTTTGCGCGCGCAATGCATCGGGGGTTTCATCCGCCACCACGCGACCATGCGCAATCACCACGATGCGATCGCACAGGGCCGCCACCTCCTGCATGATGTGGCTGGAAAACAGCACGCAACGTCCTTCTTGCTTCAGGTGCCGCATGAACTGGCGCATGCTGCGCGTGGCCATCACGTCGAGGCCATTGGTGGGTTCGTCCAGGATTACGTTCCTGGGATCGTGCACCAGGGCTCGCGCAATCGCCGTTTTGACACGCTGTCCCTGCGAAAAACCTTCGACACGGCGATCGGCGATATCGGCCATGTCGAGCGCCTTGATCAGCTGTTCGCGCCGCGTGCGGATCAATGCCTCATCCATGCCTTGCAGCCGCGCGAAGTAATCGATGTTCTCGCGCGCGGTAAGCCGCTTGTACAAGCCACGCGCATCCGGCAATACGCCAAGTTGACGGCGCACGGCAAGAGCGTCCTTCGCCACGTCGATGCCATCGATCAATACCTGCCCGCTGTCGGGTTGCATCAACGTGTACAGCATGCGCAGCGTAGTGGTTTTGCCCGCGCCATTAGGGCCGAGCAGGCCGGTGATTTCGCCGTCGCGCGCCGCGAAGCTCACGCCATCTACCGCTTTGACAGCGCCGAAATGCTTGTGCAGTTCCTTCACTTCGATCATGGCAACGCTCCGTTGAAGTCGATGAAGGCGGGCGTTTCGCCCAGCTTGTCCAGGCAGCTGGCATCCAGTTGCTTGGGATCGGGCTTGTCGATGAACTTGCCGAGCAATTGCGGCATGCAGCCGCGTCCCAGCAGGGAGTGTCCCTGCCCTTTGAAAATCAGCTGCCGGCCGTTCGACAAGCCCGGCAGGATTTCCGTGCCGTAGCGCGGCGGTGTGACCGGATCCAGTTCGCCGGACAGCATCAGGATCGGCTTGTCGCTCTTCAGCGGCGCATGGAAGTCGTCGGGCCGCGCGCCATGCGGCCACACATCGCATTGCGCCTTGATCGCATCTACCAGGTGATTGCCCAGGATCGTGTTCTGATCCTGCGACCGCGGCTGCAGCTGATCGGCATCTTCGCTGCAGATCACGCTCATCGACATGCCGTTGTTCATGTCGCCGCTGAGATCGCCGCTCAAGATCTTGGCCTGCCCCAGCAAAGGACCGACATCGCCATGCGCGGCAGCGTTGATCGACAGCGGCAACAGCGCTGCCGTTTCCGGCTGATAGGCGAACATGCGCACCACGCTGGCAAGCGCGAACTCGCTCAAGGGACGTTCCACTGTTTCATATGTTTCCGGATCGCGGAAACTGACCTTATGCGGGTTCGCACGCAGCGCATCGCGCAGCTGATACAGCGTCTGCATCGAATCGCCGAAGCGTTGCTTGCACGCCGAGACCGACGTGCAATAGGCGAAATCTTTTTTCAGTGCATCGTCGAGATTGCCGGCAAAATCCTCACCCAGGATGGCTTGATTGGGCACCACCGAATCCAGCACCACGCTGCGCACGCTGTTCGGATAATGCTTGAGGTAGTGCTGCGCCATGCGCGTGCCGTAGGACACGCCCACCAGATCGAGTGGCGGTGAACCCAGCGCCTTGCGCACATCTTCCAGATCCTCAACGGCAATGGTGGTGGTGTAGTAGCGCGGATCGGCCTTTTGCTTGACCTCATCCAGGCAGGCCGCAACGTCTTTGCGCACCTTGTCGAGATCGAGCGTCAGGGCGTTCTGATCGGAGGTTTTTTCCGCGCCCTTGCAACTCAGCGGATTGGAGCCGCCGGTACCGCGCTGATCCAGCAGCAGCACGTCGTGATGCTTGCGCACCTCGGCAAAGGCCGGTGCTTCAATCACCCACGCTTCGGTGGCCGCCTCGCCAGGGCCACCGGCAAGCAGCGTGACCAGATCCGGTTCGGGTACTTGCGCATCGCTGCGCGCGATCGCGAGCTTCAAACGGATATGGCGACCGTGCGGATCATCGCGGTTTTCCGGCACGTCAAACGCGCTGCACCAGGCTTGTGCGCGCGCGCCGCTACCAGGACGGCCAAGCTCGCACGGCGTAAAGGTCAGCGACCCGCGTTGCCAGGTGCGCGCCGGCTGCGACGGTTCCTTGGTATCGACAGGCGCGGCAACCGGCGCCACATCCGCCGTGGCGGTGGCCGGCTCACTCGGATGATGCCAATGCTGGTACGCCAGCACACCCAGTGCGACCGCGACAACGATCAAGCGAAAAGCGGTTCTTGCCTTCAAGGCCATGGTTCCTTCACTCCTCCCCGGGCACAAAGATCATTTCGATCGGCATGCCGAACAGGCGTGCGATCTTGAAAGCCAGCGGCAGACTTGGATCGTATTTCCCCGTCTCGATGGCATTGATGGTTTGCCGCGATACATCCAATTGTTGCGCAAGTTCGGCTTGCGACCAGCCGCGTTCGCCGCGCAATTCGCGTATGAGATTATTCATGTATGCGTGGTTGCGTCAGTGCCGGCTTTGCACGATCACTCATGACGGTACTTGCGCCGGTACCAATATCTGCCGATCGGCAGGCCGCCAAAAACAATCAGCCCGGCAGCCACGCCGTACAGAAACCCTCGCCGCGCATCATCCGCCCCGCTCGGATACAGCACGGCCACCGCCATGAGAGCCATGCCGAACAGCAGCAGATACAGGTACGGCCTGATGCCGTTCTCCTCGCACAGTGAGCTTCCACCGTAGCTGCGCACCAGCCGCCAACGCACCAGCCCGTAGCAAAGCACCATGGCGGGAAAAACCAGCATCAGCACCGAGCCATCCAGCTTCACCGCGCCGGCCGCCGCCAGAAATCCGCCGATGAAAGCCAGCGCACTGACCACCGCTGTCGCCGTGCTCAGCGCCACCAAATGCGTGTGGCGCTCCAGTTCGTCGCTGTTGCGAATCAGCCGCGCCATTTGCGCGATGACATAGAGCACCGGCAACGCCGCGGCGATCGCCAGCACGGCCTTGAGCGACAAGCTCGTCGTTTTGCCCACCTGCGGCCAGACCAGCAGCATGAAGGCGGTGTAGATCGCCATCGCGATCAGCACACGTGGTTGGTATTGCTTTAGCGAAAACCTCGGCAT
>NZ_DATEJY010000250.1:0-59695 GCF_035277725.1 Dyella sp. | reverse complement strand
CCCAGCCGAGCACCGCGCAGATGGCCGTCCACAAGTACGCATAACGCATCGCATGCACTACCCACCACACCGCTGCCGGTGCCGAATCGGGCAGCAGGCGAATGCCAGCGAGATAAACCGCAAAGCAGGCTAATGCGGACGGCAGCGAGACGCGACGCAGCCGCGCCAGTTCCGACCATAGGCCGGCATCAGTACCCAGCAGATAGCCATACAAGAACATGCTGAAGTAGAGCGCATGCGTATACCAATCACCCCAGAGCGCACCGGTGAACGGATAGCGATCGGCCAGCAGGCGATCCCACACGAACAACGGGATGGCAGGCAGTAGCAGTAACGCCCGGCCGCGCAGTCGCAGCGCGGTGGCGCGCAGGTGCTGGCCGGCTGGCGATTCCAGCAGCGGCAGCAGCATCATCAGCAGCATGGTGTAGACCCACAGGTAGGGCAGGTACCACAGGTGGTTCCAGGTGAAGCCGTACTGCCAGCCGGTGAAGGCGCCTGCCGGCCATGGGCCGCCGGTCCAATAGCGCAACAGGAAGTGGCCGAAGCCGGGTTGCACCAGGTGGGTGGACAGGCCCTGCACGTAGGGCTGGATGGGGATCACCACCAGCATGCCGAACACCAGCGGCAGTAGCAGGCGCACGGTGCGCTTCCAGGCCATGCCCGGCAGGCTGGCGCGGCGGCGCATAAAGTTCACCGCCAGCCCCGAGATCAGAAACAACAGCTCCATCCGCCAGCGGTTGAGAAACAGCATGGGGTCTTGCAGCCAGGTGGCGGTGTGGCTGCTCTTCAAGTGGAAGTCCCAGCCGTCCACGTACAGCATGGCGGCGTGGTAGAGAATCAACAGGCCGAAGGCGAGAACGCGCAAGGCGTCGATGTCGTAGCGCCGGTTCATGGCGTGGCTCCGTGGCGGAAAAGTAGAGCCAGCTTCGGCACGCTGGCGCGGCGTGTCGTGTCTCAAGTGATTGTTTGCAGGACGGTTGTGACGAACGGTGGCGGGCGGGGACGAATGGGGTGGCGTTGTGCCTAGGAGCCTGTCGGACTTGAGTCGGCCGGGCTGCAAAACCGCCTGCGCGGTCCATATTTCCGTCGATTCTTGCCCCATAGAACCACTATGGGTCTGCGAATCGCCGAAAATCTGTCCTCACGCAGTCGAATTTGACCAGCTCCGCTGTTGTAAAGCGCCTCGCCTCGACCACTCAAGTCCGACAGGCTCCTAGAATCCGCCTATGCAAACGTCCCGCGGCTTCGACACCTACCAGCGTTGGCGGCGCCCGATCGAGGTCGGGTTCTGGATCGCGCTGCTGACCCTCAACGTCATCTTCAACAGCATCGACACGCGCATCGATCATGCCGGTCGGATCACACCGTGGGAGCCCTGGGTGTGGGAGACGAGCAGCGCGCTGCTGGTGCTGGCGCTGCTGCCGGGCGTGATCGTTGCCGAACGGCGCTGGCCGATCCGCTTTGACACCTGGATGCGCAACCTGCCGCTACAGTTTCTGCTCAGCGTGCTGTTCAGCCTGATCCACGTCAGCGGCATGATCGCCTTGCGCAAGCTGGCCTATGCCGCCATCGCCGGCTGGCATTACGACTTCGGCGGGTGGTGGATCAACTTCGGCTACGAATACCTGAAGGACGTCCGCACCTACTTCCTGATCATCGGCCTGTTGATGCTTTACCGCCTGTGGCTGCTGCGCCAGCAGGGCGAGGCCAAGCTGCTGGCCGAACCGGAAGAGGGGCTGCCGGTGGAACCGGTGGATCGGCCTGAGCGCTTCCTGGTGCGCAAGCTGGGCAAGGAATTCCTGATCAACGCCAGCGAGATCGAGTGGCTGCAGGCTGCCGGCAACTACGTGAACCTGCACGTACGCGGACGCGATTACCCACTGCGCAGCACGATGGCTGGCATCGAGGCGCGGCTGGATCCGTCGCGTTTCCTGCGCGTGCACCGCGGTTATTTCATCAACCTCGATTACCTCGCCGAGATCGAGCCGCTGGAAACCGGCGATGCGCGGTTGCGTTTGCGTGATGGCACGACGGTGCCGTGCAGCCGTCGCTATCGTGCTGCGTTGCGCGAGCGCTACGGGCAGCCGGTTACGTCGGAGTAGCGCGCCCACGTAGGCTGGGATTTAATCCCAGCATCGGGAATCCTAAAGCTGGGATTGCATCCCAGCCTACGAAAGCACGCATATGCTAGTGACCGCAGAATGGTTTCACCGGTTAAGCTCGTCACCGTTGGAATAGAGTTAAGCATTATTTTTGCGTGGCCGATCGTTGCGGGGAAGCATGACAATCGCGAAATCATGGAATTTGAATGGACGCCGGCGAATGGTCATAGCGTGTTGTGCATTGGCATACCTGGTCTTCGCCCGACCCTGGAACCAACCCAACCATTCCGTAGCCGTCGATTCTTATGCGTGTGTAGCTGCTTTCCTTGCTCTGGCGCTGATCCCTAAAGGCGTTCGATTGTGGTTGGTGGTCGGAATTGCTTTGGGTGTAGCGCTATTGACCACTATCGCGCTTCTCTCCATTAGTTAGTCAGCACGTAGCACGTAGGCTGGGATGCAATCCCAGCACAAGGCGTCCACAAAAAGCTGGGATTTCATCCCGGCCTACGAAAGCAGAATCTCGTTGATCGCTTCTTAATACGCACGATATACCCACAACTTGCGATCGAAATCGAATTGGTAGGTGTCAAAGACAATGAGAGGCGAAGCGTAGAAGAGTGAAGGCTTCCCGTCCTTGCCGTCGTAATAAAGAAAGCGGGTGCGCTTGATGGTGGGATCGAGATTCATGGCTTCTTCCGTGGGCGGGTAAACCCCATGCAAGCCGCGGTACCGCTCGGCAGCTTCAACGAATTGATTGGCAGCATCGCGGGCGGCGTTGAAGCGGTGGATATGGAGCGGTAGCGTGGCCAGAAATACGGCAGGACCCAGCCACATCAATCGCAACGATGCTTGTTCGCGCTTGGTCGGCATGCACTTCATGACGAGCTTTGCACCCAGAACAACCAGGTAGAAAGGTCCAATCAAGACCCACAAAAAGGCGCCCCCGAACTGGATCGTCAAATAAGCCAAGACAGCCCATCCCGCCAAGGCCATCAGGTCTTGTCGTTTGAGGAACTTTAAATTCACCCGCTTTCCCCTTGTGCCTTACGCGTCACCAAAAGTTGCGCGGCCCTCGATATGAAACAAGTTTGGCATGCAAAAAAGGTCATGCCAAAATGCTTGCGCATACCAACTAGGAGCAGGTGATGGGTAAGTTTCTTTTTGCAGCAAGTTTGTTATGCCTGTGTTCGTTGGCCAACGCCGAAAATGCCTCCACGAATGATTGGAGTCACGCCAAGCCAAAAATCGAGGTCCAGGTTAAGCGGATGCAGGCCAAAGACGCTTATGTGGTGACCGCGGCCATCTCAGACATCAACTCAGGAAAGATGTTGGCGCAGCCAAAGCTCATCACTCACGCAGGTACTCCTGCGCGGATCGAGGTCGGGGAGAAGGGTGCTCCTGGCGCGATCACGGTGGACGTCGAAGTGACCGTTGCTTCGTCCGGCGCAACGGCTAGCTATGCCAGCGAGATACGCGACAACGACAAAGTGGTCAGTTCGCAGTTATTGACGCTTGCGGTGTCTGACTAAACCGCGAAACGCACAAGCCATTCACGCTTTCATTGCCTGACCGCCCGTAAGGGCGGTTTCTTTATCGCCGAAGATCCGCAATCGCCTTCAACAGATCATGCACGCCGAAGGGTTTTTCCAGGCAGGGAAGATCCTGGTATGCCGCGGGAATCTGATCGCAGGCCAAGCCGGTGATCAGCAGGATGGCGGTGGGCAGTTCGCGTATCCGATCCAGCAGTGGATAGGCCGGGCCACTGGGAAGCATGACGTCCATAAGCACCACGTCGGGAACCTGTTCGCGATCGAGCCATGCGATGGCAGCGGGTGCATCGTAAACATGGCCGACAACGTCGATGCCGGAAGCGGCCAATGCATCCATCAATGTGGAAGCCACCATCGGCTGGTCTTCCACCACGAATGCCTTGAGTTGTCGGGTGGGTTCATTTTGCATGGCGATTCGAGCCGCAGTGGCGGGGTGACAATAACGAAAGCAAGGTTATCGGATGATGCAGATCATTTTCAAAGCCGGACGAAACCCGCGTTCGTCTACTCATCGTTCAAGGCGCCTCGCAACGCCTCGGCAAGTTCGCGGATGGTAAATGGCTTGGCCAAAAGACGCGTTCGGTCATGGCGCGGCTGTGCGCGATCAAGCATGTCTTGCGGGTAGCCGCTCATCAGCAAGGCGCGAAGATTTGGATAGCGCCTGGTCATTTCCTTGGCGAGCGATACCCCGCTCGGGCCGGGCATCACCACATCCGTTAGCAGAATCGATACTTCGGGATGTTCCTTCAAGACAAGCTCGGCCGCTTCGGCGCTGTCTGCTTCCAACGCGGTATAACCCAGTTCTTCCAGGGCACCTTTTGCCAGTTCGCGCACATCAGGGTTGTCTTCCACGACGAGGACAACGTGCGGCAGCGCTGCCACCGGCGTTTGATGCGGATCCAAGCGAGTACTTCCTGCCGGAGCATTAGGCAAATACAGCTTGATGGTGGTGCCCACGCCAGGCGTGCTCTCAATCTTGATATGGCCATTGGATTGAAGGATAAAGCCATGGATCTGGCTGAGCCCCAAGCCGGTGCCGCGGCCGACGGCCTTGGTCGTAAAGAAGGGCTCAAACACTCTTTGAATGACCTCCGGTGCCATGCCGTGGCCTGTATCCGAGACGGCCACCATCACGTATTCGCCGGCGGCCACGTCTTCGTGTTGATCGGCATAGTGCTCGTCGAAGTGCACATTGGCCGTTGCAATGATGAGCTGCCCATGGCCCTCCATGGCATCGCGGCTGTTGACAGCCAGGTTGAGGATGGCGCTTTCGAGCTGCGACCGGTCCACAAAGGCCGGCCAAAGTTGCTCGGCGAGCCGCAGGTCGATGGTGATGTTTTCGCCCAGCGTCCGGACAAGAATGGCCGACATTTCGTGGACGCATGCGTTGACGTCCACGGCGGTGGGTCGAAGCGCCTGCCGTCTCGAAAACGCGAGCAGCCGCTTGGTCAGGTCACTCGCTTTGCCAGCGCCCAACAGCGCGTTCTGGATGAATTTGCGGGTGTCACCGGTGCCCCTATCGAGGCGTAGTTGGGCAATTTCCAAATTGCCGACCACCACGGCAAGCATGTTGTTGAAGTCATGGGCAATGCCGCCGGTGAGTTGCCCAAGGGTTTCCATCTTTTGCACATGCCGCAGCTGCGCTTCGGTGGCCGATTGTTGGCGCATCTGCTCTTTGAGCACGGCATTCTTCAACGCAAGTTCGGTCTGTTGCCGATCGCCTTGCCGGATAACGAGCACGGTCAGGATAAACGCGACCAAAGTGGAGGCAATGATTGCCGCAAGCAACAGTTGTTGTTGCAGGCGGAACTGATGCAGGCGCATCTGTTCTTGATCGCTTTCTTCGCTATCCAATTGACGGATAAGCGTTCGAATCCGCGTCATCAAGGCCAGGCCTTGATCGTCGTTGACGATGGCCAGTGCGCTTGCCGGACCGGTGGTGTCGTAGAGCTGGATCGTATGCTCAAGCTCCGCCATTTTCTGGTCGATAACGGTATCCAGCTGGCCTACCAGCCGGAGTTGGACATTCGTATGCGCCATGATCGTTCGCAATTCCGAACGGGTCTGTTCCAGCTCCCTGCGGGCGTTGTGATAAGGGACGAGGTAGTCGGATTTCCCGGTCAACAGATAACCGCGCTGCCCGGTTTCCGCATCTTTGATTTCGCCGAAGAGCCTGTCGATGGCATGGCGAGCGCGCAGTGACTGGCTTGCCAGGTCGAAGGCGCGCGAGCTATTGGCAGATGCGATGATCGCCAACCCGCACGCGACCAGCAAAAGCAGGAAGCCGGCCAGGATTTCGATCCGGACAATCGTGTTTCTCAATCCGCCGGCCATAACTCAGCTTGATGGGTTGCAGGTTGATAGGTGGTCGAATGCAAATGCTAGCGCGCCAGGCCAGCGTATCAATACGCAGGGCAAAGCGAGCGGCGAGTGGCCTGGACAAAAAAGGATTGTTGATCCATGTGACCGACACGGCTGCGTAAGATGATGCTGCGTGAAACGCAACATCATCGGCGGCATACCGCGCGGTTAATCCGCAGGTGGCGTATGCAACATACGTCTCATCGACCCCTGTTCCGCCGGGCACGATAGGGGATGACTAAATAAGGTTCAAGCAAACGAACTCAGCAGTAGGCAACGCCGACGGCGATGGCTGGGTCGTCGGTGCCCAAGGCGGCTTTCGCCATATGGTCCCACCATTTGTCATGCAGCCGCTGGGCTTCCGAGCACGGTTGGCCATTAAAGCATTGTTGGCACATTTGGGTATGCAGCACCAATGCCAGAACGATCCCCTTCATGACTTTCCCCCTGCAATATCGGGCTCTTTTGATGACCCTCTCGCTGCGTTATCGGCCAAAAGCAGACAAGGCTTTAGTTCGGGTGGAGCAGGGCGGCTGGGTCGATCCCTCCGAGCGGCCATTGCCTTTAAGGAAGAGGGAGCAGCGTTGCCCTTAACTTCCAATAGGTGCCGCTGCTGTCTTGTTGGGCCAATTGGCTTTCAGGATGTGTTGTCCATGGATGCAATGTGGCATCTCACATGACAGCGGATTTGAACGCTGATTGATGACAATGCGTGATGACATTACCGACTTCTTGCACGTGAGATAACGTGCGCACGTAGCGCGTTTTGCGAAGAGGAAGCGGAGTTGCCGGGTACATGATTAGCAAGGGATGGACGCATGGCCTGCGTCGGATGGCCACGTTGTTTGTCGCCTTTGGGTTTCTCTTCAGCATGGAGCGAGCCTGTTACGACGCATACCGCGGCATGACGTCAATAGCTGTTGCCGTGGCTCTTTCTGTCGCCTTCTTGGCGCTTGCCATCGGCCTGTTTCGCATGAATTGGTATGCGCGCCGCATTACCGCGGGCATGTGCCTGCTTGCCGCCACGCTTTTGCCGTTGGCATGCGTTATCCCTTTCCACATGACGAATCTGGAGCTTGCCCCCGCCAGCACATCCGGCCTCGAGTTGTGGATGGTTCCGTTTCTGGTGATTTGCCTGGGTTTGGCGTGGCTGATTGACCCGCCTCGCCGGAAAGTGCCGTTGAAGCCCAAGCGTTGATCTGGCCGAGTTTATTCATGTCCTGCATTAGTAGGATATTTATCGACCGCCCGTAAAAAGAGAAGTAGAGGGCAGTAGCAATGGCAACCCTGGAATCAGTCCAGTTGTATTGCTAGCCCACTCGCGCTACATATACCCCCCTATGACATGTAATCCAGGGGGGAAAGCATGCTCGCCAGTCGTCTATTCTTGATCTTGCCGCCGTTGCAGGTGCGTGGCCAGCCAAGCGCCACGTCAGGTCGTGGGCGCACTCAAAGCCGCCGTGCACGCCATTTATCGATTTAATCATCCACGCAGCGTGGCGGACATGCCGGTGCATGCCGATCGCGGTCGCCATGACACACCGGTTTCCTGAGGAATAGCTTGGACATGGACGCAACCACTCCTTCGCCGGAGCAAGCACAACCCCATTCAACCCAACGTACCGGCAGCGCCTTTATAACGGTGCTATTGATCGAGATGTGGGAACGCTTTGGCTACTACGGCATCACCATGCTGTTGGTGCTGTTTATGGTGCAGCGGCTTGGTTTGGGCGATGCGCAGGTCAATCTGATCTGGGGCGCGTTTTCAGTAATGGTATTTGCGACGCCTGCCATGGGCGGGTGGATTGGCGACAAGGTATTGGGTGCCAAGCGGTGCCTGGTGCTGGGCGCCATGACGCTGGGATTGGGCTACCTGTTGTTGTGCTTGTATGGCGACCGCTTGCCGGCCCTGCTCGTCGCATTGAGCGTGATCATTATCGGCAATGCGCTGTTCAAGCCGAATGCGGCCAATCTGGTACGACGCATCTTTGAAGGTTCGCAGGCGCGCTTTGATAGCGCGTTCACGCTTTACTACATGGGAAGCAACCTGGCTGCCGCCATTGGCGTATTGCTTACGCCGTGGATCAAGGATCATTGGAGCTGGTACGCCGCGTTTGGCTTGTGTTGCCTTGGGCCGTTGCTCAGCCTGACTTATTTTGCGCTGGCAGCGCACAAGCTTGGCGGCATGGGGTCTTCGCCCGACAATCACCCGTTGCGCAAGGACCGCCTGGTGCTGGTGCTGCTGGGAATGATCGCCACGCTGTGCGGCGGGACTTACCTGTTGCGTCACAGTGATCTGGGTGTGGATTGTGTCTACGCCGGGGGCGTGATCGTCATCGGTATTTTCGTTCACATGATCCTGCGCGGTTCGCGCCATGAGCGCGCGGGATTGATGGCGGCGCTGATCCTGCTGATTGAAGCGTCGCTGTTTTTCATCTTCTACCAGCAGCTGGCTACCTCGCTGACACTGTTCGCCCTGCGCAATGTGGATGGCAACCAGACGCTGTTCGGGCATCATCTTTTTACCTGGTCACCAGCGCAGTATTCAGCGACGAATGCGCTATGGATTCTCGTGCTGTCACCCCTGCTGGCGTGGCTTTATCGACGTCTCGGGCAGCGCGATCTGCCGGTGGCGGGGAAGTTCGCGATCGGCTTTGCCGCGGTGGCCGCCGGTTTTTTCAGCTTTGGCTTGAGCGGCATGGTGGCGGTGAATGGCCTGGTGCCATCGTGGGTCATGTTGGTGGGCTATGGTTTCTATTCGCTGGGTGAGTTGCTGGTAGCCGCGCTGGGCCTGGCAATGATTTCGCGCTATGTGCCGGCTCGCATGGGCGGTTTCATGATCGGGGTGTTCTTTGTTGCCGGCGGCGTGGCGCAATATCTCGGTGCCATCATCGCGAACTTCGCGAGCCTCTCCGCGGAAGTGAAGGACCCTTCGCTTAGCCTGCCGATCTATACGCGCCTGTTCGACCAGCTTGGCTTGCTCGCGCTGGCGGGCGCTGTTGTGGCGCTGGCGTTATTGCCGCTTATCAAACGCTTGTCGTTGGCTCACGCAGCGTCCGGTGCGGGCGACGCTGGGCATGCTGATGGACGGGCCGTGGCAGCTAGCTAGTTTTTCTTGCGTAGTCGGCATTGCGATTGCTGCTGATAGCCATATTTTTGCCCTGGCAGGGTTTTATAACGAGCCGGTTGGGGTGGAATCCCCGCTTTATTGTGGTTTGTGATGCTGGGATTTCATCCCAGCCTACGTGGCTACCTGGCAAAGATAATGATCACCATCGAACCTGCAACACCGGCCGACCAAAGCGATGTCCATGCGCTGCTTGGTGCGTGCGGTTTGTCTACCCATGACATTTTTTCTCCCGCAGCGTTGTATTGGACAGCACGAAGCCAAATAGCGTTGACGGGCTTCTGTGGGTTGGAACTGGCGGAAGGGGCGGCGTTGCTGCGTAGCGTCGCGGTACATAGCGGGCACCGTGGACACGGTCTTGCGAGACGGCTTATTCACACGGTGATGGCTGAGGCGAAGGCTCGCGCTATCCATCGCATTTATCTGTTCAGCAAAGACACCGGCAGCTTTTTTCAGGCGCTTGGATGGTACGAAGTGCCGGTGCAGGAAGTGGCGCAGATCATGCAGGTAGCACCGCAAGTTCGCCGCTATCATCACATCGGGTGGTATCCCGACGAGCGCGCTTTCAGGCGCAATGTGTAAGCAGATTGTGCAGTGAGCCTATTTCATTACGCAGCGGAGCAGGTACCGAAAAATCATGCAGCGTTGGATGCTTGTTGTGCTGTTGCTGGTGGCTGGCTGGGGCGCGTTGCATGGGTGGCAACGTCGCCCCCTTGACCCGCCGCCGGGAATGCTTGCACCGGATGCCCCACAGCAGGTGGATATCGATAATGGTGTGCAACTTCAGAGGGGCGATACCACGCTCACCACGCGCGCACGTTTTGAGTTGACGGCGCGTGTTTTATCGCGGGAAGACTACCGTTTCGATGCAGGCGCTTTTCTTGCGCCGGAGGACCTGGCGCTAGGTTGGGGCCGCATGTCCGACAGTGCCGTGTTGGCGAAAATCACCATCACGCAGTCCAACCGTTTCTACTACTGGCATGTGGACCAATTTCCGATTCCGCGGCGCGAAATAGAAACCTCCAGCGCCAACATGCATCTCATTCCCGCCGATAAAGCGGTTCGGCGCGCACTGGAACGCGTTCGCGTCGGGCAGCTTGTGCATCTGGAGGGTTTTCTCGTTGATGCCCGCCGGCCGAATGGCTGGTATTGGCATACCTCGATGACGCGTGAGGACACAGGAGACGGTGCATGCGAGCTGGTATTTGTCGAACAGGTCGATATTGTGGCGCTGTGAAAGCACACTGCCATCTTCAGGCGATTTGTTTAAAAACCCCATCGTCAAAAATGGTTTCCCTCATTTAAGGTATGCGCTACTTATCCCTGCTACTTCTTGGCCCCTGGATCGTCGTTCTGGCATGGATCTACTGGGCAGCTTTCAAGCGGTCGCGTGTGACCTGGCCACATGCGGTCTACGACGTGATGGTCGTTATCGTTGCTTTGGGCGCTGCCTACGGGTTGGCCCTGGTGGCTTACGATGAGGTCGTTGTTCAAAACGCCGGTCATCTGGGGCGGGAAAGTGGAAGCATCTGGAAGCAGGTCATGCCGGCGTTGTATGGCTACGGGGCGTTCGCTGCGGTGATGGTGGTGGGGATTGCACTGCGTTTTGCTTTTTGGAGGCGCAAGCGGGCGCGGGTTTAGGCTGTGTCGCATCCCATTGAACCGAGAAGCTTGATGCTGCGACAGACGACTCCCGCCCCTGCGGCAGTAGGGGCGGGTTGGGGTCAATGCTCCGAACTTAAGGTTCTTCCAGCCGCTACAGAACTCAAAACCCGTCATTCCAGCGAAAGGTGGTACGCGGGGAGAGCAAATGGATGTGCTCGGCTTTGAGGAGCGAGGAATCCAGCGACTTTGGGCTGAAAGGCACTGGATTGACCAGCTTCGCTGTTGTGAAGCGCCTCAGCTTTCGCTGGAATGACGAACAAGAGTTTCTCGCGGTTGAAAACCCTTAAGTTCGGAGCATTGACCCTAACCCTCCCCTACTACGCAGGGAGGGAATGGCATCAGGAGAGCGGACTTGCCCCCGCGCGATTCAGCCTTACGACGCCACGTCATAAGCAACCAGCGGCTTTAATCTTGCACCCAAGCGTGCATAGAATCGGAGACCGCCCCATGGCGCCGAGCTGCCTGCCCGGCGCGCGTTTACCGTCTCACGTTCCGGAAGCACCATGCCCGACTATCGCTCGAAAACCTCCACCTTCGGCCGCAACATGGCCGGTGCCCGCGCACTGTGGCGCGCCACTGGCATGAAGAACGAGGACTTCAAGAAGCCCATCATTGCGGTGGCCAACTCCTTCACCCAGTTCGTTCCCGGGCATGTGCACCTGAAGGATCTCGGCCAACTGGTAGCGCGCGAGATCGAAAAGGCCGGCGGCGTGGCCAAGGAATTCAACACCATCGCCGTGGACGACGGTATCGCGATGGGGCACGACGGCATGCTTTATTCGCTGCCCAGCCGCGAGATCATCGCCGACTCCGTGGAGTACATGGTCAACGCGCACTGCGCCGACGCGCTGGTGTGCATCTCCAATTGCGACAAGATCACCCCGGGCATGCTGATGGCGGCGTTGCGCCTGAACATCCCGGTGGTGTTCGTTTCCGGCGGTCCAATGGAGGCCGGCAAGACGCGGCTGGCTGAGCACAAGCTCGATCTGATCGATGCGATGGTGATCGCCGCCGACGACAAGGCGACCGACGAACAGGTGCTGGAAGTCGAACGCAGCGCGTGTCCCACCTGCGGTTCGTGCTCCGGCATGTTCACCGCCAATTCGATGAACTGCCTGACCGAAGCGCTGGGTTTGTCGCTGCCCGGCAACGGCACGGTGGTAGCCACGCATGCCGATCGCGAAGCGCTGTTTCTGCAGGCTGGCCGTCTCATCGTCGAACTCTGCCGCCGTTACTACCAAGGCAACGACGAACGCGTGCTTCCGCGCAACATTGCCAACTTCAAGGCATTCCAGAATGCGATGACGCTGGATATCGCCATGGGCGGTTCTACCAACACGATCCTGCACTTGCTGGCGGCCGCGCAGGAAGCCGAGCTTGATTTCGACATGCGCGAGATCGATGCGCTCTCGCGCAAGGTGCCGCAACTGTGCAAGGTCGCACCGAATACGCAGAAGTACCACATTGAAGACGTGCATCGCGCGGGTGGCATCATGGCCATCCTTGGCGAATTGGCCCGCGCGGGGCTGCTGCATACCGACGTTGCCACCGTGCACAGCGCGACCATGCGCGATGCGATCGCCGGCTACGACATCACGCAAACGCAGGACACTGCCGTCCACACGTTTTATAAGGCGGGCCCGGCGGGCATCCCTACTCAAGTCGCCTTCAGCCAGGCCACACGCTGGGACAGCCTGGATCTTGACCGCGCCGAAGGCTGCATCCGCGACTACGAGCACGCCTATTCCAAAGAGGGCGGCCTGGCCGTGCTTCACGGCAATATCGCCGAGGACGGCTGCGTGGTGAAAACCGCGGGCGTGGATGCGTCCATCCTCGTGTTCGAAGGCAACGCCAAGGTATTTGAAAGCCAGGACGCTGCCGTCAAAGGTATTCTCGGCAACGAAGTAAAAGCCGGTGACGTGGTGGTGATTCGCTACGAAGGCCCGCGCGGTGGTCCGGGCATGCAGGAAATGCTGTATCCCACCTCTTACTTGAAATCCAGGGGCCTGGGCAAGCAATGCGCGTTGCTTACGGATGGCCGATTCTCCGGCGGCACCTCCGGCCTTTCCATCGGACACGTTTCTCCGGAAGCGGCAGCCGGCGGCGCCATCGGTTTGATTCGCGAAGGCGACCGCATTCGCATCGACATCCCGAACCGCAGCATCGATCTGCTGATCAGCGATACGGAATTCGCCACGCGCCGTGCCGAGCAAGATGCCAAAGGCTGGAAGCCTGCCGAAGCGCGTGCGCGCAAGGTGAGCACCGCATTGAAAGCGTATGCGTTGCTGGCTACCAGCGCCGATAAAGGCGCGGTGCGCAACAAAGCAATGCTGGATGGTTGAGGCTTAGGTGGGTTGGGTCACCCCGGACTTTGATCCGGGGATAACCCAAGGAATCGCTCCGAATTGTTGAGTTACGCTGCGCTAACCCAACCTGCAAACTATGCCCGTCGTCCCGCCGGGCTTCGCGTTTTTGGACGACACGTTTTTGGCTCTTGCACGATCAGCCGTCCATTTAAAAGCACTCTTGGCCACGCACCAGCGATACTAAGCAGCAATCATGATCCGATTACGCCCGGACGTCTTGGCCATGTACAACGCCACGTCGGCGCGGCGAATCAGATCGAAGCCATCACGATCTTGCGGTTGCAGCCACGCTACGCCGACGGAGCAGGTGAGTTCTACGCGTGCGCCGTCACCGCCGAAGGGATGTCGCGCGATGCATCGGCACAGGGTTTCAAAGGGCGTATGGCTGGCGGGAGCAATGCCTGGGATGACGGCGAGGATTTCTTCGCCGCCGTAACGGCCCAGGGTGGCATTCGACGGTAGCGTGTCGTGCAGCCTTTTGGACGCTTCGATCAATACAGCGTCGCCGGCAAGATGGCCATAGCAATCGTTGATGTGCTTGAAGTGATCCAGATCGATCAGCGCGACAGCCAGCGGCTGGCGATGTTCGCGCGCGTGTGTCATGGCTTGGGCCAATATTTCCAGCACGTGTGAGCGGTTGGGGAGACCGGTCAACGCATCGTGGTTGGCTTGGTGCCACAGTGCGGCGCGGGTTTCTTCCAGCGCTTGCTTGTCGATTTCCAATTCGTGTGTGCGTTGCGCGACAAGCCGTTCGAGGGTGTGTGCACGGTGCCGAAGGTTTCGGGTGCGCAGCTGCCAGATCAACACCATGCCAAGAATAAGCAGTAGCGCAGCCACCAGCATGGCTGGTGTTCGCTGCCACCACGGCGGCACGATGTGAATCGGTAATGAGATGACGGGCGAGAACTGGCGGCTATCCGGATCATAGGCGGCGACTTCGAATACGAAATCGCCAGGCGGCAAGGGCGGGTAATCCACTTGCGAACGATCCGACGTGACCCAGCTGTGCTCCAGGCCCTGCAGCCGGTAGCGGTATTGCAGTGTGCGTCGTGTCGGAGCGCCCAGCGTTGCAAGGTGAAGCGTAAGCGGTTGCTCGGTTGCGTTGTCGAAACGATAGGTGGATGCAGGGGACTGCGGCTCATCGTCCAGGCTTACTTGCGTGATGACGGCAGTCAGCGGATCGGGCGTGATCAGCGATGTGGGGTCGAGAACGTGGGTGATGCCATTCGACGTGCCGATCCATATCGAACCGTCGTTATCTTCAAAGTAGGCATTCTCGCCGATGTCATCCCAGATCAACCCATCGTCTTCCGTTAGGCGTCGCCAATGCTGGCCGTCGAACAGCTCCACGCCATCGGTGCCGCCGATCCACAGCCAGCCGCGGCGATCCTGGCGAATGAAATAGATGCGGGTGTTGTCGATAAGATCGTTTGCGACGTGTTGCGTTGCCAGCGTGTCAGTGCTGGTTACCTGGCCGTGCCACAGGCCGTCGAAATTGCCGGCTAGATAAACATCGCCCCCGGGCAGAATCGCCATGTGGGTGAAGCCTTGATCGGATGGCGCACCGGTGACGTGAATGCGCGTCCATTGACCATGGTCAAGACGAAACAGACCCGCATCGCCGCTGAACCAGAGTCGGCCTTGCGCGTCTTCGCTGATGTCCGTGAACGCAGTGTCAGGAATGACGTCACCGCCTGCACGTTGCAGCGAATGTCCGTCGTAGAGATATATGCCGCGTTCCGTGCAAAGCCATACGCGCCCTTGGCTATCGGGCATCGTGTTGCGGATATAGGCGGGCGAATGCGCCATTTCCTCGGTGGTGCCAAGGCGGGCGTGATAGCGCAACAGCTCACCAGAATAATAAGACACCAGCATGTCGCCATCAGGCAGTGCATGCAGCCCGGTGGTTTCTTGCGCCAGCGCCGGCGGTTTCAACGGCCAAGGCACGGGGCGCGAGCTGCCGGGTGCAAGCATGCTGCCGCCAAGCTCATCGCCGATCCACAGCGTGCCGTCCGTCGTGCGTGCCATCGCCCATGTAGGGCTGCTATCCAAGCCTTGCGCGGTCTGCCAGCTCTGCATGTGATCGTAGCCGCGCCATTGCAGCACGCCGCGACCATAGGTGCCGATCCAGAGCACATGATTGCGGTCGTACAGCAAGGCATCGATGCCGATGTCCGGCAGACCATTGCGGGTATCGAAAACGCGCCAGGTCTTGCCGTCCCAACGCGCCAGCCCGTCATTGGCGCGCGTCAGCAGACGGCCATGATCGTCCTCGATCATGTCCAGATAGGCGGTGACGACGCGTGCGCCTGGCAGGTCGTGATTGGCGAACGATGATCCACCCACCGATAGCGCGCGGATGTAGCGAGGGCTGCGTACCCATAAGGTGCCATCGCGAGCGCGCAAATAGGATGTCCAGGAATCGGCGGGAATGCCTTGCCGTTCGTTCCAGCTATGCAGTTGATCGCCTGCCAGCTGGCACAGGGATTTATCGCAGCCGAACCATAAGGAGCTGCCATCGCTGAAGACGCTGGTGATGTTTTCCAGGGCCGGGTTTTTGCCAAGTGCCGGACGATCGAAAAGCGGGTGCAGGTGCCATGCCGTACCCATGGATTCGACGACCCACAAGTGGTGTTGGCTTACCACGTACAAGCGGCCATCGAGATCCGCCAGCATGGCGCCGGGGTCGACTTGCAAGGGATGCGTGTTTGCCGTGACCGGCGTGAACTGCGTGCCGTCACCCACGTAAAGCCCGGTGCGCGTACCCACCCAAAGCCGGCCCGCGGCGTCTTCATGCAGGGCGGCGATATAGCTGCCGCGCAGGCCCTCGGCTGCGCCGATGCGCTGAAAAACATGACCGTCGAAACGAAATAGCCCGTTCTCCGTACACACGTAGATGAACCCGCGGTGGTCTTGCACCAGGCAGTTGTCTTCCAGGCTGGTCAGTCCCCTGAGTTGCGTGAAAGACGCCAGGCTGATGGCCTGGCTATGGGCATGCGGTGCCAGGATCAGCAGCATGAGCCACGCAAGCCAGGCACGAGCACTGCGCTGCCAGTGCTGTGCCGCTGATGATGCTTTTGGATTCCCCCTAGACACTTCGTGGCGCCCCGTTCGCCATACGCTATCCGCCCGCGCATGGCTGATTCTTGCTTATCTGGGGAGGGAACGGTAGCGCGGAAACTGGTCGATGCCGGCTAATGACGCCAGTTCATTACCGGCGCAGGCGTGAAAGCAGGGCGGATAGCGGACAGCGACCCTGCTCGTCGGGTGCGCAGCCGGATAGCGGCAAGGTCAGCGCGGCGGGCGCTGCCTGCGCACCGGCGGATGGTAACAACCGTAACTGCGTCAGGCTTTGCGCCTGATAGAAAATTCTTACGGCACGCTGGCCATTGGCGGGATTGCGCCAGAGTTCAATGCCCAGCGCACCGCCAATCGGCGGATCATCCTTGGCGTATCCGGGCATCTTGAAATGCAGGCCAAGCACGGATGCCAAGGCGATGATGTTGTTGTCGCTGCCCACCATCACACTCAGCCGAGGTGCTTGCTTATCCTCCAGCAAGTGCCGGATATTTTGACGCATCACCGAGGCGACGCGTTCAGCCATGTAGTCGGGCCGCGCGTAGATATCGAACAACAAGGCGTGCAATTGTGAGAGTTGTTCCAATTGTGCGGGCGTTACGCGGCCCCAGCCGACGTCGTTCATTGCGCGGCCTTCTGCATAGGCCATCAGAATTACTTCCGCGGTGCCGGAGGTTTTGTCGATGGGGCCGGTCAGCTGCATATGCTGATGATCGGGTGAAACGGCAAGGCTGCCGTGCCAATTCCCGGTAGCGCACCACGCTGGATCGTGTTGCGAGCTGCAACCCATTACGTGAGCCATGGTGGCGAGTGCGTCGCGGTGCGAAGCCATCAGTGCATCCGGGCCACCGATGCCGGCCTGGATCGAAGCTACCGCCTGTTGCGCATTCCAGTTGGTGACGCCGGCTTCGATGGGATGAAAAAGTGGATCGTCGCTGCCTTGTGGCAGATGGCCGATGGCGATGTGGCAGCCCGGCGCAAAACCTTCGGCCAGGGCCCGCGCGCTGGCGATGGTGCGTTGATCCGTGTTGGCCCAGAACCAGAGTTGTGCGGGAGCAGGGCAACCATGATGTGAAAACAGACCTGCTGCGGCGAGGCGTTGCCGATCGTATTGGCCCATCAGGCGTGCGCCGGCCGCGCCGTGCGGTGTGAGTTCGCTGGGTGGTTGTGCCCAGGTGGGCCAGGGTTTGCCGGTTACCTCGTCGAGCTGGACCTCGCCGGGGAGCGGGGTGCGTACGCCGTGGCGATAGAGGAGGATGACGCGTTCGAGTTGGAGGTTGCTGGCGGCATGCGTTGTCGCTGTTAAGGCGAACTGCGTAAACAGTAAACATGCGAGGAGCGCGATGTTTTTATGTCGGTAAGTGAACATGTTTCTCCTAGCACGGCCGGCTTTAGGGATGCTCTGATTAATGCCGCGCGGCAGCAGTGTCGCCGCGTAGGCTGGGATGAAATCCCAGCATCGGGAGCCACAAGCATGCTGGGATTTCATCCCAGCCTACGCGCCTCCTCATGGTCGTCATTCCCGCGAAAGCGGGAATCCATGTTGCCTTAAGGCGAAAGATCAGCTGACGTGCAGGATGTTTGCACAAACAACGGATTACACCTTGCATGCAAATGCCCCGGGAAGCTCACCACATAACCCGTCGCCGCCGCCTCGCCATCCGGATAATCCGTACTCAACAACTGCGCACCGCTGGCCAGCATCGCGTCGCGTCGCGTGGTGTCATGGCGCGCAGCTTCTTTTAAATCCGCATCGGTACGCGTGCGTACCAGATAACCCTGCTTCACCAGCATTGCGATGCTGCCTGCATCACCGTCGTTGAGTTCGGTGAAGGCGGCATCATCGGTGCCGGGTACGGCGTTGGTGAAAAAGACGCGGCCGCGCAGCGAAGGGTGTCCCTGCAGGTAGGCGGGGCCTACCCAGCGTTGATCGAGCAGAAAAATCACCTTGCCGCGTGCACCCTGCAGCGTGGGCCAGCCTTGTTTGCAAATGGCGGCGTTGAGCGTAGGAAACTGGCCGCGTACATCATCCGGGCTGACGTATTCATGGCGCGAAAACACACTGCGGATTTCCGCATCCAATGCATCCAGTGCCTTGGTATCGAACGGTTCCGGTTCGACGATGGGATACGGTTTGCGCGCGGGCGAAAGCACCGTTTCCACCAGGGTGAAGATCGGCAGGTGCGCAGGATGTGCTTGCGACCAGGCGCGGATGTCAGCGAGGCAGGCGATGAACGGCTGGCAATTGCTGCGTTGATCCAGGTCCTGAATGTGCATGACCTTGAAGCCAGGGCGCTGCATCACGTCGGAATCAGCAAAAGGCGGATCGGATGGCAACCCGGCCTCGCGTACCAGCTTGTCGATGACAGGGTGCGCGTAGCGGCCACCTTTGGCATCGCCGTAGACGTCCAGTTCAAGCTGGCGCACGCCATCATCGAGTTGCCTGGTCAATGACGGATGGGCGTAATCGAGCATCGCAAGCGTGGCGGGATCGACGCGCTTCCAGATCACCGCTTCGCTGGCACCCAGGCCGGCGTGATAGCTGTTGTGGCTGCCGATGTATTGCAGCTCATTCAACCGCAAGCTTGCTGTGTGCATGGCGGTTGCTTTCATCGCGCAACCAGCGCACAACACGGCAAGCAGATGCATGGCGGCGTACTTGATCATGATAGGTCGAGGTGGGCGCATGGGTGGCCGGCTATTGTCATTTTGGGACAACTTTGTCTATCGGGACTCATGGGTGTTTCAATCGATCTATATAGGCGATTTTTGATGCATGAGGCTTGCATCCATATGACACCGCCATGAATACAATGAAAAATCATTTAGACGTCTAAAATTCATGTCGATATGAGTGATGCGCATCGTGCTATGCGCAATGATTCATGTCATTGCCATCGAATTTTCATACGCACTCTCTAGCTTCGCCGGCTTTCGCTTGCCGCTTTGCCGGCAAGCGGTTGGGGTTCCCACTTGGAGTGCGTTGCGATGTCCCGTACGAAGAAGCGTTTGCTGGCATGTTCGATCCTTGCCGCGATAAGTAGCCTGATGCTGGTTCCGGCCGTGCAGGCAGGTGATGTGAGCGGCGTGCTTACCGATCCTGCCACAGGCAAGCCGCTGGCCGGCATGACCGTCATCACTGCAGCGACCGGACAGAGCGTGCAAACGGATGCTGCCGGCCATTTCGTGCTGAAGGATCTACCCGCCGGCCACTACACGCTGACGGCTGCAGCGCCAGCATCGCGTGCGTTGACGGCTTCGGTGGATGTGCCGCAACAGGGTACGGTGACGGCGGTATTCAATAGCGCCACCTCGCTCACCAAGATTACCGTGGCGGCCAATCGTTATGACGCCAGCCAGATCCAGATGGATGCCACCAACACGGTCAATGTGCTATCGGCGGACGACCTGAAATACACCGCCGTGCACAACGTGGCTGAAGCGCTGGGCCTGCTGCCCGGCGTGAATGTGTTCAATACGGGGCAATCGTATTTCGGCGGCATCGACGGCTCATCGCGCGGCGAAGGCATGTTTACCTCGGTGCGCGGCTTGAACGCCGAATACAACGTCAACCTGATCAATGGCGTGGATGTGGCGCAAGGCATGGCGTACAGCCGCGGTGTGCAGCTCAGCCTGTTGCCGCCGTCCGGCTTGCAGACCATCGTGCTCAACAAGACCTCGACCGCGGATATGGACGGTGATGCCATCGGTGGCACGATAGATTTCCGCACACCGACCGCGTTCGATTTCAATGCGCCGACCAGCGGCAGCATTACCGCGAGCAGCCGGGTGGAAAGCCGTGCGCGCGACTACGGTGACGATGGCTTGGGTGGCGGCGTGGCCGGCGAGTTCCAGACCAAGTTGGGCTCGGCGCATCAGTTCGGCATTTACACCAGCGCGTATTACGACAGCCGCAATTACGTGAACAGCGAGGCTGCTGCGGCGACGGCGGCGCTCGGCGATGGCACCTGGGAGTTTGCGCGCACTACTGCCTCGGGCAACAACGCGCCGGGTTTCGATCCGCAGCGCAACCTGGAAAGCACCGGCATGTACCTGGGTACATCCTCGGGTTACACCCATCGCTACGGCGGCAACGTATCGCTGGATTGGAAGATCGATGACACGCTGACCACCTATGCGCGCATGAGCTATGCGTATGCCAAGACCGAGCAAGATACGACTTATCTGCAGCTGATCCCGGCCAATGTGAAGTACAGCCCGATCGGCACTACCGGCCTCTACCAGCCGGTGATCGGCCGCATTGCCACACGCTTCTGGTACGAGACCAATCCGGAAAAGGCTGACCTGGGCACGTTCCAGCTCGGTGCCGACAAGAACGTTGGCGGCTGGACCTTCTCGCCCAATCTGTTCTACAGCTGGGGCCATAACGACCGTCCGGATCACGTGGAAATCTCGGCGCGCAACGACGAGTATTCCTCCGCCAATTTCCCCTATGGCGCCAGCACCGTGATGGCCTACGGCGCCAACGGTTTTCCGTATCCCATGCTGACGCCGGCAATGACGGCGCAGTTCAACAGCGCGTCCACTCTGTATGCACGGCGCGCGGGTGAATTGACCGAATCGTACAGCGGCCAGGAGAAGGGCGGCGCGAAATTCGATGCGCGCTATGACTTCAACGACGGTGCGCTGACCTCCCTACAGATGGGCGTGAAGTACGTCGACAGCCACCGCGAGTTCACCAATCGCGATTGGACTACGCCAAAATTTACGGATGGCCGCAGCTTTGGTTCACTGGGTTTGATCGATGGTTACTACTCGTCCGTGTTTCCGGGCGTGTACAGCTATGACGTTCCCACCATCGACCAGTCTG
This sequence comes from Dyella sp., assembly GCF_035277725.1. GTDB lineage: Bacteria > Pseudomonadota > Gammaproteobacteria > Xanthomonadales > Rhodanobacteraceae > Dyella_B. Next base: position 38,615 of record NZ_DATEJY010000250.1, on the reverse strand, counting down.
CGCTGAAGCGCCTGATTGCGGCGCACGTGGTTCCTGGCGATCTCGACACCTGCAGCAGCCTGTACATCAACAATTGGAACTGCAATACGCAACGTGCCAACGAGTCGGTCAGTTCCGCGTATGCCATGGTCACGCTGAAGTGGGGCGATCTGGAAGTGATTCCGGGCATGCGCTTTGAGCACACCGATATTCGCAACAATTTCTGGGTGACGCCGCAGGATGCATCCGGCAACGAGCTGCCCGGCTACTTCGCCAAGAACTTCACCCATTACGACGAGCCGCTGCCGAGCGTGTTCGTGAACTATCGCCCGAGCGATGGCGCGGTGTATCGCGGTTCGATCTGGACCAGCTATACGCGTCCGGCCTTTGTGCAGTTGGGTGGCGGTTCGCAGGTGAGCGTGTCGGCCGATGGCCTGACCACCATCAACGAAGGCAATCCGGATCTGAAGCCGATCGAATCGCTCAATATCGATCTGTCCGGCGAGTGGACCAACCAGCACGGCGGTCACGCCATGCTCGCCGGTTTCTACAAGAAGTTGTCCAACTACATCTACGAAGCCGGCAGCAATCCGGTCAATGCAGGTACGACTGACAGCGGTTCGATTCAATACGTCAAGCCGATGAATGGCGGCGATGGACGGGTCTACGGCATCGAAGCGGCGGTACGCCAGAAGTTTCAGGATATGCCGGCGCCGCTGGATGGTTTCGGCGTGGGCTTCAACGTGACCGGCCAGCGCACCTCGGTGGATCTTGGCATGGCGGGTTTTCATAACGAGCGCATCCAGAATGCGCCGGACCTGATGGCCAATGGCGAGCTGTTCTATGAAAAGAACGGTTTCTCCGTCAACCTGAGCTATCACTACGCCGGCTCGTATATCTCCACGTACGATTATCTGGGGCAGGGCGCGCCGTGGGATGACTTGTGGATCCGCCCGACCACGCGCGTGGATTTGCATGCCGGTTATGCGTTCTACAACAACTTACAGGTGGATGTGTCGATCTCCAACCTGACCAAGAATTACTCATATTGGTCGCATGTCGGGAAGAGCAATCTTGCGTTGTCCGACATTGTGGATTCGGGTATGACCACGCTGGTGACGGTGAAATATTCCTTCTGATGCTGCGTAGGTTGGGGTGAGCGCATGCGAACCCCAACGTTGCGAACAGCTGCACGCCATGTTGGGTTCGGCGATGCCTCATCCCAGCTTACATGGCAAGCTTGGAATTATTGGCAAATAAAAAGGCGCGGGTTTTCCCGCGCCTTTTGGTTTTCGTGCCTGGCAGTTTGGCCTCTCACCCCACCCATCTTCCCTAAGAGAAGAGGGATAGAGGCAAAACCCGCATCAACGCCGCTTGCGACGGGTGGCTTTCTTCGCCGCCTTCTTCGCCGGACCGGCTTTTTTGCGGGTCACGGCGCCATCGATCAGCAGGCTTTCTGCGGTGACGCCACGCTTTTTCAGCGCCGCCGCGAACCACAGCGGGCGCTTGCCGCGGCCGGTCCAGGTTTGCGACGGATCTTCCGGATTGCGGTATTTCGGTGCAACGGTACCGCGCTTGCCGACCTTGCCGGGGCGACCGCCGCGGGTGGGATACACGTCAGCCAGGCTGAGGCCGGCGTTGCTGAGCAGGGTATCGATTTTCTTGCGGACTTCGTGGATCTGGCTGGATTTGGCTTCTTGCATTTGCGCGTTCGCGTTGGCAATGAGCGATTGAAGTTCTTTCGGTGAAAGGTTTTTCAGGTCAATGGCCATGACTGGTCCTTATAGTGGTTTTTTGGGTGATGCCGCTATCAAGCTAGTCAATATGAACAAATTTTGCAAATCTTTTTAACGATATGCGCCGGTAAGGCCGCCTGTGATTTTTACAAAAAGGTAATCAGCCTAGGACAATAACTATTTTCATCGATTTAGAAAATAACCCCTGAAAAACCTTATTGGAAAAGAGAACGGGTTCTCCATCGCGGGCCATTTTTGAGCCTATAACCGAAGCGAGCGTGGCATAAAGGCACCACACGCCCTATACGTCGCCGGGTGTTAGATACGGCCAGAAATCGGTGCCGTCATGACAGAAAAGGGGGTTATTTATGTTCCGCAAACCATTCGGATTTGCTGCGCATATTCGCGTCATTACGATCGCCTTCGCCGCGGTTCTTTCCACCTCGGCATTGGCGCAGGCACCTACCACCGGGCTTGGACAAGCGTGGCCGAACGCTGCGGATGTCAGCGTAAGCCCGCATTACCATGTGTACGTATTCACTCGCGATGGCATTCGCTATGTGCAGATCAACGATCTGAATGGCACGGTGCGTGCGGCCGTGGCGATGGCGGATAACGTGGTGCTGGTGTTGCCGGTGGGCGTGGATGCTGCCTATGTGACGACGCAGCGTGGCACTGCATCAGGAAATGCGGGCCTGACAGAAACGATTTACAGCGACAGCACGACGCGTATTACCGCCACGGTGATGAGCACGGGCGCGTTGCAGATCAACGTGGCAACGACGCCGGTGGTCGTACCCAATATTTGTACGAACCCCGTCAATTGCAGCAACGCGGCTGGTGGCGGCAACGGCGGTTGACGATGCTTGGCGCCGCCGGTGCTGTCAACGAATGTACAGCTCCGGCGACGCAGCGGGAGCCGCCGCACGCGGCTCCTGCATCCGCTGGCTTACGTCATGCAGCAAGCCGGTCATGCGAAACACATTTGGGTCGTTGAAGGTGTGCAACTCGCCGTTATAGAGGCGGGCGTAATCGCGCATGGCAATCGCGCTCAGGCTGTTGGCACCCAGTTTGGCCGCTAGATGCTGCGTTTCGTGTTTCCGTTGGATAAGCGGCACGGACGCCGTGTGATGAGCACTGCCCGCCACACGCAGCACCGCCCAACGTTGGCCGTGCGTAAAGCCGCCGCGCAGCGAGATGGTGACGGTGGACCAATCCTGTTGTGCAAGCACATACACCACCGCTTCGCAGGCCAGGCGATAAATGGCTGCGTGCACGCTGGGTGAGAGCTGGCTCAAGCCGCGGCCGCTCAACTCGAAGCGATAGGCAATCCCGGCTTCATCCAGCGCGCGGCCAATGGTCTCGCGCAAGGCGGCTGGCAGGCCGCGTTCGCGCCAGGCGGTCGGGTGCATGGATTCCACCAGTTGATAGACCTGGCTCTGCGTGGCGGCCATTTGCTTGTAGTAACTCTGGCCTTCCATCGGCGGAATCATGTGCTTGAAGCGATTGAGCAACCGCGTTTGCGTCAATTGCAGACCGCCGGCCACCTGTTCGAGCGTCTGCGACGCCTGCCGCATGCGCAATTCGCACAAGTACAAGCCTTGTTGTGCCAGTTTGACCGCCGCCTTGGCATCGATGCGCTCCTGTTCTTCCACGGCATTCTGCATGCTGACACGCACGCCCAACGCAAGCAGGCAGGTGACGGAGAAAGCAAGGAAGGCTTGCGCGCCAATCACGTCCAGATCGCCGATGCGCGATTCCATGTTGAGGAAGATGCAGACGATCGCCGCCGTGGTGCCGACTGCTGCTGCGCGCCAACCATGTTTGATGGTGAGCCAGGCGGCCGGGAGCAGCATGGCCATCCGTATCACCGGCTTAATGTCGGCGACGACGTGCACATTGAGCCAATAGAGCACGGCCAATGACGGCAGCAGCAGCACCAGGGATTCCTGCAGCAACGGATTGCCGATCCAGTTGGCGAATTGACGGCGCCAGGGCTGCGGCTTTTGCAGCTTGAGCGCCAGGGCGATCGGCAGAACGGTAAGAATCCCCGCGTACTTGCCGAGGAAAACCTGCACGGCCTGGATGCTTTGAAATTGATAGGGATGCTCGGTGCCAGGCGGCTGCACCACAACGAGCAGCAGGAGCACCGTAATGGCGGTCCACACCGCCGACGACAGCGCGATGCAGATAAGCAATGCCTTCGCCCTGACCAGGTGCCGGGAAGGGAACAACCCCAGTTTGCGCTTGCACCACGCCACGATGGGCATGGCGAACAAGATGGCCGGAATCGAATTGCCGATCTCCCAGGCCAGCCCGAACGGTGCCTGCCCCGGCGAGGTGTAGTAGAGCGTTGGGCCGAGTTCGGCCAGGGCCAGGGTGGGCCAGTAGCGATAGGGCAACAGCAGCAGAACGCCCAGGCGCAGGCCGCTGATGATGTGCCAGATGCCGACCGAATAAGGTCGCAGCAGCGTGTAAAGGGTTCCGTATACGACGAAAACCGCCACCTGCCGGAGCCACTTGTTTTCCATGATTGATTTCAGCATCGGTGCACCCCTGAGCTTTGATTAAGCGCGCCCCTACCGTCCGTTGCGATATGACATCCGATGGTGCAACAGAGGTAATGCTTAGACCGTGCCATACATCCCCCCGCGTAGGTCCAGAGGCTGCTTTTTTTAGCTGCTTGCGGCGAGGACGGCGCTGGGAGCCATCATACGCAGGCGGGTATTTGGAAACGTGAAAAATGGGCATACGAGGCTGGGGCCAAGTCACGTCGCCGCGGTTATCCCAGCGCCTATTTATCGAACATGCAGGAGGGCAGCCGTGGCCCGCGCTGACAGCTCCCACGCCGTCAGCCTGTTTTAAGGCCAATACGGCGCACGAAAAAGGGAACAATCCATGGATGGCGCACCTGCCTATGAGATAATCACCGATCCTGTAGCACACTGCGTTCCCATGACCCTCCCGAAAGACGCCTTCCGCCGCTTCCAGGAAGAACTCGCGGCCCTCGATAAGGAAATCGAACAACGTTCGCCCAAAAGCAGGAAAGAGACGGCCAAACAGGCCGCCATCAGCGCCATGGAGAGGGCGAAGGAGGAGTTCCTGGCGTTGAAGACACGTCACAATCTGACCGTGGCGGACGTGGTGGCGTTTTTCCCGGAGGAAGAGGGAATCGCCTATCTGCAGAGCCTGATTGCGCAGCAGGCAGAAGCCAAGCCGCGGCGGGGACGCAAGCCGAAGAGTGCTACGCCGCAGCCATAGGGTAGGGTACTGTCACCGTCGCTCCTCTTGGGTAACAAGCTGCCCCTTCAGGGCACAATCACGACCCGCCCCGGCGTGCCCTGGGCGACGGCCTCATAAGCCTCCCGCCCTTGCGCCAGGCTGTAGCGATGGGCGATCACCGGCGCATCGAACTTGCCGTTGTCGAACTCCCGTGCAATCGCCTGCATCAGCCGGGCCGATTCCACCACGCCCAGCTTGGCGCTGTCGGCGCCCAGCAGCTGGGTTTCGTTGTGGTAGAAGTCGATCAGGTCCAATTCCACCTGGCGCCGGCCGGTAGCGCTGATTTCCACCACCCGGCCACGGCGCCTGGCCATGCCCAGCGCCGCTTCGAAAGCCACCCCGCCCACGCTGTCGAACACCACGTCCACGCCATCGGCCAAGCCCTCCAGGCGGCGTACATTGGCAGCGGCATGCTCGTCGAACGGCACAAAGGCATGCATGCGCTTTCCGGCTGGCGAGCTGGCATCCACCGGATGCCGATCGATGCCGATGATGCGGCAGCCCAATGATTTTGCGATCTGCGTGACCGCGCCACCGACGCCGCCACCCGCGCCGATCACGGCGATGGTTTCGCCCTCGCGCAATTGCGCGTAATCCACCACCCCCAGCCATGCCACCACGAAATTGACGCCGATGGCGGAAGCTTGTGCATGATCGAGTGCCGCAGGTTTGCGCACCAAGGCGGCGACTGGCAGTTTGATGTATTCCGCGTGCGTGCCGTCGCGAATAAAACCGATATCGCCACCCGTGCCCCATACCTCCACACCGCGCCATGCCGGCGGCCCTTGCTCCACCACGCCGCTGAAATCGCGGCCAGGAATGCGCGGCAGCGTGGTCTGCGAAAAATGGCCGGACACGTTCTTGACGTCGCTGGGATTGACCGATGCGCCATGCACCCGCACCAGCGCGCTGTTGGCGTCCAGCTCGGGCATGGCGACGTCGGCGTACTCGAGCACCTCCGGCGCACCATGGCGGGTGATTCGCAGGGCTTTCATGCGGGTCTCCAGGCTGACAGAGGGCGGGCGAGTATCGGGTTATCGTGCGGTGGGCGCAGTAAGACCGCCCTAAGCTAATCTGCGCAAAATGACCAGGCAGGACAATACTTCCCACAAAGTCGGGCGAAGGTAAACGGCGGCATGCACATCATCCTGGTCGAAGATGACCTGCAACTCGGCGAAGCCATCAGGCAGGCGCTGGAACGACTCTCCTACGCGGTGACCTGGCTGCGTGACGGACGCGAGGCGCTGACCGCGCTGCGTGACCAGACGGCTGACCTGGTCCTGCTCGACTTAGGCCTGCCCAACAAGGACGGCATCGAAGTATTGGCCGAAGCACGCCGTTCGCACGTCAACACGCCGGTGATCGTGATGACGGCGCGCGACGGTTTGGAAGCGCGTGTGCGTGGCCTCGATGCCGGTGCGGACGACTATCTGGTCAAGCCCTTCCACCTGGAAGAATTGAGCGCGCGCATCCGCTCGTTGACGCGCCGTGCGCAGGGGCTTGCCGCCAATCGCATCGACGTGGGCGTGATCAGTTTGGATATCGGCACGTGCGAAGCCGAATACCGCGGCAAGCGTGTTGAACTGACGCGCCGCGAATTTTCCTTGCTGCGTATCTTGATGGAACGCGCGGGACGCATCGTGCGCCGCGAGCATCTGGAAAACTCGCTGTATGGCCTGGATAACGCCGTAGGCAGCAGCGCCTTGGAAGTACAAATCCATGCCTTGCGCCGCAAGCTGAGCTTCGATGCCATCCGCACCATTCGCGGCGTGGGTTACATGATTCCCCGGGATCCCACGTGAAGCGAATGAGCCTGCGCGACCGGCTGCGCTGGATGATTATTGCGGTGCTGATTGCGGTGCTGCTGCCGATCGGCCTGTATAGCTACAACCGCACCTTGAAGGAAACACGCGAGCTGTTGGATGGAAGGCTGGCGCAATCGGCACGCACGCTGGACGTGCTGATCCGGCGCGCCGGCCTCGATGCCTTGCGCTCGCCAGCGCAAGGTTCGCTGGAAGTGCCGATCATGAGTCGCGAAGACGAAGTGCAACTCCTGCACACGCGCACCTACGAAACGGAAGTGGGTTATCAGGTGTTCGACATGCACAATCGCATGCGCCTGACCACCGCCAACCTGGCACGCCTGCCCATGCCGTCGACCCCGGTTTCCGGCTTCGACAATCATTTCTTCGAGGGTTACGGCTGGCGCATTTTTACGCTGGTGGACGACGTCAATAACGTGGTGATTCGGGTCGGCGAGCGTGATGACAGCAGGCGCGATATCACGCGGGCCTTGTGGCTTGATCTGGGGTTGCCGCAGGTGGTCGGCCTGCCATTGCTGGCGGTGTTGGTGGGGTGGGCGGTGCGGCGCGGTTTGCGCCCGCTCGAACGTTTGCGGCAAGCGCTGGCATCGCGCTCGCCGGGCAATCGCCAACCCATTCAATTGGATCATGCGCCGCAGGAATTGCAGCCGGTGGTCGATGCCCTGAATGCCCAATTGGAACGCCTGGAGGATGCGCTGGAGCGTGAGCGCCGTTTCAGCGCAGATGTTGCGCACGAACTACGCACGCCGCTTGCATCCACCATGATCCATCTCGATGGCGTGATGGCAGCATCACTCCCTGCCGATGCACAGGTTGCATTGACCAGCGCGCAATCCGGACTCGTGCGTCTGGCGCGGCGCATCGAGCAATTGCTGGCGCTTGCACGCCTGGAAGCCGGCGCAGCAGCCGGCCAGCGCGGCGAGGTCGACTTGATTGTCGTGGCGATGAACGTGATTGACGAACTCGCACCGCTGCTTGGCGAGAGCGGCGTCGAGTTTGCCTTTGCCGAACACGATGACAGCCTGAAGATGGATGGCTATGAAGCGGCGCTCGCTGCGTTGCTGCGCAATCTCATTGAGAACGCCATGCATCATGTGCCGATGGGCGGGCAGGTGCAGTTGTCCATGCACCGTTTGCAAAGCGGTATCGTGATCGAAGTGGTCGATAACGGGCCGGGCATTCCACCCGAGCGGCGCGCGAGTGTGTTTGCGCGTTTTCACCGCGAGTCGAGTGGTGGCGATGGCTATGGTCTTGGTCTTTCCATCGTGCAGCGTGCGGCGCAGTTGCATGATGCAACGATCGAATTGCTGGATGCGCCATCGGGACATGGGTTGCGGGTGCGCGTAGCCATCCCCACCAGCACGTAGGTTGGGGTGCGAACCCCAACATCGCCATGCCTGCAGACATCACGATGTTGGGGTTCGCACCCCAACCTACAGATAAGCGCATCGTCATTCCGCCGAAGGCCGGAATCCATCACCAGCTGTTGCCCGCGGGTTTTGCCTCACAACGTAAACGTCACACTCGCCCGCACCGTCCTTGGTGTGCCTTGGTTGAGAATGAAACCAAAACTCGTCAGCCAATACTTTTCATCAGCAAGATTGTCGATGCCAACTCGATAAATCACCGGATGCCCGCCTAGCGTACTGGCGTACCGTGCGCCCACGTCGAACGTGTGATACGCCGGAATAATGTTGCTGTTATTGGCCTCGATAGCCTGGTTGCCGACGTAGCGTGCACCCGCCGTCAGCACCAGACCCGGTAGCTGCGGCACGCTGTATTCCGCATACAGATTGCCTTGCAGTTTCGGTGCGCCATAAGCACGCTTGCCATCGACCTCGGATGCCGTGCGTACGTTGACGGCATCGAGCGCCATGACGCCGCCGAGCACGGTCCAATGGCTGCCAAGCGAAGCCTGGAACGAGGCATCCACGCCTCGATAGCGCGTCTGGCCATCTTGCACGTAGACATTGTCGGCATTGAGATATTGCAAGCCGCGTTGCACCTGGAACAACGCAAGGTTCGCGTTCCACGTATCGAACTCGGCTTTTGCGCCCAGTTCAAACTGCTTGCTGGTGGTGGGTGCAAACGTCTGGTACGCATTCACGGCGCTTTGCGGCGCGCTGGCGGGTTGCTCCAGCGATTGCACGTAGCTGGCGTACAGCGTGATCGGCGCCAGTGGCTTGTACATCAGTGCGGCGGTCGGCGTCACCGGCTTTTGGTCGTAGCGGGCCGTGGGTTGCGTGCTGCCCGGCCCGAATGAGGTGTCCAGGTAGTCGATGTAGCGCAGGCCAAGCAGGGCGGACCATTGCGGCGAAAAAATAAGTGTATCGCTGACAAACAGTGCGCGCTGCGTGGTGGCTTCCGCCAGGTACGTGGCGCGGCTCCATGATGTGTTGGGATCGGGCAATAGTGACGGATCGAAAAGATTGCCGGTTCCCAACATTTGTCCGGCACTGACGTTCCAGTCCGCTGGATAGTGCGAATTCAACGTTTGCGCGGAGGCGCCGAATACCAGATCGTGCTTGATGGAACCGGTGGTCAACGTACCGTTGAACATGCCTTGCCACTGCGCGTAGTTGTAGCGCGAATAGCCCAGATAGTTGAGATCGGTGTAATTGCCCTGGTTGTCGGTAAGGATGATGGCGCTGTCACGGTTCTCGCGTGTCTGCTTGGCGTAGCTGTAGTCGAGATGGAAGCTCCAGTCAGGCGAGATATCCCACTTCAGGCCGGTGTTCGCGACGCGATAAGTCGTTTGGTAACCCGTGTAAGGCTGACTGACACGCTGATCGCCCGGCAACGCAATGGGCACGCGCACCGGCTCGGCAACGGGATAACCGAAATCCTGCCCGAGGATGATGCCGTAATAGGCGCCTTGCACATCGCGATCCTGGTAGATGCTGTTGAAGTGCCATTGCAGGCTATTGGTGATGTTCTTGGTGAGTGCGAGCGACGCGGCATTGCGCCGGATATGTCCATCGTGCACGAAGGTGTTGCCTTCTTCGTGCACGAGGTTGAGGCGGTAGCCCCATCCACTCGCCGTGCCGCCGACATCGGCCGCTTGCTTGAACACGCCGTTGGAAACATAGCCCAGCGTAAAACTCGCATACGGTGTTGACGTAGGCTGCTTGGAAACGAAATTGAGAATGCCGCCGGGTTGGCCGAAGCCGTACATGAAACCACCGGGGCCTTTCAGCAGTTCGACCTGACTGAAAGGCTCCAACGGCAAATCGCTGCCCCAGTTGGGAATGGCCAGACCGTCCATCTTGTAGCCATTGAGCAAATCCAACGCCAGGCCACGCACGGCGAAACCGGACGATTCACCCACGTAGCCGCTCGCTACCGGTGTAACGCCGGGATCGGCAGCAAAGGCTTCGTTGATGTCGATGGCTTGGCGGTTCGTGATCAGTTCCGCCGTGACGGGTGAGATGCTGAAAGGCGTGTTGAGCAAATCGCGCAATCCTAGTGCGCCGGTGCTGGCGTCGTTGGTGCGGTAAAGATCGAATGGGCTCGCCGCGGTGACATGCACTTGTTCGAGCACTTTGGTTTTCGGCGGTTGCGTGTCATCGGCGTGCGCATGACTTATGACAAGGCCGGAAACGAACACCGCAACGCTTTTGCGGACGACAAGGAAAGGCAGGGCACGGCGGTGCCGGGCAACGGACATGGAATACTCCTTGAAAAGATGTCCGGCTGGCGTTGGCTTGCCGAGTGGAAAGAACTATGACGTGGAGGCAAGTGCCCATACGCTATGAGGATCGCCACGGCGCGCGCGTCGTGCGGCTGCTCGCGCGAACGCCATGAAAACAAGGCCGAGACACAACGCAGTGAGATCTACGCCGAGTACCGAATGATGTTGGGGCGAAGGGTCGCGTATCAGCATGTCTGCATTGCAAATCAGGTCGGCGAACGCTACGCCCACGGTCAATACGGCCGTGGCCAGCAGCAATTCCACGGCAGCACGCGGTATCGGGCGTATGCAAGCGTAGGCGCACGCACCAAGAAACAGGCCATAGCAGGCGACGCGTTGCGGCCATGCGGCATCGACACCCAAGTAACCGGCGATCCATGTGACAGCAAAGGCGCCGGAAATGCCCAGACATGTGCCGATGCATACACCGATCGTGGCGCGCGCCATGACACGGGTGCGTCGTGGCTGATCGATATGGCGACGCTTGCGCCGGGATTCGATCCACAACAGATTGCCGGAATAGAACAGGAACGCACCTGCCAAACCCAGCGCAAAATACAGCCATTGCACGATGCGCCCGCCAAAGCTGCCGAAGTGCAACGCATACATCGCAGAGTTGCTGATGCCATTGATGGTATGCGTGCTGCCCACATGCATGGCCAGTACGCTTCCATCCACGGCAGACAGCGCTACCGTACCGTACGTACCTAATGTGTGTTGCGACAAGCCGCGTACTTCAATCACGGCGTGGCGATCGCCATAGTGCATGTAGTGCAGATAGTCCGGCTCAAAGCTGCTGACGTTGCCGCCTTTAGCCGCTTGCCGTGCGCGGTCGATCAGTTCGTCAGGCGGCAACATGGCCGCCGCTATGTGGCTGGACGTGCGCGGCGGTGCCGTGTTGATGGCTTGCGCATACGCCTCGTAAAGCTTGCCGTTGAAGGCCAATCCGTTGAGCGCGGCAAACAACAGCGTGAACAGGCAAAGCAGCGCGCCGGTGACGGCGAAAATGATATGAAAAGGCAGGCTGACGACGCCGATGGCATTGTGTGCGTCCTGCCAGAGCCGCTTGAGGTTGTGGCCAGCGCGTAAGGCAAACAGGTCGCCAAGCAACCGCGGCAGATGGATCACCACGCCCGATAGCAAGGCCAATCCATACAACAGGCTCACGATGCCCATCAGGTACATGCCCACTACCGGCAAGCCGAGTGAATCGTGCAGGGCGTAAATGAAATCTGCGAGCGAGCCGGCATGGCCCTCGTCATCACTGGGCGATGCCATGTTGCTGTAGGTGGCAAAGCGCGTTTGGTTGTCTTCCTGCCAATAGGCGTAGGCAGCGTGCGAGGCGTCGCTGGGCAATACGATGCCGAAGTCGTCTTTGGTTTGTGGATGGTCCGCAACAAGGCGCTCGATCAGCGTGGCCAGCGAAACATCTGCATCGCCTTCGCTTCGCCACGGTGGGTTTTGCCACGCGGCGATGTCGGCGTGAAACACTGTGAGAGCGCCAGCGTAGAACGCGATAAACAAGGCGAAACCGGCGATCAGGCCGGTCCATGTGTGCACGGTCTGGAAGGTGCGTAGCGTGGCGGCTTTCATCTGTGGAATGCCTTATCCAATCCATTGCGTCAGTGCGAAAGCCGCTGCATTGGCACAGCCGAATGCCACCCATGCGCGCGCGGCATTGCGAAAGGCGAACGCGGCCGCGATCAGCGCTATCCATAAAGGAATAAACAGGATCAATGCGGGAATGAGCCACTCAGCGCCGCGATGGGGCAGTGTCGCGAGCATCAGGCGCAACAGCCATGCTGCAAGTGGAAAGCCGAGCAGGACGCCAGCCAGGTAACGCGCGATCATCGCGTGCGCTCGTTCGCCGTGGATGTATGACTGCCACGCCACCATGCGATGTACGGCAGCAGCACCCACGCACACATCGCGGCGGTCAGCGCCCCGGCCACCCCTGCGCCGACGCCTTGCGCTTCGCACCAGGCGAGGGTGCCTATGAGCAATATGGCGCTTCCGGCTGTTCGTGCCGGCCACGACTTCGCCACGTGCAACAGGCGTTGTTGCGCGTGTGCGAGGTAAAGCAGGAACGCGCCGGAGAGCGTCAGGAGCAAAGCGCAGAAAGTCATTGGCGGTGTCGGCGGTGGTTGGGATGAGATAATGAGAATTATTCTCATTATTATCGGCTCAGTCAACGGCGCCTGGCGAGGGAGAACGGCTGGTGTTTTCCTGCCTCACGACAGCCCTCATGCTTCCCTGCGGATGCCGTGCTTGCGACAGTGATCTTGATTAAGCTTTCGCGCACGTACCGACATCTTGCTGGTTTTGGCAGGAGTGCCCATGCGAAGGATTTTCTATATCTGCGCACTGCTGCCGGGCCTGGTGATGACATCAGCGGCGCTTGCAGGACAGTTTGATAATGCGCATCCGGTTGCGCTGAACAACGGTTTCAATCACGTCGTTCTAGGTGGCCACAAAACCACCATCGTTGTCGCGAAGCGAGAGAACTACAACGCGCACAGCTTCAGCATGGCAACGATCTACACGCAGGGGCCTTCGGATAGCCCGGACGAGCCGGCATGGAACGTCGTGCCGGTGTTCAACGTGGACCCGAAAGATCAATACGAGCGGCTTTATCTGTTGAAGGGCGGCGGCGCTGATTGCCTGCTACATGACTTCCGCATTTTCACTTCTGCCCACGCCGCGACAACGTGGCTGATTCGCGCGGAGCGTGACATGAAACTCAGTTATGCCGACGCGGAGCCGGTGCATTTTTATGTTTATCGCTTGAAAGAAAACAAAGACGGGGAAATAGGACGGCCGCCGGTCTATTTCGAATTCGACCATCGCGTGGATGCATCGAAACCTTATTGCGACGTCGATGAAGCGATGGCCAGCGAGCTTGGGGTTCGGTGAGCGGATCGAAGATTCGCTTGAAAGCGCTGGTGCCCGGAGCCGGAATCGAACCGGCACAACCTTGCGGTCGAGGGATTTTAAGTCCCTTGCGTCTACCTGTTTCGCCATCCGGGCGGGAAGGGGTGCAGAATGACCGGCTGCAGGCGCGCGATCGTAACATGCAGTTTGCGCAGGCGGAGCAATCGACTCCGCTTTGATGTGAATCGGTCAGGCCACGGCGCTTTCCAGCGGTTGTCCCGGACGCGCGTATTGCGCGAGGCGGATGGTGGATGCGGGGCCTGGCATTTCCACGCAGGTGCTGCGGCCCGAGCGATTGTGCTCGTCGCGGGCAGCTTCGCGCGCCAGTTGAATAGCGGGACCAAGGCGCAGCTGACTGAACAGCGTGGCCGAGTCCCTTCGTATGCTCCAATCTCCATCAGGCGACTGTCTGAGCGAGTAGATCACCATCGATGCACTCCGGCAGGGGGTGGAACGCGTGACTTACGACAGCTATTTCGCTAATCATGGCACCAAAATTAGGACATGTATGTAGGTAATTTCCTACCTTGAATGTGGGAGTTGGCTCAAGATGGAAATTCCTTTCGGAACGCGGGGTTATCGACTTGCAATGTGTCAGAGACCTGCCTACTTTGCGAAGGCACAGTTCCTAACCAAGGAGGGCGCTAGATGATCGACGTTGTACTGGTAGATGACCACGAGCTGGTAAGAACCGGCTTCAGAATGATTTTGCAGCAGCCGGATATCCGTGTTTGCGGCGAAGCGGCCACCGCCGAGGACGGGCTGAGGCTGATCCGGGCCAGCAAGCCGCATATCGCGCTGGTCGATGTCCACATGCCAGGCATGAGCGGCATTGAGCTGACCGAGCGCATCGTGCGGGCGAATCTGCCCACGCACGTGATCGTGGTGACAGTGGTGGAGGATGCCCGCTTCCCGAAGCGTCTGCTGGACGCCGGCGCGCATGGCTATCTCACCAAGAGCTGTGCGGCGGAGGAACTGCTCAATGCCGTGCGGCAGGTGGCTGGCGGCCGTCGCTATCTGGCGCCGGCGGTAGCGCAGCAGTTGGCGCTGGCCACACTGGATGGCGAAGGTTCGCCGTTCGACGCTTTGTCCAGCCGTGAGCTGGAAGTGGCCATGATGCTGGTGCGCGGCAAGGCGCTCACCGCCATTGGCGAGCAACTGAATCTCAGTCCCAAAACGGTTTCAACCTACAAGCAACGTCTGATGGAGAAGCTGCAGGTCGATCATGTGATCAGCCTGGCACATCTGATGACCGTGCACGGGCTGTTGGATACGCACAACAACCAGGTTGGAAACTGAGGAACGAGCTTCCGCACGTTTTTCGACATGGCAAGCAAAAGGGCCGGACATCACGTCCGGCCCTTTTGCTTTACGGCTACCGTCGGCGATGGCGCGTCAGGAAAGTCGATTGTCGCGTTGATGACCGGTTGGAAGCTGCTCTTCGTCGGACGACGATTCCTTCGTCTCATCGATATGCTCGTTGTGGCCATGCGTTGGCTCGGCCGGTGTCGAGTGGTGCAACGGTGCAGAGAGCAGGTCACCTTGCTCGGGCTGATGGACCAGCGGTGCTGGCGTCACTACGACCGGTTCTGAGGGAGCGGGGGCGGCCACGGGCTCGATCAGCACGGGTTCGTCTGCGTGCTTGGTTTCGGCGATAACGATCGATTCGGCGGCCACGCTGGTTTCGTTGATGGCCGGTTCCACGCCGTGCGGCACCGACACCGTGACCACGTCGGCTTGCGTTACCGTCACTTCTTCGCGCGGCTGCGGAACGGTTTCTTCGATCGCCGCAGGTGCTTCTGTTTCTACCGGCGCTTCGCGCACCGGAATGGGCGGAAGCACCGGCAAGTTGAACGATGACGGCACCGGTGCCGGCGCAATGATCAGCGGCGCGGGGGCGTGGCTGTCTTCGGCCGTCGCGGTAGCAGCCTGCGGCTCGACCGCCGTTACCCTGATCGATTCCACCTCGGCAACCGCTTCCTTCACCGTCACCGGTGCATGGTTCTCGGTAAGCGGTGTGGTGTGCGCAACGTCCACTGCCGGCGCAGATGCAGGGGTCGGTGCAGCCGTGACATGCGTGGCGACAGGGGCGGCCTTTTCAGCGGGTGCCGTGTCGGCTTCCAGCTCGGACGCTTCGAGGTCATCACGATCCTCGTCGTCCAGATCCAGCGCGTTGGCCTGCTCGTTCTGCCCCGTACCCGCAACGCCACCTTCATGACGACGACGACGACGGCCACCGCGACGGCCGCGGCGGCGGCGCGACTGACCGGTACCCTCGGCCGACGCTTCGCCTGCGGCAGCGTTGTTTTCGGTTGCCGCGGCAACTGCCACGACGGCTTCCGCCGCTGGCTTTGGCGCTTCTACCGGCTTGGCGGCGGGCGGATTGGCGGGTTGTTGCTGCGGCGGTTGACGCTCGGCCTGCGGTTGGCGCGGCTGGCGTTCCTGCGGGGCTGGCTTGTTGGCTTCAGCGTTCTGTTGCTTGTTGCGCTGTTCAGTGACAGCCGCTTCGCCGGTCTGTGCGGGCTTGGGCTGGCGCTGTTGTTCTTGCTTGCCTTGCTGCTGGCGCCCTGGCTGCTCTTGGCGCTGGCGCTGCTGATTCTGGTTCTTGCCTTGCTGCTGCGCACCGCCGCGGGCTTCGCGCTGCTGCTGGTTCTGGCGCTGCTGACCTTCGCCGCGAGTGCGTTGCTCGTTACGGCGATTGTCCTGCTGCCGGTTGCCGCGCGCGGCTTGCGGGGGCGCAGCCACGGGAGCCGGGGTAGGGGCCGGCGCAGCGGCGTCGTTGCCGCGGAACAAGCCGAACAGCTTGGAGAGGAAGCCACCCTGCGATGCAGCCGGGGCCGGCGACGGCGCGGCGACTGGCTGACGCGGCTTGGCTACCGGAGCAGCCGGCGCCGTGACGGGCTCTTCTTCGCGTAGCGGGGCCGGACTGCTCGGCACGATGCCGCTTACCGCCGGCTGTTCGCTGCTGCCCAGCATCTGGCCCATCTTGCGCACTACGTTGGCTTCTTCAGCAGTAAGGCGCTCGTAGCTGGGCTTGCTGTGCTCGCCCATGTCCGCTTCGCGGATGCGCTGGATCTCGATGTGCGGCGTCTCAAGCTTCTCGTCCGCCACGATCACCACGTGCACCTTGTTGCGCAGTTCGATCTCGACCACGCTGGCGCGCTTTTCGTTGAGCATGTAGTTGGCCACGCTTTGCGGGGCCTGCACCAGCACCTGGCCGGTGTTGTCCTTCATCGCGTGCTCTTCGATCAGGCGCAGCGTGGACAGCGACAGCGATTCCACGCTGCGGATATGGCCGTGGCCTTCGCAGCGCGGACAGACGATCTGGGTGGCTTCGCCCAGCGACGGACGCAGGCGCTGACGCGACAACTCAAGCAGGCCGAAGCGCGAAATGCGGCCGATCTGGATGCGTGCGCGGTCGAGCTTGGCGGCATCCTTCAGGCGTTCCTCGACTTCCCGCTGATGCTTGGGGCTGTCCATGTCGATGAAGTCGATCACGATGAGGCCGCCAGCGTCGCGGATGCGCAGTTGGCGGGCGATCTCGGTGGCCGCTTCCAGGTTGGTGTTGAACGCCGTCTCCTCGATATCGCCACCCTTGGTGGCCTTGGAGGAGTTGATGTCGATGGCGGTCAGCGCTTCGGTCTGGTCGATCACGATCGAGCCGCCGGAAGGCAGGCGCACCGTGCGGTCGAACGCGCTCTCGATCTGCGTTTCGATCTGGTAGCGCGAGAACAGCGGCGTGTCGTCCTTGTACAACTTCAGCTTGCGCAGGGCGTTGGGCATCACCTGCTGCATGAAGTCGCGTGCGTCCTGATAGAGGGATTCCTCGTCGATCAGGATCTCGCCGATGTCGTTGCGCAGATAGTCGCGCAGGGCGCGGATGAACAGCTTCGATTCCTGGTAGATCAGGAACGGCGCCTTCTGGGCATTGGCGGCCTGGGAAATGGCTTTCCAGGTGGCCAGCAGGTAATCCAGGTCCCATTGCAGCTCTTCGGCGTCGCGGCCCATGCCGGCGGTGCGCACGATCAGGCCCATCTCGTCGGGGACGGTCAGATGTTCCAGCGCTTCTTTCAGCGCCTGCCTGTCTTCACCCTCGATGCGGCGCGAGACGCCACCCGCCTTCGGGTTGTTCGGCATCAGCACCATGTAGCGGCCGGCCAGGCTGATGAAGGTGGTGAGGGCGGCGCCCTTGTTGCCGCGCTCCTCTTTCTCCACCTGCACGACCACCTCGTGGCCTTCCTTGAGGAGGTCACGGATGTTGGATTTGTAGGGATCGAGGCCCGGCGTGAAGTACTCGCGGGCGATTTCTTTCAGCGGAAGGAAGCCGTGGCGTTCGGCGCCGTAGTCGACAAAGCAGGCTTCGAGGGAGGGTTCGACGCGAGTGATGCGGCCTTTGTAGATGTTGGCTTTTTTCTGCTCGCGGGAAGGGATTTCAATATCAAGATCGTAAAGGGTCTGGCCATCGACGATGGCCACACGCAACTCTTCACGCTGAGTCGCGTTGATCAACATTCTTTTCATTGTGTGTGATTCCTTGGCTTGGCCGCGCGTCGCGCGCCGCGGTGGCGCCTGGTGTGGCGGCCGTTCCGGGGATCGCGCCGCTGCGGTAAAGCGGCAAAATAACGGTAACGTTCCCGATACCGGGATGATTCTATGCACGCACGCCGCAGCATCAGGTCAACAAAACCGGACAAGCGGCTACCCGAACCGTTACGATGAATGGGTGTTTGCAACCGGCTGCCAAGACGGCCGACCGGAGCAAACCTCGCCGGCGTAACAGGCGGGCGCCCGGGTCCCAACGGGATGTCGGTGGACCGGGCTGAGCGCTGTGCGAGTATCCTCTCAACCCAGGTTTTTTTCAATGCAGACGGCAACTTCCCCCGATGTACCTCAAGGGGTGCGTCAAGTAGAGATCGGTCCGGAGCGGGACGGTCAGCGCATCGACAACGCCCTCGTGACCCTGCTCAAGGGGGTGCCCAAGAGCATGATTTACCGGCTGCTGCGGACCGGCCAGGTGCGCGTGAACGGCAAGCGCGCCAAGCCGGATACGCGTCTCAGCCAGGGCGATATCCTGCGCATCCCGCCAGTGCGGGTGGCCGAACGCCCGCCCGAAGAGGGCGCGCCCCAGGCGGCCCTCACTGCAGTCGCCGACACGGTGATCTTCGAGGACAAGCATTTCCTGGTCATCGACAAGCCGTCCGGCATGGCCAGTCACGGCGGCAGCGGGGTGAGCTTCGGGGCGATCGAGCTGCTGCGGCAGGCTCGGCCCAAGGATCACCTCGAACTGGTCCATCGCCTGGACCGTGATACCAGCGGCGTGCTGGTGTTCGCCCGCACCCGCGCCGGGCTCACCGGTCTGCAGGCCGCCATCCGGGCTGGCGAAGTCACCAAGCAGTACCTGTGCCTGATGGTGGGACACCCGCAGAAGGCCAAGTTCGACGTGAACGCACCGCTCAAGAAGTTCGTGCTACAGGGCGGCGAGCGGATGGTGCGGGTGGCGGACGATGGCAAGCCGTCGCTCACCTTCTTCCGGGAGATGGAGCAATACACCGGCGCGCGCCTGATGCAGGCCACCCTGGGCACCGGCCGCACGCACCAGATCCGCGTGCACGCCGCGCACATCGGCCATCCGCTGGCCGGCGATACCAAGTACGGCGACAAGGAAGCGAACAAGCGCTTCCGTGAGAAGGGATTGCACCGGTTGTTTCTGCACGCCTCGAACCTGTCGTTCGAGTTGGACGGGCGCGCCTATGGTTTTTCCGCGCCCCTGCCTGATGACTTGAAGGCCGTGTTGGATGCGATCGGCACCAAGGGAAAAAGCGCGCGCAGACCGTAGGTTGGGGTGCGAACCCCAACATCGGGATGCATGTACATGGCGATGTTGGGGTTCGCACCCCAACCTAAAGAAAGAAGCGCGCGCTCACTTCGAGCGAGCGCAGCAGCGTCCCGCCCGCCAGTCCCGACTCCACCAGCAACGCGCAGACCGCGTGGGCCAGCGCGATCGGCAATACGCTGCGCGAACGCATGAAGCACCACGCCCACCATAGCTCACCGACAAAGCACAGCTGCATCAGCGTGCCGTTGGGGGTATGCAACAACGCAAACACCAGCGCCACCGGCACGATGGCCCAGCTCGGTCGAGGCAGGATCTGCTCGAAGCGGCGCAGCAGCACGATCAGCATCAGCCATTGCTGCAGCCAGGCCCAGGCGAAATAGGCAACGACGTGGCCCAGCAGCAGGGGGCGTAGCGCGTGCCCATAAATAAGAATAAGTAGCACTGCGGCCGGCAGCGTCGCCAGCGGCCACAACCCATGGCGACCCGCCTCAGGCCAGCGCCATAGCCGCTGTAAATGCCGACGCTCGATTGCCAACGCATAAACGAGCCCACCGCCGAAAGCCGCCACGCCCAACGGAGTAGGGCGTAGGCCCCAGTGCAGGCCCATGATGAGCCACAAGGGACCGAGCAGGCAGCCGGCGATGTCGATCCACGGGCGCAGTGGACCTTGGATGGGGCGCAACACCAACCAGAGCAGTACGGCGAGGTAAAGGAGGCAGGCACTCCAGGGCCATGCTGGCGAACGGCGCGCCATCCGTTCGGCGTGTGGCGTCTCGCCGGCCGGAACGATCAAGGCGGCAGGCCAGCGATCGCGAAGCTGGTTGCGGAGCCACAGCATGGCTTCGGCGCTGCTGCCTTCAGGCAGGCGGAACAGCGGCATCGACCAGTTTTGCGCGGTCGCAGTGAGGCGGTTGAAGTCTTGTTGCGTGGCGCCTTTGGGCACGTCGACCGCAACGTCTTGCAGGCGCGGCATCGGCTCGGTGGTAAGCAAGGCCGCCGAAGCGATGCGCACGCTTGCGTGGCTAGGTATCTGGATGCGCAGGCGAAGCATCTGCGCGATGCCTGGCACCGCACATGCGCCGGGTTCGGCGCCGCGCCAGCCTAATGCGCGCAAGTCGATACGCACGCTGCTTATATGAGGTGTAAGCATCTCGGCTACCGGTGCCAGGCAAGCCGGTGCCTGGCCGCTGCCTTGCCATACCAGGCCGAGCTCGCCCGGCGCGTTGCTCTGCAACTGCAACTGCAGGATCGGCCAATGCTTCAGATCGAGCGACCACGCGATCGGCAAACCCAGATCAAACGGTGTGCCGTCTTTGCTGGTGATGCGCAGTGCGTCGTCGTCCTGCATCACCGTGGCGTTGCCGAACGCGCGGCCTGCCACCACATCGCGCGATTTGCGCAGATGCCACTGCCATAGCGGCTGGCTGGCTTCTACCCGTGCGAGTTGCTGTTGCGCCTGATCCAGCAATTGTGTGGCGGTCATCGTCGCCGCCAACCGACCAAGCGCAAGGCAGACCACCAGCGCGACCAGCACGTAGCCGGCGCAGATCAACACCGCTGGAAGCCGCCCGGTGGCGCTCAACGCTCGAGCAGAGCGTCGACGCGCGCGGCGCAGATGAAATCGTTCAACGACAGACCACCCACGTCATGCGTGGACCAGCGCAGCTTGCAATGCCCGTAGCCGGCCTCGATATCCGGGTGGTGATCTTCATGATTGGCCATGAAGCCTACGGCATTGATAAAACCCAGCGTGTGATGGAAGTTATCGAAGCGGAAGTCCTTCACGAGCGCGTCGCTCTCCGCACCGAGTTTCCAGCCAGGCACCAGCGGCAGTAACGCAGCGACGGCTGCTTCGTCCAGCGCATGCTCCTTGCCTTTGCGCGGCTGGCAGTGCTGGGCGGATAGCGGTTGGGCAGTCATGGCGATCTCCGTCGTGTGCTCAAGCGCGGGAACTGTACGCGAAAACGACGAAAGCGAACATTCGCGCGAAACAGGACTAAAATAGTGCTGTATCGCTCAAGAGCAGGCTGGAATGGCAATCCCGGCGCTCTGGCGGATTTCAGATGCTGGGATTGTCATCCCAGCCTACGCAGCATCTAGTGGTTCCGGAGCAGGCATGATCGAAATTTCCGAACGCGCGCAGCAGCATTTCCTGCGCTTACTCGCCCAGCAAGGCATCGATGGCCTGGGCATTCGCCTGCGCGTCACCTCACCGGGCACACCTGCTGCCGATTGCGAACTGGAATTCTGCGAGCCGCAGGAGCTCACCGGCGGCGAGTGGACGGTGGAGTGCCAGGGCTTCAACTTCTACATCGAAGGCGACAGTGCATCCTGGCTGGAAAACGCCACCATCGATTACGAGCCGGGCCAGACCGGTGGCCAGTTGAACATCAGGGCGCCGAAGATCAAGGGTCAACTGCCGGGTACGGATGCAGGGCTGGTTGAGCGTGTGCGCTACGTGCTCGAAGCCGAAGTGAATCCGCGCATTGCCGCGCACGGCGGACGCGTGAGCTTGTTGGAAGTAGATGCCGATGGCGTGGTGGTGCTGCAATTCGGCGGCGGTTGCCATGGCTGCGGCATGGTCGATGTCACGCTCAAGCACGGCGTGGAAAAAACACTACGCGAGCGCGTGCCGGAAATCACCGCGGTACGCGATGCGACGGATCACAAAGGTGGCGCCAATCCGTACTACAGCAAGAAGGAAGGCCAGTCTGCGATGGGCTGACGTAGGTTGGGGTGCAAACCCCAACATTGCCATCTATGTGGACACCATGATGTCGGGGTTCGCACCCCAACCTACGAAGGGCGGATCAATCGCCCTGCACGTGCCCCTTCAACGTATCCATCCTCGTCGGCAACGTTGAGTAATACGTAGCGATGTCGTCGATATCCTGATCCGATAGCGTCGCCGTGAAACCCTTCATGATCGGGTTGTTGCGGCGGCCATCCTTGTATTCGTGCAGGGCCTGCTGGATGTAGCCAAAGTACTGGCCGGCCAGCCGCGGATACTGCGGATCGACAGCGTTGCCGTCCGCACCATGGCAGGCAAAACAAGCGGCTGCCTTGGATTTGCCGTTTGCCGCATCACCGCCAGCCAGCAGCGGTGCCGACACCAGCGCAAGAGCCATACCGAACGAGAGCAGCGTGAGCGTGCGTTTCATGCAGATGGAATCCTTGAGCTGTTACTTGTTGGCAATGCTGGAAAGATACGCGGCAATGTCCTCGATCTCCTGATCGGAGAGGCTCTGCGCCTGCGCCATCATGGTCGGATGCGTGCGATCGCCCGACTTGTATTCATGCAGCGCGCTGATCAGGTACTGCTCGTTCTGCCCCACGATCTTCGGCACCGGATATTGCGGGTACGCGTTGTTGGTGCCGGGAACGCCATGGCAACCATTGCAGGTATAGACGAGGGTACGGCCGTTTTTCTTGTCGCCCGTGGCATGGGCGGAGCTGGAACAAAGCAGAACAGCTGCAGTGATGGCGGCCAGGCCAAACAATTGCAATCGAATCATCAAAAGGATCCCCAAGGTTCCAGCGGATGCGTGCAACGTACTCGGCCGAGTATAGAGGCTGCTCCGGAGCCGTCACAATGGGCGATGCAGGCGCACGGGTCGCGACAAAAAGCCGCGCATCCCCGCCAATCAGAACAGGTTCTTGAGAATGTGGATGCCCGCGGTGTACTCGCCGACGATGGTTCCAAGGCAAACCAGGAAGAAGTTGAGCAGCGTGCGCGCCACGCGGTTGGTCCACCAGCCGCTCCAGTGCACGATGTCATCGCGCAGGCTTTCGAAATCCGCCACGCGCGGCCGGCGTACCCACGCCTCCACCATCGCGCTGATGCCGCCGGATGGAATGCCTGGGCGGAACGGCTTGATCGGTCCGGCAATGAAAGCGGCGATGATGCTCAACGGATGCGCACGCGCCAGCAGCGCGCCGATCGCCGAGAAGCCGCCGGTAAACAGCACCCAGTCGCGCAAGGCTTGTGCACCCAGCGCCGTGTTGCGATGGAAGGCATAGCCGATTGCCGCAAACACCAATAGCACAAGGCCTACTGCAAGCCATTTCGGCCACTTCGCCTTGGGTGGCGTTTTGGCCAGCTCGGCCACGGTGTCGCTGGGGTCGGCCTGCTGGATGCGCAAGTGTTCGCACAGGCCTTTTAGATGCCCCGCGCCGATCACCACCAGTACCTTGCACGGGTTGGCGGTGACCGAACGTCCGGCTTCCTCGCGCAGACGCGCGGCCATGTATGCATCGCGTTCGGCGATCAGGCTGCGATATAGCGGCGCCGATTCGTTGGCAAATTCGCTGAAGGCGCTTTCCAGCATGTCGCCTTGCTTGAGCTTCTCGATTTCCTTCTCGTCGATCGTCTCGCGCTCGAACACGCTGGCCAGCATGCCGCCGAGCAGGCCGAAGCGCTGCCAGAAACCCACGCTATGCCAGGCACGCTTGAGCGTAGTGCCCACTTCGCGATCGACCAGCCATAGCGGCACGTTGAGTTCGGCCGCGCCATCCATCGCCGCCTTCATTTCGGCGCCGGGCTGGATGCCGTACTGATCGGCGAGACGTTTCTGGAACGTGGACAACACCAGGCTCGCCGCCACCATGCCGGCCTTGCCTTCGCGGATCACGCGGAACAAGTCCATTTGCTTGAAGGCTTCCGGATCGCGCATGCCCTGCGCACGGCTTTCGCACAATTCCACTGCGATGGCATCGAACGACTCGCTCGCCAGCAGCGCCTTCACCGCGTCGACGCTGGCGCGTGACACGTGTGCCGTGCCCAGCACCACATACTCCACCCCATCGCGCTGCACGCGCTCGATCGGCTGGCCGCTGAGGTCAGGCTTGGTGGGCAGGTGGGTTTCGGGGACGCTCATGCGGGGTGATGCAGGTGAGAGGGGGCACCCAGCATGGAGATTCAGGGTGCCCAGTGCAAGCTTGTCTTTGAAAAGATGAGGATTTGGCCGCTGTCGCAGGCGAATTTCACCGGACGGTAGGTTGGGGTGCGACCCCCAACATTCCTGCGTCACCTTGCATGGCGATGTTGGGGTTCGCCCCCCAACCTGCAAATCAATCGCGGAAGCGCTTCAATAGATCGCCGTACGCATCAATCCGGCGATCGCGCAGGAACGGCCAGATGCGCCGCACGTGTTCGCTGCGCGCCATGTCGATCTCGACGATCAGCAATTCGCGCTTGTCGGAACAGGCCTGGGCCAGGAACTCACCTTGCGGTCCGGCCACAAAGCTGTTGCCCCAGAACTGGATGCCCGCACCCACGCCGGCCGGATCAGGTTCGAAGCCGGTGCGGTTGCAGGCCAGCAAGGGAATACCGTTCGCCACCGCGTGACCGCGCTGCACGGTGATCCACGCTTCGCGCTGGCGGTCCTTTTCGTCTTGCGCGTCGTTGGGGTCCCAGCCGATCGCAGTGGGATAGAGCAGCAATTCGGCGCCGGCAAGCGCCATCAGGCGCGCGGCTTCCGGATACCACTGATCCCAGCACACCAGCACGCCAAGGCGGCCTACCGAGGTGTCGATCGACTCAAAGCCCAGGTCGCCCGGCGTGAAATAAAACTTCTCATAGAACGCCGGGTCGTCCGGAATGTGCATCTTGCGGTACTTGCCGGCGATCGCCGCGGAGCGATCGAAGACCACCGCGGTGTTGTGATACAGCCCGGCGGCGCGCTTTTCGAACAGCGATGACACCACCACCAGCTTCAATTCCTCGGCCAGCTTGCCGATGCGCGCGGTGCTATGGCCGGGAATGCTCTCGGCATTGTCGAACTCGTTGACCGATTCGTGCTGGCAGAAATACGGGCCGTTGTGCAGCTCCTGCAGCAGCACAAGTTCGGCGCCGGCCGCGGCGGCTTCGCGCAGTCCAGCTTCGATGGCGTCGAGATTGGCGTCGCGGCTGCCGCGGTGCGTTTCCTGCAGCAGCGCGACCTTCAGGGTCTTGCGGGTCATGGGGTGTTTCCTGGTCGCTTGGCGGCGAGAAACGCATAGTGTAGGCGAATGTGCGCAATACCAGAGTGCGATGGAACGCTATCGCCCGTACGTCAGTGTCTGCTGCGCCTTGCCCAGCACATGGCCGTGCACCATGAAACCCGCCAGCGCAGCGCTGGCGCCGTCAGGAATATCCAACTGCGGCACGTCCAGCGCATACACGGTGAAGACATAGTGATGCGGCTTGTCGCCCACCGGCGGACAAGGGCCGCCCCAGGTGGTGGTGCCGAAGTCGTTGTGTACGCCGCGCGCGCCGGTGGGCAAGGCACCGCCTTCCGGTAACGAATGGGTCGACGCGGGCAGATTGATCACCACCCAGTGCCACCAGCCGCTGCCAGTGGGCGCATCGGGGTCGTACACCGTCATCGCGAAGCTGCGCGTGCCTACTGGCTGTCCTTGCCATTGCATGGCGGGAGCAAGGTTCTGCCCGCTGCAGCCGAAGCCGTTGAAGGTGTACTTCGGGGCAATATGGCCGGCGGCGTCGGCGGCCTCGACACGCAAGGAAAAATTCCCTGCATGGACAACGGTGGCACTCAAGGCAAACAAGACAGCAAACGTACGGAGCATGGGCAAGCACTCGTGTGGGTGGATGGCGGCAGGATACGCAGGCATCCCCCGCCGACCTGCCACGCCACGCGCAATCAATCGCCCGAAACGCTCATGCTTTCTTCAACGCCAGTCGCCTCTACCTTGCTCACCTGCGCATCCACCACGGTGGCGGCCACCATATCGCTGCCCACGTTCACGGTCGTGCGCAGCATGCCTTGGAGAATGCGCGTGGCGAGTGATTTGGAAACAGTGCTCTTCCGGTGAGTCCTTCTGCCCAAGGCGGGGGCTAACCGAGAACTTTTAAGGTGTGATGTCGGTCAGCGCCTGTCACTCACGCAATTCGGAAGGCAGCGTGCCGAAACGCATGCGAAATCGCGTCGCAAAACGTGAAGGCGAGAGATAGCCGCAATCCTCGGCAATACGCTTGAGCGGCTGCGATGTGGTCTGGATCAAGGTAAGCGCGCGGGCCAGGCGCACTTCTTCCAGCACGGCACGAAAACTCGTGTTCTCGGCGGCCAGCTTGCGGCGCAAGGTCGCCACGCTCATCGCCAGTTGCGCAGCCATTTCTTCGGCCTGCCACGCTTTGTTCGGTGTCTCGGCCAGCAGTATGCGTACGCGCTCGGCCATCGCGGGCGCTTGCGTCGGCACGGGGCGAAAGCCGCTCAAGTCGAGCGCTTCCAGCAATTCACGCACGCGATGCACCAGTACTGCTTGCGGCAATGGCTGCTGCAAGCCGAGTTCCACATGCGCAAAGGACTGATCCAAGGCCGGAGAGGACGGCAATACCGCCCAGGTGACCGGCGCGGTATCCGCTGACCATTGCTTTTCCAGCAGCAGTTCGCGCGACACCGCCACGCAACTGGAGCGATATGGCCCGTCGCTGGCTGGCAGGTTTTCCACATTCAGCAGCATGCCGGGCGTGACCACCAGATAGTGGCCCACGTCGACAGCTTCGCGCCGCATGCCATCCGCCAGCCGTTTCTGCCCGGCACGGATGCGCGCCACGATGAAATCGCCGAACGGCACCGCAGCCATGCGCTGCCGGCGCCTGGCATAGAAGTTGAGCAGCGCGACGCTCATGCGGCGTGCTGGATCAGCCCAGCAACCCCGCCGGCAATTGCATGGTGATGCAATGCAAGCTGCCGTTTTGCCAGATCAACGGACGGCAGGGAACCTGCACCACCACACGGCCAGGATGCGCTTCGCCGATGATGCGCGCGGCTTCGTTGTCGGCCGCATCACCATAAGCCGGCACCAGCACCGCGCCGTTGACGATCAGGTAGTTCGCGTAAGACGCGGCCAACCGGCGACCGTCATCGAGGATCGGCTCGGCCCAGGGCAACGGATACAGCGTGTAGGGTTTGCCATCCGGCGTGCGCAGCGCGGCCAGTTCTTCGCCCATGCGCTGCAATTCGGCGTGGTGTACGTCGCTGGTATCGTCGCAAGCCTGATAAACAATGCGATCGCCCGGCGCAAAGCGCGCCAGCGTATCGATGTGCGCGTCGGTGTCGTCACCTTCCAGATAACCGTAATCGAGCCACAGCACGCGCTTGGCGTGCAGGCTGTCGCGCAGGATGTTGCTCATCTCCTCGCGCGATTGCTCCGGATGCCGCTGCGTAAGGCAGCGCCACGTGGTGAGAATGGTGCCGACGCCATCGCTTTCGATACCGCCGCCTTCCAGCGCCCAATCGATGCGTTGATGCTCGGCCGAACCGAACACGCCGGCCTGCACCAATCCAGCGATCAACGCATCATCCTGCTCCGCACCGAACTTGCCGCCCCAGCCGGTGAAGCGGAAATCGGTGAGCTGGAAGTGTTGGTTGTCGCCGCGCAAGGTGATCGGGCCGGAATCGCGCAACCAGGTATCGTCGTAGGGCAGCTCCACGAAGCGGATGCGCGACAGATCCGCATGCGCCACTTGCAGCTTCGCCGTGGCGTGCGCGCGCAACGCGGCATCGGCCACCACGATGATCAGCGATTGGAAACGCGTAACTGCCGCGGCCAGCGCGACATAGGTGGATTCCACTTGTTCGAGCCGCTCGGCCCAGTCGGTGCCGTCATGCGGCCAGGCAATCAGCACGGCGGCCTGCGGCTCCCATTCGGCCGGCAGGCGCAAGGTGGAATCGGTCATGGGGACGACACTCGCGCTAAGAGGAAGCGCCTGGCGGCTGGCCAGGCTGGCAAGTGTGGAAGTTTACGATGCCGCCGATAGTTGCGCGAGGAGGCTTGTACTGAGATGGCCCAATCTTGCCTCCCCGTCATTCCGGCGAAGGCCGGAATCCAGTACAAACATGACGTGCGAAGCACTCAGCATAACGAAGTGTTATGTGTGCTTCGCACGACGTATTTAAAACTGGATTCCGGCCTTCGCCGGAATGACGAGCGGGTTAATTCACCGCCGCTGGATTCCGGTTATTTCCCGCCGGCGTATTCAACACTGCATGAATCACGTGGCTTTTCTCGAAGTACACGATGAAATTCGAGTACTCCCAGCGGTTGATGGTCGGATGATGTGCCGAATCCCCGCCGCGCGGCGACAGCTTGCGCAGCGGTGCGCCGTACTGTTTCTCCACCTGCGCCATGCTCATGCCGCGGGCCGGCAGGTGCATGGTTTTCTCTTCCTGCACGCGCTGGGTGAGCGTTTCCTGGGCATGGGCAGCCTGCGACGCGGCCAGCCCGGCGCCAAGGGCCATGGCTGCCAGCAAGGGCAGGGTGTGACGGTGCTTGAACATGATTCCCCTCTCCGCACAAAGCGTTGCCGCGCTGTTGTAGCAGAACCGTTGAAGACACGCCACGAGCAAAACCGGCAGATGTGATGGAGCGCCGATCTGCATGAACCTGGGCGCCGCTGACCGTTATCATGTGCGGCTTCGGGCGCGACGCCCGGCTTAGCCAGACCTCCCCATGATTGCGTTCCGCCACTTCGCCCTGCGCCGCGGCAGCCGGTTGCTGCTTTCCGATATCGACCTCGTCATCCAGAGCGGTTGGCGCCTGGGCGTGGTGGGCCGCAACGGCTGCGGCAAGTCCAGCCTGTTTGCCGCGTTGCAGGGGCACCTCGAAGCCGATGCGGGCGAGCTGGACATGCCGGCCAGGCTGCGCCTGGCTTCCGTGGCGCAGGAAACGCCGGCCTTGCCCGATCCTGCCATCGACTACGTGATGGGCGGCGACGTCGAACTGGCCGCCGCCATGCGCGAGGAAGCCGATGCCCAGGCACGCGGTGACATGGAAGCGATGGCCCGCGCCCATCACCGCATTGAAGAACTGCATGGCTATGACGCGCGCGCCCGCGCCGGCCGCCTGTTGCATGGCCTCGGCTTCAGCCCGGAGACGCATGAGCGTGCGGTGCAGGAGTTTTCCGGCGGCTGGCGCGTTCGCCTGAACCTGGCCCGCGCCCTGATGGCGCCATCCGACCTGCTGCTGCTCGACGAGCCCACCAACCACTTGGACCTCGATGCCGTGCTGTGGCTGGAAGAATGGCTTCGCCGCTACCAGGGCACCTTGCTGGTGATCTCGCACGATCGCGAATTCCTCGACGGCGTGATCACCCACACCCTGCATCTCAACGAGGGCAGGGCCAAGCTCTACGCCGGCAACTACAGCGCCTTCGAGCGCCAACGCGCCGAGCAATTGCGCCTGCAGCAGATCGCGCACGAGCGTGAGCAAGCCGAACGCGCGCACTTGCAATCCTTTATCGATCGCTTCAAGGCCAAGGCCAGCAAAGCCAAGCAGGCGCAGTCGCGCATGAAACGGCTGGAAAAAATGGCTGGCACGGAAGCCATCCGTGCGGAGCGTCCGTTTCGTTTCCAGTTCGCGGTGCCGGACCGCCTGCCGGATTCCATGCTGCAGTTGGAAGACGTGGAGGCGGGATATGCCGGCACGCCTCCCGCCGTGATTCTTCGCGACGTGCGTTTCCGGCTGGAAGCCGGCGAGCGCGTCGGCCTGCTCGGCCCCAACGGCGCGGGTAAATCCACCCTGGTGAAAACCCTGGTTGGCGAGTTGCCCGCGCTGCACGGCGAGCGCAAGGTGCACAAGGACCTGAAGATCGGTTACTTCGCCCAGCACACCGTCGAAAGCCTGCGCGAAGGCGCCAGCCCTTTCGATCATCTGCAGGACAAGGCGCCTGGCGTAGGCGCACAGGTATTGCGTGACTTTCTCGGCGGCTGGAATTTCGCCGGCGATCGCGCCTTCGAATCCGTCGACGGGTTTTCCGGTGGCGAACGCGCACGCTTGGCGCTGGCGTTGATCGCCTGGGACAAACCCAACCTGTTGCTGCTCGACGAACCGACCAACCATCTCGATCTCGACATGCGCGAAGCGCTGGCCGATGCGCTGGCCGATTTTGATGGCGCACTGGTGCTCGTCTCGCACGATCGCCATCTGCTCGGCATGGTCTGCGACAGCTTCTGGCGCGTGGCCGATCACAAAGTGGAAGCGTTCGACGGCGACCTGGACGATTACGCCCGCTGGCTGCGTGCACGCGGCGCCGCGCCGAAGAAAACAGAGACAGAAGCCAAGCCGGTCGAATCCGCCGCCGATCGCCGCCGAGCCGCCGCCGCGCAACGCGAAAGCGAAAAGGCCTCGCGCCAGCGCGTCAAGAAAATCGAAACGCGTGTCGCGACCATTGATGACGAGCTGGGCAAGCTGGAACAGAAACTCGCCGACCCGCAAACCTACAACGGCCCCACCGCCGAACTGATGAAACTCAGCCAGCGCCAGGCAGAATTGCGCAAAGAAAAAGAAACGCTCGAAGCCGAATGGCTCGAGCTGTACGAGCTGCTCGAAGCCTGAGCCATGACGGACCCCGTACCGCAAACCCTGGAATGCTGGCTGCCTGCCTGGCAGCGGTTCGACCACGCACATCCGTTGCGCGCTTGGCTGCAGCGAGCGGATCGTCTTCCCGGCGGTGCGGTGGGCTACCTCGGCGGTTTGGCCGCCTATTTTCATTGCGACGCCGGCATGCCGGCAGCGGCGCTCACGCGCGAATACTTGCACGGCGATGCCGGTGACGCCTGTTGGCTCGGCGCCGACCCGGCCTGGGTGCAGCCGGATATGACTGGCGCGCGCCTGATGGCCTGCGGCCAGTTGCCGTTGAGCATGGACGAAGCCGAAGCACTGGCCGAACCGCTGCAAGCCGTGTTTGCCGACGAAGGCATGAAGCTGGAAATCTCCTCCGCGCAACGCTGGCATCTGCGCTTGCCGGCGCAAAGCACGTTGCCCGATTTCGCCGCACCGGAAGCTGCGCTCGGCGAAGACCTCTATGAGCATTTACCTCAAGGCGAGGCAGCGCGCCGCTGGCGTGTGCTGTTCAACGAAGTGCAAGTCATGCTGCATCAACACCCGCTCAACGCACAGCGCCGTGAACGCGGATTGCCGCCGATCAACAGCCTGTGGTTCTGGGGCGGCGGTGTGTTGCCAGCGCAGGTAAGTACGGCGCTAAGCGGCGTGATCGGTGAAGACGTGTTGCTGCTGGCGTTGGCCAAGCGCGCAGGCATTCCCGTGCAGCGCCGCACGCGGCTGGACTCGGCCAAGGCTGGTTGGTTGATCGATTTGCAGGATCAGCCTGTCGATGTGATCGCCTCGGAGTGGTGGCCTACGTTGCAGCAACTGGGCAAGCGCGAACCGCTGCGGTTTGCCTTCGCCAGCGGCGAGCGCTGGCTGCATCGTCCCTGGCATCGCCTGCGTTTCTGGCAGCGGAGCAAACCGTGATGCGGCAGGTATTGAAGCGTCGCCCGCTGCTGGGTGAACCGGCAGGCTGGGGCGATGCCGTGCATCCGGTACTGCAACGCATCTATGCCGCACGCGGTGTGCTGAGCCCCGAACAAGCCGAGCATCGCTTGAACCGGCTGCTGTCGCCGCAGCATTTAAGCGGCATGCAACAGGCGGTGCTGCTGCTGGCGGAGGCGATTCGCAACGACATCTCGATCATGATCGCCGGTGACTACGATTGCGACGGCGCGACCGGCACGGCGGTGGCGGTGCGCGGCTTGCGCATGCTTGGTGCACGTCATGTCGACTACGTGGTGCCCAATCGCTTTATTCACGGCTATGGGCTGACGCCGGAACTGGTGGCATCGCTGCCATCGCACGCGCAGCTGATCGTTACCGTCGACAACGGCATCGCGAGCATGGGCGGCGTGGCTGCCGCACACGCGCGCGGCATGCGCGTGATCGTCACCGATCATCATCTGCCGGGCGACCACCTGCCGGAGGCGGATGCCATCGTCAATCCCAACGTGCAGGGCGATGGTTTTCCCAGCAAGGCGCTGGCGGGCGTCGGCGTGATGTTCTACGTGCTGCTGGCCTTGCGTGCGCATCTGCGCGAACAAAGCTGGTTTGCGATGAAAGCGGAACCCGATTTATCGGTACTGCTGGATCTGGTGGCACTGGGCACTGTCGCCGATCTGGTGCCGCTGGACTACAACAATCGCGTGCTGGTGGAAGCGGGCATGAAACGCCTGCGCAGCCGCCGCGGTTGTGCAGGCATCCTGGCCTTGATCGAAGCCAGCCAACGCAGCGCCGTCTCGCTATGTGCCAGCGATTTCGCCTACGCCATCGGGCCGCGCTTGAATGCGGCGGGGCGGCTGGAAGATATGCGGCTTGGCGTCGAATGCCTGCTCACCGACGATGCCGCGCAAGCGCGACGTTATGCGGAGCTCTTGAGTTCCATCAATCAGGAACGCCGTGATCTGCAGGCGGCGATGGTGGCGGAAGCGGAAATCATGGTGGCCGCCGCTGCGAACGTGGACGTGCAAAGCGTAGGCGTCACACTGTTCGAGCCAGGCTGGCATGCCGGCATCGTCGGCCTGGTCGCATCCAAATTGAAGGAGCGCCTGCACCGTCCCGTGATCGCCTTTGCACCGGCGGGCGAGGATGATCCCGATCATTTGCGCGGTTCGGCGCGTTCCATCGCCGGTTTTCATATCCGCGATGCGCTGGCCGTGGTCGATGCACGCCACCCCGGCTTGATCGAACGCTTCGGTGGCCACGCCATGGCGGCGGGGCTCAGCTTGCCTGCGCAGCACTACCCGCGTTTCGCCGAAGCTTTCGACGCGGTCGCGCGCGAATGGTTGAGCGAAGAACAACTGCAGGCCATTCTCTACACCGACGGCGAAATGCCCGCCGGCATGTTCACGTTGGAAATGGCGCGCATGCTGCGTTATGCCGGCCCGTGGGGGCAGGCGTTTCCTGAGCCGGTATTCGAAAACCGCTTCGAATGCTTCAGTTGGAAACCGATGGGCGAGCGGCACCTGCGCTTAAGCCTGCGCGATCCGCGCGACGACGTGGTGCACGATGCGGTGATGTTCAATGCCTATGAAGGCAAGCCGCCGCCGAGCATGATGCGGGCCGCTTATGAGCTGACCATCAATGACTGGCAGGGCAGGGAGTCGCCCCGGCTTTTGCTGCGCTATATGGAGCCTGCGTAGGTTGGGAGTAACCAAAAATGCCTCCCATACAGCGTGCATCTTGATGCTGCCGTGATCGGCTCCCTCCCCTGCAAGCAGGGGAGGGCATGATCTTCGCCTTGGAGTTTGCATTCCGTCCTGAGTGAATTTCACGCCGCTTCACTTGTACAAAGGCTCAAATCGCGCTTGGATAACACTCTCGGCCGAAGCACCAAGGAGCGACGTCATGATCGAACAACTCCCTTCGCTGCCCGCAGGCATTCTCGGCTTCCGCATGCGCGGCCTCGTCACCGCGCAGGACTATGAAAACGTGATGGTGCCGGACATCGAAGCGGCCTTCGCGCTGAATCGCAAGCTGCGCCTGGTGATCCACATCGGCGACGACTTCACCGGCTTCGCGCCCGGCGCCATGTGGGATGACGTGAAACTTGGTTTCCGCCACATCAGCGGCTGGGAGCGCACCGCGCTGGTCACCGACGTGGGTTGGGTGCGCGTGATGTCCAGCATGTTCGGATTCGCCATGCCCACGCATTTCAAGCTGTTCACGAACGCGGAACTCGACGAGGCCCTGCGCTGGGTGTCCTCGATATAGGCCGGGCGTTGGCTGGGCTAAAACCGGCAGAACAGCCGGGCGGTTCGTGGCTTAGGTAACAACTGCAACCGTTGCGAGCGGTACGGACTTGTGTTTTAGTCGACGCCATGCACACCTTTCTCGCCAGCCACCTCGCCAACCACGCCGCCTTTGCGGCGCGTGCTGCCGTGGCTGCAACACGCCTGAATAACAACGCCAATAACAATAACCGCAACCGCGGACGGGCCGGCGTGTAGACGGGAGCAACAAACCTATACACGCAAAAGGGCCCGCCAAAGTGCGGGCCCTTTTGTTTTCTAGTACTTCGTTTTCTAGCGTTTCACCCAACCAGCGAACCTAAGGAAATCCCATCATGTGCGCCATCTTCGGAATGTTCGATCTTCAGCCAGGCGATGACCTGGCTGCGCTACGCCTGCTAGCCCTGGAGTTGTCGCAACGACAGCGCCATCGCGGACCGGATTGGAGCGGGGTATTCGTGGATGCGGGCGTGATCCTGGTGCACGAACGCCTGGCCATCGTCGACCCGGCCAGTGGCGCACAGCCGCTGCGTTCTCGCGACGGTCACCTGGCGCTGGCGGTGAACGGCGAGATCTACAACCACCGCGAGCTGCGCGCGCACAGCAGCTACGACTTCACCACCGGCTCCGATTGCGAAGTGATCAACGCGCTCTACCGCGAACAGGGCGCGGATTTCCTCAACAAGCTCAACGGCATTTTTGCGTTCGCCCTGTGGGATGGCGATGCGAAGCGCTACCTGATTGCACGCGATCCCATCGGCGTGTGTCCGCTGTATTGGGGGCATGATGCGCAAGGCCGGTTGCTGGTGGCGTCGGAAATGAAGGCGCTGGTTGGCGTATGCGCGGACGTTGCGCCGTTTCCGCCCGGACACGTTTACGACAGCACCACCGGCGAATTGCAGCGTTACTACCAGCGTCCGTGGCGCGATTACGAAGCCACCAAGGGCCATGGCCCGGGCGAACTGCGCCAGGCCTTCGAGCAAGCCGTGCACCGCCAGTTGATGACGGACGTGCCGTATGGCGTGTTGCTTTCCGGCGGCCTGGATTCGTCGCTGGTCGCTGCCTGCGCCGCGCGCTTTGCACGCGAACGCGTGGAGGATGACGATCGCAGCGAAGCCTGGTGGCCGCGCCTGCATTCCTTCGCCATCGGACTGGAAGGCTCGCCCGATCTTGCTGCGGCAAAAGTCGTCGCCGATGCGCTCGGCACCGTGCACCACGGTTTCGTCTACAACTTCTGGGAAGGCCTGGATGCGCTGCCGGAAGTGATTCGCCACATCGAAACCTACGACGTCACCACCATTCGCGCTTCCACGCCGATGTACTTGCTCGCGCGCCGCATCAAGGCCATGGGCGTAAAGATGGTGCTGTCTGGCGAGGG
This sequence comes from Dyella sp., assembly GCF_035277725.1. Taxonomy (GTDB): domain Bacteria; phylum Pseudomonadota; class Gammaproteobacteria; order Xanthomonadales; family Rhodanobacteraceae; genus Dyella_B. The sequence continues at coordinate 3,398 of NZ_DATEJY010000250.1, read as the reverse complement.
CTCCGATGAGATCTTCGGCGGTTACCTCTATTTCCACAAAGCGCCTTCGGCCGAAGCCTTCCACGAAGAAACCGTGCGCAAGCTCGACGCGTTGCACAGCTACGACTGCCTGCGTGCCAACAAGTCGATGATGGCCTGGGGCGTGGAAGCACGCGTGCCGTTCCTGGATCTGGAATTCATGGAAACGGCCATGAGCATGGATGCCCAATACAAGATGGCGGGCAAGGGACGCATCGAAAAAGCCGTGCTGCGCGAAGCGTTTGCCGGTGCCTTGCCGGAATCGATCCTGTGGCGGCAGAAGGAGCAGTTCAGCGACGGCGTGGGCTACGGCTGGATCGATGGCCTGAAAGCGCACGCCGAGCAGGCGGTCAGCGATCGCGAATTCGCTGCCGCTGCCTCGCGCTATCCCTTCAACACACCGGCGACGAAAGAGGCGTATCTGTATCGCCGCATCTTCGAGAAATTCTTCCCGGGTGAGGCCTGCGCCGCGACGGTGCCGGGCGGCAAATCGATCGCCTGTTCGTCGCCTGCGGCACTGGCGTGGGATCCGGCGTTTGCCGCGATGGCCGATCCCTCCGGACGTGCGGTACGCGACGTGCATACGCACGCGCTCGCAACCCCGTAGGTTGGGGTGCGAACCCCAACATCGCCAGGCCAGCGGATAAAAAGGTTGGGATTCGCACCCCAACCTACGCACTGCGAAAACGTTGAACTCGTCGTCCCGGCGAAAGCCGGGACCCAGTGACTTTCTGGGGCGCCCAAAGTCACTAGGCCCCGGCTTTCGCCGGGGTGACGATTTGAGATTTTTCGTCGTATTCGAGCGAAGTGCGGTGAGTGCCATTGCCGTTGGGGTTCGCACCCCAACCCACGCTCGTCCCTAGGCGCCTCTGCCCCCTGTTTGCTAGCATTGCCGTTTGTCTCGCGCCCATCGGGCGCCATCCCTCCAGGGTTCAACACCATGATCGAAACCAATCCGATCCTTGCGCAGATCACGGACCTTACGGCCCGTATCGAGTCGCTTAGGGGGTATCTTTGACTACGACGCCAAGCGTGAGCGTCTGGAAGAAGTAAGCCGCGAACTGGAAAGCCCCACCGTGTGGGACGATCCGCCCCGCGCACAGGAACTGGGCCGCGAACGCGCCCGTCTCGACACCATCGTCAGCGGCATCGACCGCATCAGCTCCGGCCTCGCCGATGCTGGCGAATTGCTGGACATGGCCGCCGCCGACGGCGACGAAGCCACCGTGCAATCCGTGCAGACCGACGTCGGCAAGCTCGACGCCGAAGTGGGCAAGCTGGAATTCCAGCGCATGTTCTCCGGCAAGATGGACTCGGCCAACGCTTTCGTCGACATCCAAGCCGGCGCCGGTGGCACCGAGGCGCAGGACTGGGCCGAAATGCTGCTGCGCATGTACCTGCGCTGGTGCGAATCGCGCGGCTGGAAAACCGAGCTGATGGAAGTCAGCGCCGGCGACGTGGCCGGCATCAAGTCCGCTACCTTCCGCGTGGAAGGCGACTACGCCTATGGCTGGCTGAAAACCGAAATCGGCGTGCACCGCCTGGTGCGCAAGAGCCCGTTCGACTCCGACAATCGCCGCCACACCAGCTTCACCTCGGTGTTCGTGTCGCCGGAAGTGGATGACGACATCGACATCGAGATCAACCCGGCCGATTTGAAAACCGACGTGTACCGTTCGTCCGGTGCCGGTGGTCAGCACGTCAACAAAACCGAATCGGCCGTCCGTATCACCCACGTGCCCAGCGGTGTGGTGGTGGCCTGCCAGACCGAACGCAGCCAGCACGCCAACCGCGACCGCGCCATGAAAATGCTGGCCGCCAAGCTGTACGAACTGGAGATCCAAAAGCGCAACGCCGAAAAGGATGCGCTGGAAGCAACCAAGTCCGACATCGGCTGGGGCAGCCAGATCCGCAACTACGTGCTGGACCAGAGCCGTATCAAGGATCTGCGCACCGGCGTGGAACGCACGGATACGCAAAAGGTGCTGGATGGCGATCTCGACGATTTCATCGAGGCCAGCCTGAAGGCGGGTCTGGACGCTGGCGCCAAGCGCGTCGATGCTTGATTACCGATCGAGGAGTCATTGCATGAACCGCAAAACGATCTATGCAGCTCTCTTTGCATGTGCCGGTGCCGCGTTCTTCAGTCACGCAGCGCTCGCTGCTGACCAGACCGTCAAGCAGGATGCCAAAGACGCCGGACATGCGATTGGCAACGGTGCGCGCGACGTTGGTCACGCCACCGCACATGTCGCCAAAACCATTGGTCATGGTGCCAAAGAGGCAGGCCAGGGCATCGGGCATGGCGCCAAGGAAGTGGGTCACGGCGTTGCGCACGGTACGCGCGAAGGTTGGGATGCCACCAAACATGCCGTGAAACGTACGTTCGGCAAAGACAATTGACGCACGTCTTGTTCCAGAACAAATCCACTCTGGCTTTGACCTTTAAAGAAACACCTGGCACTCGATTTGAGCGCCGGCAGCAATGGAATCTCCATGAGCGAACCTACTGACAACCTGCCCGTCGACGAAAACAAGCTGATCGCCGAGCGCCGCGAAAAGCTGAAGACGCTGCGCGAGCAGGGCATCGCCTTTCCGAACGACTTCAAGGTCGACAGCTTCGCTGGCGATTTGCAAACTGAGTTCGAAGACAAGGAACAGCACACCGCCGAAGTCATCGAAGCCTTGGCGCGCCATGTCAAAGTCGCCGGCCGCATCGTGCTCAAGCGCGTGCAAGGCAAGGTCAGCTTCGTGCAGATGCAGGATTTCACCGGCCGTATCCAGCTGTTCATTCACCAGGGCACGGTGGGCGAGGCGACGTACGAGGCATTCAAGGGCTGGGACGTCGGCGACCTGGTCGGCGCCGAAGGTGTGCTCATGCGCACCAAGACCGGTGAGCTGTCGGTGAAAGTGCAAACGCTGCGCCTGCTCACCAAGAGCCTGCGTCCACTGCCGGACAAGTGGCATGGCCTGGCCGACGTCGAGCAGCGCTATCGTCAGCGCTACGTCGATTTGATCGTCACCGAAGAAGCGCGCCGTGCCTTCATGCTGCGCTCGAAGATCATCGGCTACATCCGCAAGTGGCTCGAAGCCGAACCATACCGCTTCATGGAAGTGGAAACGCCGATGATGCACATCATCCCCGGCGGTGCGACGGCGCGTCCCTTCATCACGCATCACAACGCACTGGATATCGATCTTTACCTGCGCGTGGCGCCGGAGCTGTATTTGAAGCGCCTGGTGGTGGGCGGTTTCGACCGCGTCTACGAGATCAACCGCAACTTCCGCAACGAGGGCGTGTCCACGCGGCACAACCCCGAATTCACCATGCTGGAGCTGTACCAGGCTTACGCCACTTATCACGAGATCATGGACCTCAC
>NZ_DATEJY010000249.1:0-11060 GCF_035277725.1 Dyella sp. | reverse complement strand
TCGGCGAAGCAGGCGTTGCGGCGCCCGTCCTCCAGCTCGGATACGCGCAGCAGCGCCCTGAAGCGTCCCAGCACCTGGTCGATGTCGACGATGCTCGCCTCCACCAGCGCTGCCTCCGGCTGTGCCGAAAGCTGCTGCTGGGCGCGGTACAGACGCGCGCGCAGGCGCGTAAGCGGTGTGCGCAGGTCGTGCGCAATGTTGTCGCACACGCCCTTCACTTCGTTCATCAGGCGCTCGATCTCGTCGAGCATGACATTGACGATGCCGGCCAAGACATCCAGTTCATCGCCACGCCCGCTTACCGGCAGGCGCTTGGCCAGGTCGCCCTGGCGGATCGGTTCCGTGGCCTGCTGCAGCGCGCGGATGCGCTTCTCCGGCCCGCGCCGCACCAGGAAACCGCCGAGCAGGCCGGGAATGATGGTGAGCGACAGCGCCCACAGCAACGCGCGCCAGACGATGGCGCCGAGGCCGTCGATGGTGCTGGTGTCCTTGGCGATGACCAGCACGCGTCCGTCGCCCAGGCGTTCGGCGAGCGCGCGTGCACGCACCCGGCTACCGTCGCGATCGGGCCGGGGCAGGCCTTGCGCCAGCAGGCGTACCTCGCCGTCGGCCGCCAGTTCGCGCGGCATGCGCACGATATTGCCAGCGAGCGGCTTGCCGGCCGCGTCGAACAGGCCGACCGACATGACGCCGTGCGGGTCGATCGTCGCGGCGGCATCCACGGCGGAAGCGAGGCGCTGCGTATCGGTGCTCGCCAGATAGTGCATGCGCTGCTCGAGCATCTGGTCGATCACGGTATTGAGATAGCGCGAGGTCTCCCACTGAATCACGCCGACCAGCACCAGGCCCCACGCGGCGAACATCGCGCCATAGATCACGATCAGGCGAGAGGTGGCGGAACGCCAGGCGTTGGGACGTGTCATGGCGGAGCCGATGCGTTCTGGGGGGCCGAGGTGATCATGTAGCCGGTGCCGCGCACGGTGCGGATCAGCGGCGCCTGGCCGGTGCCGTCGATCTTGCGCCGAAGCCGGCCGATATGCACGTCGATCACGTTGGTGCCGGGATCGAAATGGAAGCCCCACACCGCCTCGAAGATCATGGTGCGGGTGACCACCTGGCCGCAGTGGCGCATCAGGTATTCGAGCAGGCGGTATTCGGTCGGCTGCAGGGTCAGCGGCTGGCCCTGGCGGTAGGCGACGTGGCGCACCAGGTCCAGCTCCAGCTCGCCCACGCGCAGGCGCGTCTCGTGCTGCTGCGGCTGGCGGCGGCGCAGCAGGACTTCGGCGCGGGCGGCCATCTCGTCGGGGGCGAACGGCTTGGTCAGGTAATCATCGCCGCCGGCGCGCAGGCCGCGCACGCGGTCGTCCACTTCGCTGAGCGCACTGATCATCAGCACCGGGGTTTCGATCTGCTGGCGGCGCAGCGCCTCGACCACTTCGATGCCTTCCAGGCCGGGCAGCATGCGATCGAGCGTGATCAGGTCATAGGCCTGGGCGCTGGCGCGGGCCAGGCCCTCGCGGCCATCGGCCACCCATTCGGCGGTCATGCCGTGCACGCTCAGTTCGGCCACGATCTCGCGAGCGGTGACCTCGTCGTCTTCGATGACCAGGACTCTGGGCATGGCTTGGACGTCCGGACGTCTGGATGGATGCACAAAAACCGACGGCCCCGGGTGGGGCCGTCGGCGATGGTAGCGCTACCGAAGAATCAGGCGGCGAACAGGCCGCGCATCTTCTTCATCGCATTGGCTTCGACCTGGCGGATACGCTCGGCCGAGACGCCATACTCGTCGGCCAGATCCTGCAGGGTGGCCTTTTCCTCGTTCAGCCAGCGGCGCTGGATGATGTCGCGCGAACGCTGGTCCAGCTTCTGCAGGGCGTCGCTCAGGGTTTCGAGCTGGTTGTCGGCCTGGTCGGCGTCGGCGATGTTGTCGTACGGGTCGGCGCCTTCGTCGATCAGGAACGCCGCCGGTGCCGGCTTGGCATCGTCGTCGGCATCGGCCGGAGCCTCGAAGCCGATGTCACGGCCGGACAGGCGGGCTTCCATCTCGCGCACGGTCGCTTCCGGCACACCCAGGTCCTTGGCCACCACGCGCACCTCTTCGGCGTTCATCCAGCCCAGGCGCTTCTTGCTCTTGCGCAGGTTGAAGAACAACTTGCGCTGCGCCTTGGTGGTAGCGACCTTCACGATGCGCCAGTTGCGCAGGATGAACTCGTGCATTTCGGCGCGGATCCAGTGGACCGCGAAGCTGACCAGGCGCACGCCCTGGTCGGGATCGAAGCGCTTGACCGCCTTCATCAGGCCGATGTTGCCTTCCTGGATAAGATCGGAGAGCTGCAGGCCATAGCCGTTGTAGCCGCGCGCCACGTGGACCACGAAGCGCAGGTGCGACATCACCAGCTTGCGGGCGGAGGCGAGGTCACTTTCCTGCTGGTACCGGCGCGAGAGCTCCTGTTCTTCTTCCTGGCTCAGCACCGGGATGCGGTGCACGGCAGAGATATAGGCGTCCAGGCTGCCAACGACGCTGGGAACCGGCAGATTGGCCGTCACCAAGGCTTGAGACATGTTGGAACCTCCTGAAAGATGGGGTGAGCTTAGCACTCGGGCACTTAGAGTGCTAAAGGCATCGATGAGTTCCGGTGCCTTTTGTGTACCGTATAGTACACGAACTACCCCGGGCTTGTCCATGTGGGTGGATGCCGGGAAAACGAACTTCAAGGGTGACTTGTGCCGGGTGAACGCCGAGTCTGAACAAAGTCAGCGTCAGGTCGTCGGCCGGCGCCGCTAGACCCCGTCCAGCTGGGCACGCGGCGGCAGCGACCAGTCGATGGGCGCCTGCCCGGCCGCCTGCAGATACCGGTTGGCGGCGGAGAAATGCCCGCAGCCGATAAAGCCCCGGTGCGCAGACAGCGGCGAGGGATGCACCGACTTCAATACCGCATGGCGGCGGGTATCGATCAGCTGGCCCTTCCGCTGGGCATACGAGCCCCACAGCATGAAAACAATGCCTTCGCGCTCGCGGTTGAGGGCGTCGATGGCGGCATCGGTGAAACCCTCCCAGCCCTTGCCCTGGTGCGAAGCGGCCAGGCTGCGCTCCACCGTAAGCACCGCGTTGAGCAGCAGCACGCCGCGATCGGCCCAGGGCGTCAGACAGCCATGGCCAGGAAAGGGAACGCCGAGATCACGCTCGATTTCCTTGAAGATGTTGATCAGCGACGGCGGCGCCGGCACGCCCGGTCGCACCGAAAAACACAGGCCATGCGCCTGGCCGGGACCGTGGTAGGGGTCTTGCCCCAGGATCACCACCCGCACCGCGTCGAACGGCGTGTGGCTGAAGGCGTTGAAGATCTCCGGCCCGGGCGGGTAGATCACTTTGCCGGCACGCTTCTCTGCACGCAGGAATTCGGACAGCGCGCGCATGTCCGGACGTTGCAAGTAATCACCGATGCGGGTTTTCCAGGATGGCTCGAGCTTGATCCGTTCTTCGTCGCTCATCGGGGCTGCGGTTTGTTCGGTCACCATCTCCGCATCATAGGAGATCAGACGCTCTCTCGTGCGCGCAGATGCTGTGCGACACGCAACTGAAACAACAGTTTGGTGACCAGCAGTTTTTCTTCCACCGGTTTTTCCACCAGATCGTTGGCACCGGCGCGAATCAGCGCAGCCTGGTTATCGGGATTCTCATCGCCGGTCATCACCAGCACCGGCAACTTGCCTTTGCCGTAACCGAATTGAGTGCGGATGTGCTGCAGCAGATCGCCGCCGGTCAGTTCGCCCTTGAGGCTCACGTCGGTAAGCACGACATCCGCGCCGACGGTACCTTGTGCGCGCTCCACTTCCAGCAAGGCGAGCGCATCTTCCACGCTCACCACGTGGCGCACCGTAAGCCCGATCTTTTCCAGCATGCGGCGCGTAGCCAGCGCGACAACACGGCTGTCTTCCACGTACAGCACCACACCTTCGGCGGCGCTTTCCGGACGCACGTAGCCACGGATGAATTCCGCCAGCGCCTGGAAACCGAGCGACTTGTCGAAGTAATCGGTGACGTGTTCGCCCAGAGCACGGCGATGCAGGCGATCGTCCACGTCGCCCGAGACGACCACGATCGGCACGTAGATCTGCGGTGCGGATTCGCGCACGTAGCGCGCGAGTTCCAGGCCATCCATATCAGGCAGGCGCAAGGAGATGGTGATGAAGTCGAACACGCCGCTCTCGAGCAGCTTGTGCGCGTCGGCGCCAGTGCCGCAATCCACCACTTCCGCCTGCGGCAGTTCTTTCTGCAGCACGCGCGAGATCAACTGGCGGACGACCTTGGAACCGTCCACCACCAGCACGCGCGGTGCCGCACTGAGATCACGGCTGCTGATACTTGCACTCATCAAATTCCCCACATCCCGGTCTTGCCTGGCTTCCATGCATAGCTGATTCGGCAGGCATCCCCTGCGCCTGTAGGGCCTATTCTATCCAGCCCTAAAGAAATGACCGCTATGGTGACCTAAAAGCATGCAAAGGGGGTGCGAACGGCTTCACCGGCCGGGATGTCGGCTCAGGCAGCCTTGCGCAATTGCCAGGCACTCACCAGGCGCGCGCCCAGCCAGCCCAGGATGGCGGCCGCCACCGGCACTGCCACCAGCAACCACGGCGGCAACCCGCTTACGCGCAACTTCCCTTCGTAGACCTGACTGAGTTTGGCGACCGGTTCGACCAGCGCAAACTCGATCGCCAGCGCCAGCGCCACCGCCAACACGCCGCTGAACAGGCCATACCAGATGCCTGCATACAGATACGGTCGGCGCACGAACGCGCGGCTCGCGCCGATGAGTTTGAGCACGCTGATTTCTTCGGCGCGGCTGGTGATATCCACGCGCACGGTATTGCCGACCACCAGCAAGACCGCCAGCGCAAACAAACCCGCCAAGATCAGCACCACGCGATTGCCCACATCCAGCAATGCCTCCAACCGCTGCCGCCAGGTGCCACTGTCCTGCACCATGTCCACGCCTTGCATGCCGCGCAGATCATCCACCAATCGATTGGCTGCGTCCGCGGAAATACCATCTTGCGGTTGCACTTCGAGCACGAACGGCAGCGGGTTATCGTCCAGCGCATGCAAGGCATCGGAGAAGCCCTGCATCTTGCTGAGTTCGTCCAGACCTTGTTGCGGTGATTTCACCGTGACGTTCGCCACGCCATCGTGCTGACCGATCTGCTTGGCGAGCAATTGCGCATTGCCTGCCACCTGATCGGTTTTCAGAAACACGTTGACGACTTGGTTGCGCCCGAGCGCGCTGCCGAGCGATTGCATGTTCGACAGCAGCAAGTAAAACGCCAGCGGCAACGCCAGCGCCAGGCCCATCACCGCCACGGTAAGCAAACTGCCGATCGGTTTGGAAGCAAGACGCTGCAGGCTCGTACCTGCACTCCAGCCGTGATGTTCACGCCAGCTCGTGAATGGATGGCGATGGCTGCGCTCGCTGCGTGCCGGTGCGGGTGCCTGCGTGTCGGTCGATGTGCTCACAGCACTTCCTCCGCCGCGACATCGGCAACAAGCCGGCCATGATCGAGCACCACCACACGCTTCTTCACGCGCTTGATCAACGGCAAATCATGACTGGCAACCAGCACGGTCGTACCGACCTGCTGAAACTCGGCGAACAGGCTCATGATTTCGAATGCCAGTTGCGGATCGAGGTTGCCGGTCGGTTCATCGGCAATCAGCACGCTGGGCTTGGCAACGATCGCGCGCGCAATGCCCACGCGTTGCTGCTCGCCGGTCGACAGCGACGCCGGCAGCTGCCGTTCGTAATCGAGCAAACCCACTTTTTCCAGCGCCGCACGCACGCGGCGACCGCGCTCCAACGGTGTGATGCCGCCGATCACCAGCGGCAATTCGACATTCGCGAACACCGTGCGATCCATCAGCAGCCGATGATCCTGGAACACCATGCCGAGACTGCGGCGCAGCTTGGGGATGCCGCTGCGGCCGATCTTGGCCAGGTTCTGCCCATCAAGCGTGACGTGCCCGTGCGAAGGACGTTCGATCAGCGCCAGCAACTTGAGCAAGGTGCTCTTGCCTGCCCCGGAATGCCCGGTGACGAAGGCCATCTCGCCCTTGGCGACTTCGAACGTAAGCTGTGAAAGGGCTTCGTGTCCCCCTTCGTAACGCTTGCTGACTTGATCGAAGCGGATCACGCGTTTCCCTGTCCAGACCTGGTTGCTTGGCAGCAAGGATAAAGGGATAACGAACGGCCGGGAATCGGTATGCGCGCGATGACATAGGTTGGGGTGCGAACCCCAACCGATGCATGTGCATGGCGACGGTGTGGGGTTCGCACCCCAACCTGCGCGCTCAGCCGCCGGTGAACAGACGCGCGAGGCGGCGGAAGAAGCCGGCTTTTTTCGGTGCTGCCTGTTCGCTCGAAGGCGACTGTGCAACCACTTGCCGCGACGGACGATTGGCACCTGACGCCGCCGCCTGATTGACGGCCACTTCCGTGGCCGGCGCCGCGCCCGCATGACGACGACCGCGACCGCCACGACGACGCCGGCGCTTGCCTTCGCCGCTTGCAGCTTCTGGCGACGGCGCAGCGGTCGGCGGCACCGCGGGCTTGGCGTTTTCGGCGTGCACCGTGCGTTCCTCGCGCGGCTTGCGCGGACGGTCCTGGCGGCGCTCGGACGAACGCTCGCCCCCGCGGCCACCACCGCGGCTACGCGAACCGGACGGCTTGCTGCCTTCACGTGGCGTCACTTTGTCGCCGAACTCCGCACTGTCCGCCGCGGCCTCGGCTGCGAACTGCGGATCGATCTGCTTCGGCGTCGGCATCACCAGCAGTTCCGGTTCGAGATTGGCCACCGGGATTTTCTGGCCGATGTATTCCTCGATATCCGGCAGCGACATCGCATACAGATCGCAGGCGAAGCTGATCGCATCACCTTCCGCACCCAGGCGCGCGGTGCGGCCGATACGATGCACGTAATCCTCGGCGTCCTGCGGCAAGTCGTAGTTGAACACATGGCTCACGGCGGGAATATGCAGGCCGCGCGCAGCGACGTCGGTGCACACCAGCACGTCGAGCTGGCCGTCCTGGAACCGCTGCAGCAGTTTCTGGCGCTTGAGCTGCGGCACGTCGCCGGACAACGCGCCGACGCGGTATCCCTGGCGCTTCACGCGATCGGTGATGCGTTCGGCCGCAGCCTTGGTGTTGACGAAGATGATGCTGCGCTCGGCCTGCGTGCGCTCAAGCAGGTTGAGCAGCAGCGGCATCTTTTCTTCCTTGGCCGGAAAGTACACCTGCTGGCGCACGCGATCGGCGGTGACGTTGTCGGTCTCCACCACCATCTTCTCGGCGTTGTGCATGTGCTCGTAGGCCAGCTCCAGCACGCGATGCGACAACGTGGCGGAGAACAGCAGCACCTGGCGCTGCTCGCGCACCGGCAGGCGGCGGAAGATGAAGCGCACGTCCTTGATGAAGCCGAGGTCGAACATGCGATCGGCTTCGTCGATCACCATCACTTCCACGCCGTTGAAGCCGAACACGTTCTGCTTGTAGTAATCGAGCAAACGGCCGGGCGTGGCGATGATGATGTCGCAGCCATCCTTCAGCAGCTGGCGTTGCTTGTCGTAATCGACGCCACCGTAGATCAGCGCGGTGCGCAGGCCGGTATAGCGGCCGATGTTCTTGGCGTCTTTCTCGATCTGGATCGCCAGCTCGCGCGTGGGGGCAATCACCAGCGCGCGCGGATCGGAATCCTTGCGCTCGGCCACGGCCGACTGGGTGAGCAGCCGATTCATCAGCGCGACCAGGAAGGCGCAGGTCTTGCCGGTACCGGTCTGTGCCTGGCCGGCGACGTCACGGCCGGTAAGGGCAGTCGGCAGGGTCAATGCCTGGATGGGCGTGCAGCGTGCAAAGCCGGCCTCGTCGAGGCCTTGCTGCAACAGCGGATGCAAGTCGAATTGGGTAAAGAAGGTTTCAGTAAGGACGGTTTGGGACATGAATAGGGAATCTGATACGGGCCGGCGTCCAAGCGCTTGGCCCGGTCCCGCAGTCAGTCTGGCAAACCTTGGGACAGGTGGATGAATGCGGCGCAGCAGGCGCCGATAGCGTGGGCTATATACCCACCGGCATAGGTGAAGCGGCTCGTCAAGCGGGCCTCGCCTATACCGGCCGGTCATAGCTGGGTGCCCTTGAATCGCTTGAATCGCATCCCGACTTAGGCTGCAATGGAATACATGCCGCAACGGCAGTCATTCCACCTTCCGGATCGACCCGCGCCCCATGGGCACTTCCATTAGTGTATCTGATGATCGGCACGCGGTCTTAACTTTTACCCCGCCTTGACCCTGGAGAGCCCCGGTGAGCGAATTGATTACCCATATCAGCGACGACACCTTCGACCATGAAGTGCTGAAGTCCGAAACGCCTGTACTGCTCGATTTCTGGGCCGAATGGTGCGGTCCCTGCAAGGCCATCGCCCCGGCGCTGGATGAGCTGGCCAAGGATTACCAGGGCAAGCTGCGGATCGTGAAGCTGAACATAGACCACAATCAGCAAACCCCCCGCAACTTTGGCGTGCGCGGCATTCCGACCCTGATGGTGTTCAAGAACGGCAAGGTGGAAGCCACCCAGATCGGCGCCGTCAGCAAGGGGCAACTCAAGCAGATGATCGACAAGGCCATCTGATTGCTGCTGTATAATCCGTCGCTGCAGCCACCCTTTACGGGGCTGCGCGACGGGTGATAGATTCTTTTCAGTTGGGGCTGTCCTGCCCTCTCGCGCATTCCGCGCAACGCTCGTCCTCCCTCCTGTCATCAACGGCGCCCCGTGAGGTTTGCCCGTGTCCGATATCGAAAGCAAAGATTCTTCCGACGCTATCCGCGCCGACTCCAAACCTGTGAGTGAAACCCCTACCCGCACCCGTTCGCCCCGCCGATCCAGCGCGGCCGCCAGCGAAGCCAGCCCCCCCGCACCGCGGCCACCCGAAGCACGGACCGAGTTCGTCGAGCGCCCGGCGCCTCCCGCCGAAACACGCTCCGAAGCACCGGCTCCCGCGCCAACCCAGGAACCCCTGCGCTACGGCGGCCCCAGCGGCGAAGCGACCGAAGCCCGCGACAACAGCCAGGGCGGCAATGGCAACGGAAACGGCGGCGGCCAGCCGCAGAATCAGGGACAGGGACAGCACGGCGGCGGCAATGATCGCCGCAATGATCGAAACGACCGCAATGACCGCAACCGCCGCCGCCGTCACGAGCGCGGCCAGCGTCCGCAAGGCGGCCCGGGTGGCCCGCCGCGCAATCCGCACGGCCTGCCGGTAGATGACGAAAACGCCGATATCGGCAGCAACGACCGCGTCATCAATCTCACCGAACTGAAGCGCAAGAACCCGATTCAATTGCTGGAATTCGCCGAATCGCTCGGCATCCAGGAAGGCGTCGCCCGCCAGCGCCGCCAGGACGTCATCTTCAACATCCTGAAGGCCCACGCCCGCTCCGGCGGCGGCATCTGGGCCGAAGGCGTGCTGGAAATCCTGCAGGATGGCTTCGGCTTCCTGCGCTCGGCCGATGAGTCCTACCTGGCCGGCCCCGACGACATCTACGTGTCGCCCAGCCAGATCCGCCGCTTCAACCTGCGCACCGGCGACTACATCACCGGACGCGTGCGTCATCCCAAGGAAGGCGAGCGCTACTTCGCGCTGCTGAAGGTCGACGACATCAACGGCGATCCGCCGGAAGCGTCGAAGAACAAGATGCTGTTCGAGAACCTGACGCCGCTGTTCCCGCGCAAGGCCTTCCATCTGGAACGCGGCAACGGTTCGACCGAAGACATCACCGCCCGCATTCTCGATCTGGTCGCACCGATCGGCCGTGGCCAGCGCGGCTTGATCGTGTCGCAGCCGAAATCCGGTAAGACGATGATGCTGCAGAACATCGCGCATGCCATCCAGTACAACCATCCGGACGTGCACCTGATCATCCTGCTGGTCGACGAACGTCCGGAAGAAGTCACGGAAATCGCCCGCACCGTACGCGCCGAAGTGATCAGCTCCACCTTCGACGAACCGGCCGTGCGCCACGTGCAGGTCGCCGAAATGGTGATCGAGCGCGCCAAGCGCCTGGTCGAGCACAAGCGGGATGTAGTGATCCTGCTCGACTCCATTACCCGCCTTGCCCGCGCCTACAACACCGTGGTGCCGAGCTCCGGCAAGGTGCTCACCGGTGGTGTGGATGCGAACGCGCTGCAACGTCCGAAGCGCTTCTTCGGTGCCGCGCGCAACGTGGAAGAAGGCGGCTCGCTCACCATCATCGCCACCGCGCTGATCGACACCGGCAGCAAGATGGACGAGGTGATCTACGAAGAGTTCAAGGGCACCGGCAACATGGAAGTGCACCTGTCTCGCCGCATTTCCGAGAAGCGCGTGTATCCGGCCATCGACATCAACCGCTCCGGCACGCGCCGCGAGGATCTGCTGATCGAACCGGATCTGCTCGCCAAGATCTGGATCCTGCGCAAGCTGCTGCACCCGATGGATGAGCTGGCGGCGATGGAATTCATGCTCGACAAGATGAAGAACACCAAGTCCAACGACGAGTTCTTCAATTCGATGAAACGCTGAAGTCGCACGAAAAAGCCGCCGAAAGGCGGCTTTTTTATGACTCAAGCTTTATTCGCAGGCTGGGATGACAATCCCAGCAGCGCCATGCAAACAGAAGCTGGGGTTGCCATCCCTGCCTACGCTTTCTTCAAGAAACAAACCTTCAATACCAGATCCTTGATCTTGTCGGAATGCCCTTCGATATGTTCCGCATCGCCATCGATCAGGCGGATGCTGCGAATCACCGTGCCTTGCTTCAACGGAATCGAAGCACCTTTCACTTTCAGATCCTTGATCACGATGACGCTGTCGCCGTTCTGCAGCACGTTGCCGTGCACGTCGCGCACCACCTGCTGGCTCTCTTCCTGGGCAACGGGGTGTTGCGACCACTCATGCCCGCAGTCGGGACAGATGTAAACGTCGCCATCGGGATAGGTGTGTTCCATGCCGCAAACAGGGCACGCGGGAAT
>NZ_DATEJY010000248.1:0-6549 GCF_035277725.1 Dyella sp. | reverse complement strand
AAACCAATCCCCTTACCAACCACTCAACGGAAGAAAAGCAGATGTCGCTGATCAACACCGAAATCAAACCGTTCAAGGCCACCGCATACAAGGATGGCAAGTTCATCGATGTGACCGAGGCTTCGCTGAAGGGCAAGTGGTCCGTGGTGGTGTTCTACCCCGCCGACTTCACCTTCGTGTGCCCGACCGAGCTGGAAGACCTGGCCGACCATTACGCCGAGTTCCAGAAGCTGGGCGTTGAGATTTACGGTGTTTCCACCGACACACATTTCGCGCACAAGGCATGGCACGACACCTCCGACGCGATCAAGAAGGTGCAGTACCCGCTGGTGGGCGATCCGACCGGCGCACTGACCCGCAACTTCGAGGTGATGATCGAAGAAGAAGGCCTGGCGCTGCGCGGCACCTTCGTGATCAATCCCGAAGGCGTGATCAAGGTGTGCGAAATCCACGACAACGGCATCGGCCGCGACGCCAGCGAGCTGCTGCGCAAGGTGAAGGCTGCGCAATACGTCGCTTCCCACCCGGGTGAAGTGTGCCCGGCCAAGTGGAAGGAAGGCGCCGCCACGCTGAAGCCGTCGCTGGACCTGGTCGGCAAGATCTAAGTGCAAGTTTTGGCGATCCCCGCAACGGGTGATCGCCTGCGGGCCCGGTACCCCCTCCCCCTCCCACCGGGCCCGCACCCTATACCTCGAGCAGACGCCACCCATCCATGTTGCATCGGATGCGGGCGGCGCCTGCTCCAAACTCAGGCTTTTGACGGAGAAGCGCCATGCTGGACAACGATCTGAAAGAACAACTCAGGGCTTATCTCGAAAGGGTGACCCATCCGATCGAGCTGGTTGCCTCTGTCGATGAAAGCGCTACGTCGCAGGAACTGCTGGGGCTGTTGCGCGATATCGAATCGCTGTCGCCCAAGGTCTCGCTGCGCACCAACGGTAACGAAACGCGCAAGCCATCCTTTGCCATCACGCGCAGCGGTACCGACGTCAGCGTGCGCTTCGCCGGCATCCCGCTCGGCCATGAATTCACCTCGCTGGTGCTGGCACTGCTGCAGGTCGGCGGCCATCCGCCCAAGGTGGAACCGGAACTGATCGAACAGGTGCGCAATCTGGAAGGCGAATTTGTGTTCGAGACCTTCATGTCGCTCAGCTGCCATAGCTGCCCGGATACGGTGCAGGCGCTGAACCTGATGAGCGTGCTCAATCCGAACATCAAGCATGTCGCGATCGATGGCTCGCTGTTCCAGAACGAAGTGAACGAGCGCCAGGTGATGGCGGTGCCGACGGTGTTCCTCAACGGCCAGCCGTTCGACCAGGGCCGCATGTCGATCGAGCAGATCGTCGGCCGCCTGGATAGCGGCGCCGCGATGCGCGATGCGGAAAAGCTCAACGCCAAGGCACCCTTCGAAGTGCTGGTGGTGGGTGGCGGCCCGGCCGGTGCCGCAGCGGCGATCTATTCGGCGCGCAAAGGCATTCGCACCGGCGTCGCCGCCGAACGCTTTGGCGGTCAGGTGCTGGATACGATGGCGATCGAGAACTTCATCTCGGTGTCGTACACCGAAGGCCCGAAGCTCGCCGCATCGCTGGAACAACACGTGCACGAATACGACGTCGACGTGATGAACCTGCAGCGCGCCGAGCAATTGATTCCGGCCAAGGAAGAAGGCGGCCTGATCGAAGTGCGCCTGGCCAGCGGCGCATCGCTGAAGGCGAAAACGGTGATCCTTTCCACCGGCGCGCGCTGGCGCAACATGAACGTGCCGGGCGAGCAGGAATACCGCAACAAGGGTGTCACCTATTGCCCGCACTGCGATGGCCCGCTGTTCAAGGGCAAGCGCGTGGCAGTGATCGGTGGCGGCAACTCCGGCGTGGAAGCGGCGATCGATCTGGCCGGCATCGTGGATCATGTCACGCTGCTGGAGTTCGACAGCAAGCTGCGCGCGGATGAAGTACTGCAACGCAAGCTGCGCAGCCTACCGAACGTAAAGGTCATCGTGAGCGCGCAAACCACGGAAGTGGTCGGCGACGGCAACAAGGTCACTGGCTTGAACTATACCGATCGCAGCAACGGCCAGAGCCAGCAGGTGCAGCTGGAAGGTGTGTTCGTGCAGATCGGCCTGCTGCCCAACACGGAATGGTTGAAGGGCACGGTGAAGCTGTCGCCGCGCGGCGAGATCGAAGTGGATGCGCATGGCAGGACGTCGATGCCGGGCGTGTTTGCCGCAGGCGACGTAACCACCACGCCGTTCAAGCAGATCGTGATCGCCATGGGCGATGGCGCGAAGGCATCGTTGAGTGCTTTCGATTACCTGATCCGCTTGCCGGTGGCAGTCACTGAACAAGAAGAAATAGCGGCCTGATTGAAGCGTAGGCTGGGGTGACAATCCCAGCTTTTCCGCGGCATGACGGTGTTGGGATCGGCATCCCAGCCTACGCGGCTCAGGCGGGATAAGGACAAGAAAACCAACTCGCCTGATTTTTCATAGCGTGCAAAAATCAAATCCATGCACGCACGCGATACCACCAGCTTCCCCTGCAAACGCCCGCCCATCTTCCGCACCGGGAGATGGGCGTGATGCGTGCCATCGTCATCATGGGCGTGACCGGTTGTGGCAAATCGACCATTGCCGCGGCCATTGGCGAGCGCACAGGTGCGTGCATCATCGAAGGTGATGCGTTTCATCCACCGGAAAATGTTCGCAAGATGAGTACGGGCATTGCGTTGACGGATGAAGACCGGCAAGGATGGCTGGAGCATCTGGCGCAAGAAATCGCTGCTCGGCTCGCTACATGGGAGCGTGTGGTGGTGACCTGTTCTGCGCTCAAGCGGCGTTACCGCGATACGTTGCGTGCTGCGGTGCCTGAGCTTGGTTTTGTTTTTCTGGCATTGACGCCTGCGCAAGCAAGAGAGCGCGTGGCGCATCGTGCTGGACATTTCATGCCGGCTTCGCTGGTGGATAGCCAGTTTCGTGATCTGGAAGTGCCGGATGGCGAGCCGTTGGTGTTCGCCGTGGATGCGACTCGGGCGGTGGATGCGATTGCCGATGAAGCGGTTGCCTGGTGGCGTGGATTGTGCGCACCCTGAATTCGTCGCCCCGGCGCAGGTCGGGGCCGAGCGACTTTTGAGGTGCATCAAAAGCAAAGACGCTGGGCCCCGGCCTGCGCCGGGGCGACGGGTATCAGGCGTAGGTTGGGGTGAGGCGCAGCCGAACCCCAACGTGGCAGGCATCTGGAAATGTTGGGGTTCGCGTTCCGCTCACCCCAACCTACGCGATCACGCGATTCAGCGCGCCGAGCAGAAGCAATACGAATAGACGTTGATATGCCCAGCCTGCGCCGTGCGCAGCATTTGCAGTTCCGGTGCCAGCATCGGCAATTGCGCAACCCAGCTCGGCAAGCGCACGCCGTAAGACTGCAAGCCGGCCACCATGGCCGATTGGTTGAAGCTCAGCATGAAACGCTCGAACGCACCCATCGGCTGTTCCTGATAGCGCACGGCGTAATCCTTGCCGAGTTTCGCCAGGTCAGCGGCTTTTTGAATAGCCGCATCGAGCCCACCAAGCTGATCCACCAGGCCGCGCTGCTGTGCCTGGCTGCCGGTCCACACGCGGCCCTGTGCGATCGCATCGATGGCGGCGTAATCCTTACCGCGCGCCTGCGCCACGCCGCCGACGAAATCGTGATAGCCCTTGTTGATGATCGACTGGATCACCGTGCCGACTTTCGGATCGAGCGGACGGGTGATGTTGAAGGCGCCTGCCAAGGGCGCCGTACTCACGCCGTCGCTGGTGATGCCAAGCTTGCTCAACGTGCCCGGCACGGTGAAGAACATACCGAAGATGCCGATGGAACCGGTGATGGTGTTGGGCTCGGCGTAGATCTCGTTCGCGTTCATCGATATCCAGTAACCGCCACTGGCAGCAACATCGCCCATCGACACGATCACGGGAATGCCGGCCTTGCGCGTGAGCTCCACCTCGCGGCGGATTTCTTCCGCTGCATACACTTCGCCGCCGGGCGAGTTCACGCGCAGCACCAGCGCCTTGGTGCGCTTGTTTTCGCGCGCGCTGCGAATCAACGCCGCGGTGGATTCACCACCGATCGAGCCAGGCTGCTGCTTGCCGCCGGTAATGTCGCCTTCCGCCACTACCACGGTGACGGCATCGGCGCCCGTCTTGTCGCGGCTGGGCATGGCAGCGGCATAACCATCCAGCGCAACGCCGCGGATACCGTGACCATCCTTGCCGGCAGGCACGCCTTGCTTGCGCAGCATGTCGATCAATTCTTCGCGCGTGGCCAGGCCATCGACCAGATGTTCATCCACTGCCAGCTTGGCGAGATCGCCCTGCGCCGTGGGGAGGCGATCAGGCAGGTCGTCGATGTCCGCGCGCACCGTGGCGGGATCGAGCTTGCGCAGCTTCGCGACATCATTGATGTATTCGTCCCACAACCCGCCCATCCAGTAGCTATCGGCTTCCTTGGCCTCTGGCGATGCGTGATCGAGGATGAAAGGTTCCGCCGCACTCTTGAACTGGCCGACGCGGAACAGGTAGACGTTCACGCCCAGCTTGTCGAGGAGATCCTTGTAGAACAGGCGGTAGTTGGAAAGGCCGGTAATGAACAGGCCGCCCTGCGGATCCAGCAGTACGCGATCGGCATGCGCGGCGAGAATGTATTGGTATTGATCGAGCTCCGGCCCCCAGGCAATCACCGGTTTGCCGGCGGCGCGGAAGCGATCGAGCGCCGCGCCGACTTCCGTCAGGGCGGCAAAACCGCCGCTTTGCAAATGGCTGGGATCGAGCAGGATGCGCGTGATGCGCGAATCCTTGGCTGCCGCGTCGATGGCATTGACCAGGTCGCGTACTTGCACTTCCTTCGCTTCGTCGCCGGACAATTTGGATGCCGCGCGTTGCAGCGGGCTGACACTGTATTGCTCCACCAGCCGCCCTTCCGGCCGCAGCACCAGCACGCTGCTGTCCTGGATGTCGTTGATGTGCTTGGCGGCGCCGATCGCCACCAGCATCAGCACGAACAGGCCGAGGAACGTGAAGAACACCACGTTGAGAATGATCAGCCGCACGATATTGAGGCCGCGCCCGAGTACGCGCAGGAAGGCGAGGAATCCATTCGGTTGCCGTGAGCGGCCCAGGGGCGGTGGTGTACTCATAAACGCTTTGAGGTCCTTAGGTGGTGAGTAGGCCGGGATGCCAATCCCAGCTTGCTCGCAACGTGGCGAATGCTGGGACTGCATCCCAGCCTACACGGATCACGAGGAGATCGTGGCATCCGCCGCCGTCGCGGCAACAGGGCCAAACGTCCCGGGTTGATGCCGATAGGAACTGCGCCAGAAACGCACGAACAGCAGCAGGGCCGCCATGCTCAAGCCGGCGATCAGGCCCACCCAGATGCCGCGCGCACCCAGCCCGTGGTGGAAAGCCAACCACCATCCCACTGGCATGCCCACGCCCCAGTATGCGAACAGCGTGATCGCCATCGGCACGCGTGTGTCTTTCAGCCCGCGCAAGGCGCCGTTGGAGGCCACCTGGATGCCGTCGGAAAACTGAAACAATCCGGCCAGCAGCAGCAATTGCGCGGCCAGCGCAATCACCGTCTTGTCATGGGTGTAGAGCGACGCGATCAGGTGCGGGAAACCCAGCATCAAGCCCGCCGACACCGCCTGCGTCACCAGCGTAAGCCCTATTCCGCAGAAACCGGCATAGCGGATGCCGGTGGGATCGCCGCGCCCCACCGCATTGCCCACACGCACGGTGATTGCCATCGCCAGGCCGAGCGGCACCATGAAGAACAGCGCCGCCACGTTCAACGCCACCTGATGGCTGGCCACCATGTCTTCGCCCATGGTGCCGATCAGCAACGCTGCGGCAACGAACAGGCCGCCTTCGGCCAGCAAGGTGATCGCCATCGGCAGACCGATATGCACCAGTTGGCCGATGCGCTTGAAATCCGGCCATGCGAAATGCGTGAACAGGCCCAGCCCTTTGTAGTTGCGATGCAAGGCGATATAGATGCCGAACGAAAGCATCTCGATCCACAGCACCATCGCGGTGGCGATGCCGCAACCGCGCGCGCCCTGTGGCGGCAAACCCAGCTTGCCGAACATGAAGACGTAGCCGAGCGGCAGCAGCAGCGCCAGGCCGCCAAAACTGAAATACATCGAAGGCCGCGTCATCGACAAACCTTCGGACAAGCCGCGCAACGCGAAGTAACAGGTGAGCGCGGGCGCGCCCCAACTGATCGCACGCAGGAATTCGCCCACGTCGGTATACAAGCTGGGCGACACGCCGATCAGCTTGATCAGCGGTTCGGCGTGGCGCACCAAAAACCACAACACGACGCCCATCGCCAGCGCCAACCACAGCGCCTGATGAAAGACGTCGCCCGCTTCGTGACGGCGACCCGCACCATCGAGCTGCGAGACCGACGGCGGCACCGCCATCATCATGCCGATGCCACTGACGATCGCCAGCGACCAGATGCTCGCACCCACCGCCACCGAACCCAGCACGTGCGCGCCGACGTGACCGGC
>NZ_DATEJY010000247.1:0-7698 GCF_035277725.1 Dyella sp. | reverse complement strand
CAGCCATTCCAAGGAGGTGGCGATACGTTTCTGGCGCGTGGCGTCGGTCTTCGCTTCGGTAATCCACTCGACGTATTCGCGTTGCGCGCTCGGGCTGAAGGCTTCAAACACCTTGCGTGCGGCGGTGTGCTTTTTCAGTGGCGCGGCGAAATCGTCGGGCACTTTGAGCGGCGGTTTGCGTACTGGCGTAGCGCGTTGCCGTGTTGCGCCGGCCTCGCGCAAGGTCATGGCCTTGCGTACGTAGGCAAGCAGTTCTTTCTTGGTTGGCAACTCTTTGATGGACGTGAGCTTGCCGAACTGGCCCATCCCCTCCTTTTCCGAGCCACCCACCACATCTTTGCCGTGCCAGAAATGGAACGCGCAATGTTGCTTGAACGCGGCCATCGAGCACAGCAGCTTGCCCTGGTAGAGAAAATGCGGGCAACTCCATTTGATGCTTTCCTCCACCGATGGACAGGCGGCATGCACTACCGCGCGCAGGTGTTCCAGGATGGGCTGGGCGAAATCCGGCGCTTTGGCGATATAGGCGTCGACGCGTGGATCGTGGCTGGCCATCATCTGCCTTGCTGCTAAAGCTCAAGAATGAAAAAGCGGTCGCAACCGAAATGTCCGGTGCCGCCCATCGGCTCGCATAGCTGGGTGAAGCCGTGTTTTCGATAGAGCGATTGCGCCGCGTCCATGCCGGTCAGCGTTTCGATGTAGCAGCGCTTGAAACCGAAGCGGCGTGCCGCATCCAGGCAACGCTGCATCATCGCGGCACCGGCGCCGATGCCGCGCGCGCCAGGCAGAAAGTACATCTTGCGCAATTCGCATACGTCCACCGCGCCACCATCCAGCGGCGCGATACCGCCGCCACCGACGACGATGCCGTCGCGTTCCACCACAAAATACGCACTGCCAGGGCGCGCATAGGCGGCGTGCATGTCATCGACTTCGGGGTCGTGGATGGCGAAGCCCGGCCCGTCAGCGCCGAATTCAGGCATGACGGTGCGGATGATGTTGGCGACAGCGGCACTGTCGCGTGGCTCGAGCGGGCGGATGGTGAAGTCGGGCATGAGCGGAAAGTTATCAGCTCTGTGCCGGGAAGTGGATCGGTCGAAGGTTGGGATGCCATCCCAGCCCTGTAGGTTGGGGTGCGAACCCCAACACCCCGATCTCACACACATGGCGCTGTTGGGGTTCGCACCCCAACCTACGGATACCAGCCTGCGCTCAGGCCGTCGTGCGCGCCTTGGTCACCCGGCTCGCCGTCGGTTTGTTGAGTTGCGCCGAAAGCCACGCACCGGTCGCTACCAGCATGTCCAGATTGATACCTGTCTGCATGCCCATGCCGTGCAACATGTAGACGACGTCTTCGGTGGCGACGTTGCCGCTGGCGCCTTTTGCATACGGGCAACCGCCCGTGCCGGAGACGGCGCTATCCACCACGCGCACACCTTCTTCCAGGCAGGCGAGGATGTTCGCCAGGGCCTGGCCGTAGGTGTCGTGGAAGTGCACAGCCAGTGCGTGCATGGGAATTTCCTGCGCTACCGCATGCAGCATCGCGCGGGCCTTGGCCGGTGTACCGACGCCGATGGTGTCGGCGACGGAAACCTCGTAGCAGCCCATCTCATACAGCCGCTTGGCCACGTTGACGACGTCAGCGATAGCCACTTCGCCTTGATAGGGGCAACCCAGGGCGGTGGAGACGTAGCCACGCACCTTCACGCCTTCCGCCTTGGCTTCTTCCAGTACCGGCTCGAAGCGCTCCAGCGATTCGGCAATGGAGGCGTTGATGTTGGCGCGATTGAATGCTTCGGAGGCGGCCGTGAAGACCGACACCTCGGTGGCGCCGGCCTGGCGTGCAATGCGATAGCCTTGTTCGTTCGGCACCAATACCGGGTAGGTCACCCCAGGCACCTTGCGGATGTTGCGGAATACTTCCGCCGCGTCCGCCAGCTGCGGCACCCAGCGCGGGCTGACGAAGCTGGTAGTTTCGATGGTCTTCAAGCCCGTGGAGGAAAGCCGATCGATCAGCGCAATCTTGATGTCCGGCGGCAGCAGGGTTTTTTCGTTCTGCAAGCCATCGCGCGGCCCGACTTCGACGATACGAACATCATGGGTCATACCAAACTCCTGCAACCCGGTGGCGGTTACGACGCGAAGCGAACGAGTACAGCATCGGCTTCCACGAACTCGCCTTGGGTTGCGCTGACGCTATCAATGGTACCTGCGCGCGGCGCCTTCAAGGCCAGTTCCATTTTCATGGCTTCCATCACCAGCAATTCCTGTCCTTCTTCCACCGTGTCGCCCGCCTTAGCCTTGACCAGCACGACGCGGCCCGGCATGGGCGCGACGATCTGGTTGCCACCGACGCCTTCCTTGGATTCCCACGCAAACGCTGCTGCACGGGCGAAAGCGTGACGCTGGCCGTTGGCAGCGTGCAAGGTGATGCGTTCTTCGTCGGCATGGACGCGCAGCCGAACGCTTCGCGCATCGAAACGTGCGCTGAGCATGTCGCCCTCAAAGCGCGCGCCGCGCACGTCGCAGTGCGATGCGCCATGCTGCAGGCGGTAGTCGCCATCATGGCCAAACGCCTCGATTTCATGACGCTGCTCGCGCAAGGTAAGCGCAACGATGCGTTTGCCGGCATGCCCGACGCGCCATGCATC
The DNA here is from genome assembly GCF_035277725.1 of Dyella sp. Classification (GTDB taxonomy): domain Bacteria; phylum Pseudomonadota; class Gammaproteobacteria; order Xanthomonadales; family Rhodanobacteraceae; genus Dyella_B. Next base: position 5,047 of record NZ_DATEJY010000247.1, on the reverse strand, counting down.
CGCACGCGACCAGGGCGAATACGGATCATTGCCATGCCTGGAGGCGGCGACGAGCTTGCGTTCGTCGCAAAGCAGTGCGGCGGTAGCGGCAGCGAACAGGACATGTTCAGAGGGTGCCGTATCGCCGGTTAGAAATTCATCAAGGTGGCGATCGAGGTAGCCCGTGTCGATGCGGCCTTCGACGACGACCGGGTGACGCACCAATCGCTCAAGAAATGCGATGTTGGATTTCGGCCCGACGATCTCGCATTCGGCCAAGGCTTCGCGAAGGCGTTGCAGCGCTTGCGTGCGATCGGTGTCATAAACGATCAGCTTGGCGATCATCGGATCGTAAAAAATCGTTACCGTGTCGCCTTCGATCACGCCACCATCCAACCGCACGTGGCGCGATGGCGCGGGCAGCCGCAAGCGGCGCAGCTTGCCCGAGCCAGGCAGGAAATTCTGATCGGGATCCTCGGCGTACAGACGTACTTCAATCGCATGGCCGCGCGCCTGGACTTGCTCCTGCCGTAACGGCAACGCTTCGCCCGCTGCGATGCGCAATTGCCATTCCACCAGGTCCAGGCCCAGCGTTTCCTCGGTAACCGGATGCTCCACCTGCAGGCGCGTATTCATCTCCATGAAATAGAAGGTGCCATCCTGGCCCACGATAAATTCCACCGTGCCGGCGCCGACGTAATTCACGGCTTTCGCGGCGGCCACTGCCGCCTCGCCCATCGCCTTGCGGCGTTCGGCATTGAGGAAGGGGGAGGGCGTTTCCTCCAGCACTTTCTGATAACGGCGTTGTGCGGAACACTCGCGTTCGTTGAGGTGGATCACGCTGCCGTGCGTGTCGCCGAACACCTGGAATTCGATATGGCGCGGATGTTCGACGTAGCGCTCCAGGATCACGCGCGTATCACCGAACGAGCTGGCCGCTTCGCGCTGCGCGGACGCCAGGGCATCGGCGAATTCCTTCTCCGTGCGCACGATGCGCATGCCCTTGCCGCCGCCGCCAGCGGCGGCCTTGATCATCAGCGGAAAACCCGTCTTGCGTGCTTGTTCGGCGAGGAAACCGGTGTCCTGGTTTTCGCCGTGATAACCCGGCACCAGTGGCACGCGATGATGTTCCATCAACGCCTTGGCGGCGGCCTTGGAACCCATCGCGTCGATGCTTTCCGGGCGTGGGCCGATAAACGTGACGCCGGCTTCGGTGCACGCACGTGCGAACGCGGTGTTTTCGGAAAGAAAGCCGTAACCGGGATGGATGGCTTGCGCGCCGGATTTTTTTGCGACCTCAAGCATGGCATCGCCGCGCAAATAGGATTCGGCCGGTCGCGGTCCGCCGATCGGCCAGGCTTCGTCGGCGAGCCGCACGTGCTGCGCGTCCTTGTCCGCTTCCGAATACACCGCAATGGTGTGAATGCCCAGACGCCGGCAGGTGCGGATCACGCGGCAGGCGATCTCGCCACGATTGGCAATCAGTACGCGCTCGAACATGCGGGGGCTCGCAGAAGCTGCAAAGCCCATAAAACTAGCAGAATTGCATGACTTCGCCGATGCGCGGCGCAGCATGTTCGCAGGTTGGGGTGCGAACCCCAACGCTGCCATGTCCATCGGGATGGCGATGTTGGGGTTCGCACCCCAACCTACGGGCTATTCGCCTTCCCAGTAATCCGTCGTATCGCCTTGGCGCATCACGATGCGAATCATCTGCGGCTTGCCTTCCGCATCCGGCCCGAATTCGCCCAGGATGCCGTACTTGTTGGAATCCGGGTATTCGCAGATCTCCGGCGAAAGCTTGCTGCTCACCGCGAGGTAGCGCATTTCAACCGATCCAGTGTTGATGATCTGATGCGCGCTTTCCGGACCGCCGGGCGGGCAGGCAATGATGTCGCCCTGGCGGATAGGGTGGCGCTCGCTGCCGACGCGAATCTCCCCTTCACCTTCCAGGATGAAAAACATTTCCTCGTTGACGCGATGGTTGTGCAGTGGAAACGCGCGCATGCCGGGCGGCACCGCGGTGATGTTGTAGCCGAGCTTCTCCGCACCCAGTTGCATGGACACGCGACCCATGCGGGCATCGAAGCGTTGCGCCGCATCACCGGTGGCGGCGAAGGCGGGCGGGCGTGGCTGCAGGTCGACGTCGGCGATGTTGATGATGCGTTTCATGGCGTGCCTCGTAAGTGGGGAGGAAACTGCACGTAGGTTGGGATGAAATCCCAGCACCCAGAGTTACAACAAAGCTGGGATTTCATCCCAGCCTACGCACCGCTGTTGCCAGCGTGCCTTAAACCCAGGCAGCGGCGCGTTTGTCGAGAAAGGCGCCTAGCCCTTCCTGGCCTTCTCCCGATACGCGCAGCCGAGCGATCAATGCCGCGTTGTCATGGTCGATGCGTTCGGCCACGGGTTCCGTGAGCCCGTGCATGTTGAAGGCAAGTTGCTTGGCTTCGCGCTGCGCCACGGGACCTGCCTTGGCGAGCTGCTTGAGCACGCCGTGCACGGTGTCGTCCAGATATTCGGCGGAGACTGCTTCGTGCAACAAGCCGATGTTCATCGCCGTTTCCGCATCGAAGATTTCACCGGTCAGGAACAAGCGCCGTGCCTGGCGCACGCCGATGGCCGCCATCACATACGGCGAAATCACGGCAGGCACCAAGCCCAGCTTTACCTCGGTAAGACCGAATTTGGCCGTATTCACGCCGATGGCGATATCGCAGCAGGCGATCAATCCCACGCCGCCGCCGTACGCCGCGCCGTTGACGCGGGCGACGGTGGGCTTGGGCAGAAATTGCAGCGTGCGCATCAGCGCTGCCAGACGCAGGGAATCTTCACGGTTTTCTGCTTCGCTGGCCTTGGCCATGCCGCGCATCCAATTCAGGTCCGCGCCGGCCGAAAAGCTCGCCCCCACCCCGGTCAGCACCACGACACGTACGGCAGGATCGCCGCCGGCATCCTGCAAAGCCGCGGTGAGTTCGGCGATCAGCCGATCGTCGAAGGCGTTGTGCACGTCCGGGCGATTGAGGCGGAGTTCGCGGATACCGGCGTGGTCGGCGATCTGGATGGTGGTCATGGGACATCCATGCGGGAGGAGACGTGGCGAAGCGTAGACCAAGCTTTCCGTCATGGGGAGAGATGGTTGCTGGCGGAAATCACTGATTGGTGCAGGGCCGTTTCGTAGTCTTGGCCACCATGGAAAATGCCAAGAATGGATACGGTGTGGGCCGTGTTGTCTACGGAGAAGCCGATGATGGTTTTCCCTCGATAGTGGGTAATGCGCATGCCCGGCCGGATGCCGTCGCGCTTATTGCCGCGATGAGGAAACGTTTTTAGCGAGTCGCAATATCTGACCACTGAGCCTATGTAGCGGCCGGCGATTTCCTCGGATGCTGCAGTGGCGATGTGGCTGGTAAGTTCAATGAGCTGATCGTGCGCTTCCGGTGCCCAGACCACGGTGTAGCTCATGGTCGGGAGCGCCCCTGCTTGCGTACTTTGGCGAGTGACTCAAGTACTTGTTCAGTGGTGAGCCCCCGGCTTGGGTCTACTTTGAGTGCATCGTAAGCCGCTGCCACTTCCGTATGCAGCCAATTTTCGATGGCGTTTTCGAACGCCCGGTCGCGGGCTTGCGCAAGCCGTACCGCATCCTGGATGGCCGAGCTGACGGAGGCATATTCGCCGGCCTCAACCTTGGCCTGGAGCAAATTGGCCATCTCAACGGGCAGGGTGATGCTGAGCTGTTTACTGGCGATACGTGGCATAAACGCATCTTCCGGAGTGATTGAGTAGGACTCAATCCTACTATTTCCTGCCGGGTCCCGAAAATGGAGCTCCTGCACCCAATGCGAAAAGAGGATACAATGCGAACCATTCTTATTTAGAAGCGTAACAACTGTGCGCCTGTCCGATTTGCCGAAAGGTGCTAACGCCGTGGTGGAACGAGTCGACGATGCCCATGCCAATGACCTGATCGCGCAACGCCTGCGCGACCTGGGCTTTGTGGCCGGTGAACACGTGAAGCTGGTTGCGCGTGGCCCAGTGGGCGCGGATCCGCTGTTGATCCAGATTGGCTCGACCCGCTTTGCGTTGCGTCGTGCCGAAGCGGCGCGGGTTACCGTGCGGGAGGTTGCATGAGCGCCGATACGCTGCGCATCGCCCTGGTCGGCAATCCCAATTGCGGCAAGACGGCGCTGTTCAACCAGCTCACCGGCGGACGCCAGAAAGTGGCCAATTACGCCGGTGTCACGGTGGAGCGCAAGGAGGGGCGATTCACGGCGCCGTCCGGCCGCGTAATGCAGATCCTGGATCTGCCCGGTACCTACAGCTTCGACGCCGCCAGCCCGGACGAGCAGATCACCCGCGACGTGCTGGAAGGCAACTATCCCGGCGAAGCAGCGCCCGACCTCATCATTTGCGTGGCGGATGCCACCAACCTGCGCCTGCATCTGCGCTTTGTGCTGGAAGTGAAACGGCTTGGCCGTCCCGTTGTGCTCGCCTTGAACATGATGGACGCCGCGCGCCATCGCGGCATCACCATCGATGTGCCGGAACTGCAGCGTCGCCTCGGCATTCCCGTGGTGGAAACGATTGCGGTGAAGCGCGGCGGTACACGTGCGCTGGTCGAGCGTGTGGATGGCGATTTGCCGGAAGCACCGCTTGCGTTGCCGGACGATCCGGAAAGCCGCGCCAATCTGCACGATGAAGTACGCCAGTTGATGGCGGCCACCGTCACCATGCCGCGCGCCACGGCCGCCATCGACGATGCGCTCGATCGCTGGGCGCTGCATCCGGTATTCGGTTTGCTCACGCTCGCGGTGGTGATGTTCCTGGTCTTCCAGGCGGTGTACGCATCCGGCAAGCCGATGAGCGACTTGATCGGCGAAGGTTTCACCTGGCTCGGTGAACATGCCGCCGTGGTGTTGCCGGCCGGTCCGATCCACGATCTGGTGGTAAGCGGCATCTTCGGTGGCCTGGGCACGGTGCTTGGCTTTTTGCCGGTGATTCTGGTGCTGTTCTTCTTCATTCTTATGCTGGAGGAGTCGGGTTATCTGCCGCGTGCAGCATTCCTGCT
>NZ_DATEJY010000246.1:0-19459 GCF_035277725.1 Dyella sp. | reverse complement strand
GTCATCACCGTCACCCCGACCTGCAGGTAGCGCGTGGCGTCCTGGTCCTGGAAATTCACCACGAAGGCGGGATCCAGCGGCAGGAACAATTCCGGCGCTTTCGGCGGCGTCACCGCCGCTTGCGCACCGTGGCCGCGGGTGTAGAGATAGCCGCCCGCGCCAACCAGCACGAGCGCGGCGATCGCAACAAACATCATCGCGCGGCCGCCTTTCTTCTGCGGCGGTGCCACGGAGATTTCATCTTCCATATCGTCGGCGTTAGCCATGAACAACCCCATTCCATACAAGACGTGATGCAGCGCTTCGACACTGAAGCGAGCTTGGCTACAGGGGTTTTAGCAAGCGGCGTGCCACGGTTTAAAAGCACGGTGTGGCGGGGTTTTTCGAAGATGTGACGACGCTGAGCGGCGTTTTATTGACGCGTGTCGGGATGCGGGCGCGGAAGATGCGTGGTGATTTTGTCGGCACATCCCATCGTCGCGAAGATGGCAGCCCTCCCCTACTTCGCAGGGGAGTGAGTGCTTCATCGTAGGCTGGGATGAAATCCCAGCATCGGGACGTGCAAGAGCGCTGGGATTTTCATCCCAGCCTACGTGGCTGCCGTAGGGATCAGGCGAAAGCGTCGACCAGACCGATGGCGGCACGTGCGGCCGTGGCGATGGGCGTGTCGGCGATGTCGTCGCTGGCGCTGCTGCTTGTTTGCGCTTGCTGGTTCTGCTGCCCACTGAATTGCTGTTGCGCATGCTGCCCCACGGTCGCGTGACCGAGCGACAAGCCCTGTCCGCCCAGCATCTGGTGAAGCTGGCCCAGGCTCTGCTGCACGGCGGCAGTGGCGTCCGGATGTTGCGTCATGAAGCTCACGTCCACGCGGCCGTGTTCCACGCTCACCTTTACATCCAGCGGGCCAAGGTTCTGCGGATTCAAGCGGATCTGCGCCTGCTTCACATCCTGGCCGCTGAGCCAGGTGATCTGCTGGCCAAGTTCTTTTGCAAAACCGGAAGAACCGGCGGGAGCATTCATCGTCAGGCTGTGCACACCGCCAGTGGCGCCTGCAGGTACGACCGGCGCGGTGGCGGTGAGATTGCCCAGCGCGGTGATGCCGGCCGTGCTCGGCGAGCTGTTGTCGGCGGCGAATGTCGTTGCCACCGGCAGTGCTGCATGACTGCCGGCGGCCACGCTGCCAGCAAGTGCCTGGGTGTTGTCGCCGAGAGCCTGCGTGAAACTGCTGGTATCAGCGGGTGTTGCCGTCGTGCCTGCGTCACCGGCGGAGAGGCCGTCATCCGCCTTGAAGTCCGGCTTGGCCGACAAGCCGCTGCCGATGCCGGCCAGCGCATTACCTGTTGGCGGTGCGCCCGTATTGGGAGTGGCAGAGGTTGTTGCCGGCGTAACCGGTGGCAGCAGCACCGGCACGATGGCCGCCGCTTGTGCTGCCGGTTGCGCGGTAGTCGATGGTTGTTTGTTGCCTGCGCTCTGTTTGGCGGTGCCCGACGTGCCGGCATGCGTATCGCCGGTCGCGTGATCGATCAGGTTGAGCACCGTGCTGACCAGCGTACCGACCCCACCGGTGAGATCGATACCGGGGCCGTTGTCGTTGGCCGCATCGCTCTGATCGTCCTTGGCATCGGCGCCCGGCTTGCTCGTATCGCTCGATGCACTGCTCGCCTGCGCGTCGGCGTTCTGTGTGTTGTCGCTGCTCTGCGCATCGGCGCGGCTGGTGTCTTGCGAAGTCTGCTGCGCGGACTGAAGGTGCGCATGGAAGCTGGGGCCGGCGGGTGGGCTGTGATTGTTCGCCATCGGCGCCGGCTGCGCCGGTGCCGGGTTGATCGGCAAAGCGGGTAACGGAGTGGCGCTCATGCGCGGATGCTCTTCTGAACGTTGACGTGGAATCGGCAGCAAGAAACGAGCCATCGTAGGTTGGGGTGCGAACCCCAACATTCGTACCCCCACGCATCACGGTGTTGGGGTTCGCACCCCAACCTACTTCACGACGAACCCAGCCTGTTGCGGTATTGCATGCGCTCGTCCACTTCCGCCTGTTCCAGCCGCTGTTCGCGTTGGCTTTCCTGCTTGCGCAAGCGCTCCACCACCGTATCGAGCGCGTTTTCGCGCGCATGCGCCTGCAGCCAGCGTTCGCGCGCGCCTTCCAACTGGCGCTGCAGGCGTTCGACCAGCTTGGCCTGCTGCACGATGGCCTGGTCGATGCGGTCGACGAATTGTTGACGGTTGAGCAAGGCGCTCACCGTCAGACCGCCGTCGCTGAGACTGTAGTCGCGCCGATAGCGTTGCAGTTCTTCGAGTTGCTGTTCGGCATGCGCGAGTTTCTGCTGGTGATCGGCCAGGCGTTGCAGCGCATCTTTCTGGCGGCGCTGCGCCTGGTCTACGGCCGGTTGCAGTCGATCCGAACGTGAAGGCATGGATCAGCCTCGCAGGTTGGGGTGCGAGCCCCAACGTCGTGATGCGTGGGAGATGACCATGTTGGGGTTCGCACCCCAACCTACGATTTCATCCCAGCTTACGGTAAGGAAAAATGGCCGGCGCAGCATCGCTCAGGTCTCCGTCGTCAGTGATGCAAGCCGTTCCTGCGCGGTGCGCAGCTCCACCGGCTCGTCGACTTCCTGCTGCAGGAACCGCGTCAGGCGCGGATACATCGCAATGGCCTGATCCACCTGCGGATCGGAACCTTTCTGGTACGCACCCACCGCGATCAGGTCCTGGCGCTGGCGATAGGCGGAATAGATCTGGCGAAAGCGCTGCGCGGCGCGCATCTGTTCTTTGGCGACCACCGCCGGCATCACGCGGCTGATCGAAGCTTCGATATCGATGGCCGGGTAATGGCCGGCTTCGGCGAGATCGCGCGACAACACGATATGGCCGTCCAGAATGGCGCGCGCCGCATCGGCGATGGGATCGTGGCGATGGTCGTCGCCTTCGGTCAGCACGGTATAGAACGCGGTGATCGAGCCGCGTCCTTCGGCATCGTTGCCGGCGCGTTCGACCAGCGCCGGCAGCATGGCGAAGACGGAGGGCGGATAACCCTTGGTGGCCGGTGGCTCGCCGATCGCCAGCGCAATTTCACGCTGCGCCTGCGCATAGCGCGTCAGCGAATCCATCAGCAACAGCACGCGCTGGCCGCGGTCGCGAAACCATTCGGCAATCGCGGTGGCATATTCGGCGCCGCGCAAACGTTTCAACGGCGGCGCATCGGCGGGTGCCGCCACGATCACCGCGCGTTCGCGGCCTTCGTGACCCAGCGTCTGTTCCACGAATTCCTTCACTTCACGGCCGCGCTCGCCGATCAGCCCGACCACGACGACGTCGGCATCGGTGTAACGCGTCATCATGCCGAGCAAGGTGGATTTACCCACGCCCGAGCCGGCAAACAAGCCGATACGCTGGCCGCGGCCCACGGTCAGCAAGGCGTTGATTGCGCACACGCCGGTATCGAGCGGCATGTCGATCGGCTTGCGCGCCATCGGATTGATCGGCTCGCGCTTGAGCGCCGCGTGATGTTCCGCATACAGCGGACCTTCGCCATCCAGCGGCAGGCCATCGGCGCCAACCACGCGGCCCAGTAACGCATCGCCCACCGGCAGTCCGCCGATGCGCGAGCAAGGACGCACGCGCGCATTCGGCAACACGCCATGCATCTCCGTCACCGGCATCAACAGCAGGCGTTCGTCGGCAAAACCGACGACTTCGGTATCCAGTTCACTGCCATCCGCGGCATCGACCAGGCAGCGTGCGCCGAGCGGCGCTTCGCAGCCTTCGGCTTCCAAGGTGAGTCCGACGACACGACGCAGACGGCCTTCTACCGTGAGCATCTGTGCGGATTGCGCATAGTGTGCGCGCGCGGCCAGTTGCTTGCGCCAGCGCTGGTCACGGCCTGGCGCGGCGCCGATCATGCGGAAACCTCATCCTCGCCGTCGCCATCCAGGTCATCGCCGATGACGGCGTCGACCACGGCAGCCAGGCGCGTGGCGAGGCGGGCATCGAGGCGCGAGCGGCTGCTTTCCAGAATGCAATCGCCGCGTTGCAGCGCCGGGTTGGCACCGAAGCGCCACTGCGGTTCGGCCGCGGCCAGTTCACGTAGCAAATCCATGTCGCTGGGATTGACCCACACACGCAATTCGCGCGTGGCCGACGGCAACGCGGCGGCGGCTTCGCGCACGGCGTGTTCGATCAACGACGGATCGAGCTGCAATTCGCGCGCAACCACGCGGCGGGCAATCACGGTGGCGAGCAAGGCCAGTTCGCGCTCGACGGCATCATCCAATTCGCTGAGCGGACGCGCCGCGGCATTGCAGATGCCTTCGAGACGCGCGAGGCGCTCGTCGAGCTCTTTTTTTGCAGCGGCGCGACCTTCAGCCAGGCCGGCGGCATAGCCTTCTTCGCGCGCCTGGCGTTCGATTTCTTCCAGTTCGTAGACGGTTGGGCCAGGCGGCGCTGCCGGTTCCGTGGTGTTTTCACCACCTACTGAAGGCGGCTCCCAGCGGTTGAAACCGGCGATGGTTTCGCGGGTGAGGATGCCGCCCATCTATGGTATCTCGCGCGGGGCACACTCCCTCTCCCCAGAGGGGAGAGGGTTGGGGTGAGGGGTTGTGCGGAGCGAGGTGATGAATACTTGCGAGAAAGCGTTCCCTGCGCCAGTTCCGGCAAGCATGCGTCTTTCCGCTCCGCACAGCCCCTCACCCCAGAGGGGCGAGGGGGTTGGTCTGCGGCGAAACACAGCAACGCTACGCATCACACAAACTCATCGCCGCCGGCCGACAAACTGATCTGCCCCGCATCCGCCAACCGGCGCGCGATCTGCAGCACTTCTTTCTGCGCGGCGTCGACTTCGCTGAGCTTGACGGGGCCTTTCACTTCCAGATCGTCGCGCAACATGTCGGCGGCGCGCTTGGACATGTTGGCAAAAATCTTTTCGCGCACGGCGGGTTCCGAGCCCTTCAGCGCAATGATCAGGCGTGCGGACGGCACTTCGCGCAACAGCGTCTGCATGCTGCGGTCGTCGATCTCGGAAAGATCGTCGAACACGAACATCAGCTCTTCGATCTTGGTGCTGAGGCCAGAGTCATGCGTGCGGATCGCGCTCATCAGCTCGGCTTCACGCGAGGTTTCCATCGCGTTGAGAATGGCCGCCGCAGCTTTCAAGCCACCGACGGTGGCGGATTTCAACTTGGTCGACGTGCCGGAAAACTGGCGCTCCATGATCTCGTCCAGTTCATTCAGCGCCTGCGGCTGCACGCCATCGAGATTGGCGATGCGCATCACCGCGTCGCTGCGCACGCGCTGTGGCAGATAACCAATCACTTCGGCAGCCTGGTCGGGCTCCAGATGCGCCAGCACCAGCGCGATGATCTGCGGATGTTCCATGCCGATCATCTCGGCAATGGCGCGGCTTTCCATCCACTTCAGCGATTCCAGGCCCTTGGTGGAACGGCCCAGCAGAATGCGATCGATCAGGCTGCCGGCCTTGGTTTCGCCCAGCGCACTGACCAGCACCTTGCGGATGTATTCCTCGGTACCGACCCCGAGCGCGGTCTGGCGGCCGATGTCTTCGTTCAAGCGATTGAGCACGCCCTCGACCTGGTCGCGCGACACGTTGCTGAGCGTGGCCATGGCGGTGCCGACGGCTTGCACGTCGCGCGCGCTCAAATGCTTGAGCACCTCGGCGGCATCTTGTTCGCCCAGGGTCAGCAGCAGGATCGCGGCGCGCTGCGCGCCGTTGACGGCGTTGTTGTGCTCAGCTGCCATCCTCACCCACCCAATTCATGACCACCTGCGCAACCTGCTTGGAATTTTCCTGCACCAGCTTGCGTGCGACGCCGATCTTTTGCTCGTACGCCATGTTCTGGATTTGCGGGGACGTAATGCGCACGGGATCGGCGCGCTCATCGCGGTCGTCATCGGCAATGCGCACGGACACGGTGGGAATCGGGCCGGCCAAGGCAGGCATCGGACCCGGCGCACGCAACAAACCCTTGAGCAGTGGCCGCAGCAAACCGAAGGCGATCAGCAGCGCGATCAAAATGCCTGCGCCTTGCTTGATCAGGTCCAGCATGCCCGGGCGCATCCAGAACGGTTGCGCCACCGGTGCGGTGTCGGTCACCGTGTCATCCGAAAACGCCTGGTTGATCACCGTGACGCTATCGCCACGCTGCTGGTCGTAACCCACCGCGTTCTTGGTGAGATCGGTGAGATGTTGCAGTTCTTGTGCACTGAGCGGAATGCTCTTGCCCTTGCCATCCGCCGCCGGCTTGTTGTCGACCACCACGGCCACCGTCACGCGGGTCAGACGGCCGGCAGGATCGGTGACGTGACTGATGGTGCGGCCGAGTTCGTAGTTACGCGTGGCACTGGAGGAACTGTCGGTCGGCGTCGCATTGGCCGTGTTGCTGGCATTCGCAGCGGGCGGCGTCCCGGCGTTGGGCTTGGCGGCCGTCGGCTGCGCAACGGTATTCGGTGGCTGGTTGCTGAGTGCGCCTGCGATCTGGCCGCTGCTGTCGTCGCGCTTGGTATCGCTGCTGGTCTGTTCGCTGCGCAACGCGGGCTTGTCGCCGTCATAGCTTTCGCTGGCTTTCTCGGTCTCGCTGAAATCGAGCGCAACGTCGACCTGCGCACGCACGCGGCCGGTGCCAACCAGTGGCGTAAGCAGTGTTTCGATGCGCTGGGCGTAACTGTTTTCCATGCGCGTGACCAGGCGCATGTGCGCATCGCCCACCGCGCCGGGACTGTTGGGATCGGAAACGGTCAGCAGCGTGCCTTGCTGATCCACGATCGAGACTTGCGAAGGATCCAGATCCGGCACGCTGGAAGAAACCAGGTGCACGATCGCCTGCACCTGGCTGCTGTCGAGCTGACGGCCGGGATACAAAGTAAGCAGCACCGATGCGCTGGCCGGATGATTGTCGCGAATGAATGCCGACGGTTTCGGCAAGGCCAGATGCACGCGCGCGGCGCGCACGAATTGCAAACCGGCAATGGTGTTGCCCAGATCCGTTTCGAGCATTTCGCGATAGTGCGTGCTTTCGGCCAGATCACTCATGCCGAACGGCGAATCGCTTTGCGCTGACGTAGCACCGGCCGTACTGCCTTGCGGCAGACCTTGCGCAGCCAGTTTCAGGCGCGTATCGGCCAGCACGTCAGCTGGCACTGAAATGGAGGCGCCATCCGCGCCGAGACGAAACGGCGTGCTGGTGCTCTGCAATGCCTGCGTGACTGCGGCGGCATCCTTGGGATCGAGCCCTGCATACAGCAATGCGTAGTTGGGACCGCGCGACCACAACACGATGCCCACGCCCAAGGCCACGGCCGCGGCGACGGCGACCAGTAGCATCAGCAGGCGCGTCGTGGGATTTCGCAGCAGGATTTTCAGCTGGTCCTGGCGCGGATTGGCGGTGGCGGGAATGTTGTCGGCCATGGGGGCGGATCAGTGGGTGGAAGCGACCAGCTTGGTTGTCGTCATCGCGGCAAAAACCGCAACGGCGCGGAAGAACGTCAAACCGGCATATTCATGATGGTGGTGTACGCATCGACCAACTTGTTGCGCACTTCCACCAGGCCGCGAAACGCGAGATCCGCTTTCTGTCCCGCAATCGACGTTTTCACGATATCCGCGCCGGGATCGCCGCGCTCAAACGCACTGACCTGCTTCTGCGCTTCATTCTGTTGCGCCGCGACCGAACCGATGGACTGCTTGAACAGCGTGCCGAAATCCACGCCGGATCCACTCGCTGCAGCAGGCAGCGCCGCACTCGGCATGGCACCGGCGGCCATCGAACTGAGCGCGCGCATCTGCGAAAGCACACTATTGACGTCAATCTGACTCATGTCGGTTTTCCAACGCGTGAGCGGGTACTGGAGTGCTATCAAGCAACGGCCGTGCCACTGTTTTCCGGCGACGCGTCGTTACCGCGGCAAGCGGCTTGCAGGCCGTATTTGCGCAGTTTTTCCACCAAGGTCGTGCGTTGCATGCGCAACAACTTCGCCGCATGCGCCACGACGCCATCGGTGATGTCGAGTGCTTGACGGATCAGCCCCACTTCGATGTCGGCCAGATGATCTTTGAGATCCACGCCGCCTTCGGGCAGCATCACTTCGGTATCCAGCAGGCTGCGGTGATGCGTCGACGACGCCGGCTTGGCCTGGCCATCGAGCATGGCGCGCACCACGCTGCCGCCGGTTTCATCGAGCGGCTGCACACCGCGGTATTTTTCCGGCAGATCGCTGGCGCGCACTTCGCCGTTCGGATAAAGAATGGCCAGGCGCTCGACCAGATTGGACAGCTCGCGCACATTGCCCGGCCACGCATGCTGGCGCAGTGCCTGCAGCGCACTGCCGCTGAAGCGCACGCTCTGCAGGCCGCGGCGCTGCAGGCGCTGGTTGAATTCGGCGATCAGCTCCGGCATGTCTTCCAGACGCTCGCGCAGCGGCGGCATTTCCAGCGGGAATACGCTGAGGCGGTAGTAGAGATCTTCGCGGAAGCGTCCTTCGGCGGTGGACACTTCCAGGTTGCGGTGCGTGGCGGCGATGATGCGCACGTCGCAGCGCTGCGTGCGGTTGCTGCCGACGCGCTCGTACATGCGCTCCTGCAGCACGCGCAGCAGTTTCACTTGCATGGGCAGGCTCATGTCGCCGATTTCATCGAGGAACAGCGTGCCGCCTTCGGCCATTTCGAAGCGGCCCTTGCGCGTGCTGATGGCGCCGGTGAACGCACCTTTCTCATGGCCGAACAATTCGCTTTCCAGGAGCTCGGCGGGAATGGCGCCGCAGTTGATCGCCACGAACGGCTTGTCGCGACGCGGCGAACTGTCGTGGATGGCGCGCGCCACCATTTCCTTGCCAGTACCGGATTCACCCAGTACCAGCACGCTGGAATCGAACGGCGCCACCTGGCGGATCAGCGCATTGACGCGGCCCATGGCGAGCGAGCTGCCGACCAGGCGCAGCGGTGCCGGGCTGCTGCTGGCGGCGCGCAGGGTCGGCGCGCGGCGCACGGCTTCGGCCAGGCGCTCGTAGCGCAGCGGGAAATCCAGTACTTCAATCTGTGCCGCATAGGGCGAGCCGACCTTGGTCAACCGGTCCAGTTGCGGCGAATCGGATCCGACCAGCACCAGCAGCTGGTCTGCCGGCACTTCGAGCGAGGCCAGCAATTGTTCGCACAGTGCTTCGTCTTCGATACCACCGATATAAACCGCTCGCCACTCGTGCGACATCGAATCGAGCTGCAACGACGCATCCCAGCGCTGCGGGAAAAACCCCATGAATTGCATGGCCGACGTGACGATGTCGGCACGTGTTGCGTTGGATTCGATAATGAGTACGTTGCTATTTGGCATGAGCACGAGTTCCTGCTGCATTTACTGCGACTGCTGATGGCTTGAACCACGGCATTTCCCGTCCCGATGCCGTGTCCCCTGGATGTGTCAGCGATCCGACGTGACACGTGTGCCAATCCAGCAAGAAGAACGCCAAAAATTTCGCAGCAAACTGACCTGTGCGGCACTTCCCGTTTAGTTCGTGACGGAATTCGCGCACGGTATATCGACGCCTTCACATTCGTGATTGACAAAAGAAACCGTTTACTTCAATGGTTTAGCGCGATTTGTCAGACAGGTAATACCAATGCTTCACATGCCGGCGAGCGTCACTACCTGGGTTGGCATGGCGGGAATCCGCCGTCAGTGAATGTTTCGTCGCGTGATAACCATCACATTCTGTGCTTGTGCCCTGGCACGGTTTCTGGGATGCCCGACAGACGCGCTTCGGCCACTTTGCGTCTGTGGTGACAAAAAACGAAACGTTCCAACCCATCCTCGACCGCTTCGCTCAAATCACGAAAATAAAGGAAAACGTTGTCATTACCGACTGCTTTCCCTTGTTGCACCAGCAGCTCCAACGGCAAGGCGCGGCAGGCCTCGAAATGCATGCGAATCAGCAACGGTCCGTCAGGCGGGAGCAAGCCGGCCGGCACGATCAATCCCACGGCGTTGAAGCTCACCGGCTGCCGCGGCGGCAACACGGTGGCGGGCAGCAACAGGCGGTCAACAATGTCCAGCAGCACGTTGAGCTTGCTGTCCATGCGCTGCAATTCCTGCATTACCGGGTCGTCCACGTCGGCCGCGCTTTCGAACCGCCGCTCATCCAGGGAGGCAAGCGTCCGCAATACGTGCAAGTTGCGCTCGTTGAGGCGCGCGACATCATCCGGCGTGGCCGCGAATGGCTCGACAGCCAGATGCGGATGCCCCTGCCAGGTCACCCGTTCGGAAAACGCCTGCCATCTCTCTTCGGTTTGCGCGGTTTGCATGACACCCTCCCAGGAATGCGGATGCCGGCTTTATGACGGACTACCAGCTAATGGCAATGGTATTCATGAGGCGTGCCAGCAGCATCTTTTCCGCGGAAAAAGCCCGTAGGCTGGGATGAAGTCCCAACTTTCTCGAGCCCACCCATGCTGGGATTTCATCCCAGCCTACGCAAACCAGCGGCGACGCTAGCGGGATGACGACACGTAACTGCGCAGTGCCCGGTGGTTGTACTGATGCTGGCTGAGCTGGTTTTCCACCGCATCGCGCACCTGCTGCGCGCGTTCCAGCACGGCGCGGTTGTGTGCTTGCAGGGAAGCCAGTGCATCGCGGTGGCGGTTGTCGAGTGATGCGTTTTGCATGTGCTGCAAGGGAACCTGGCGCTGCGCATCGAGTTCGGTCACCAGGGTCCAGTTGCCGTCGGCGGCGGCTTCGCTCATCTGGATGGTGAGCGACAGCGCTTGCTGCAATGCGTCTTGGACCTGGCTGGTCATGGCACGGTGGCGGGTGTTTTCGCTTGCGCGAGTTCGGCCAGATACGGTTCGCGGATCGCGTGCCAGGCTTCGCGGATCGGTGCGATCAAGCGTTCGCATTCGTCCAGTGCACGCAGGTCGTCATTGAGTTGCGCATGCAGCAGGCGCCGCGTGATGTAGTCGTACAAGGCATCGAGCCGGCCGGTGAGCGTGGGCTCCACGCTATGGTCGAGGCTTGCGCGCAGGGTGTTGAGCATGGCGATGGCCTTGCCGAAGGCCTGGCCTTTGGCGGGAATATCCTGGTGCAGGATATGGCCGCGCGCCTGGTTGATGCGGTCGACCAGGCCATCGAGCAGCATCGCCAGCAGTTGATGGCGATCCGCTCCTTCGACGCTGCCTTGCGCGCGCGTTTGCGCGTACAGGGCGCTGCCATTGCGTGACATGTAACTCATGGTTACCCCTTGCTGCTACTGCTGGTACCAGTTAGCGCATTCATCGCCTGGGTAAGGTAGGAACTGGTGTTGTTGAGAGACGACATCAGCGAGCTCAAGCTGGTGTATTGCTGGACCAACTGCTGCTGGTACACCGCCATGCGCGCGTTCAACGCGGTCTGCTGGGTCTGCAGGCCGGTGAGGTCGTTGTTGAGGTTGGTGATGCGCGATTGCAGCACGCCGGTGCTGCTGTTGAAACCGGTCACCAGCGTGCTCAGCTGCGTGGCGATGCCATTGGTACCGGAAAAAAGCTGCTGCACCGATGACGGATTGCTGGCCAGCGTGTTGGCCAGCGTGGTGGAGTTCGACACCAGCGTGCCGTCGGCATTGCGCGTAATGCCCAGGCTCGCCAGGCTGCCAAGGCTGCTGTTGGAAACAGTACTGCCCAGCACGTGCGAGATCTGGCTCTGCACCGCCGACAGCGTGGCATCGCCCAGCAGCACGCCGGCAACCTTGGTGGTGCTGTTATAGCTTTGCAGCTGATTTACGGTGCTTGCGTAGGTGTTGTAGGCGCTGACGAAATCGTTCACCGCCGTGCTGATCGGCGTGGTGCTTTGCGCGACGGTGAGCTGCGAGCTGCCCGTCGTGCTGAGGTTCAAGGTCACGCCGGTCAACGCGCCGCTGACGCTGTTGGTCGGACTGCTGACGGCAATGCCATCGATCGTCAGTTGCGCATTGGCTGCCGCGGTGCTCGGTGTGTTGAGTGCGCTGGCCAGGGCCGTCACGCCACTGCTGCTATCGCTGCTGGCGCTCACGCTGAAGGCATTGGCCGTGCCGGTGCTGGCGGAAGTAAGCACGAGCTGATTGCCGTTGACACCGGATACGATCGTGGCCGTCACGCCCGGATTGCCGCTGGCGTTGTTGATGCTGGTGGCGATCGACGAAAGCGTATCGGTGGCACCCACGGACACGCTCACGCTCTTGCCGCCCACCGTGATGTTGAGTGTGCCGGTGCCGACCGTGGCCAGGCTGGGCTGCGCCGCGCTGACACTCTTCTGCGCGGTGGCAAGCTGGCTCACGTTGATGTTGTACGTACCCGGCGACGCATCCGGCAGCGTGCTGGCGGTGCCGAGCGAGGTATTGGAAAGCGTGGTGGTGAACGTGCTGTAGGTAGTGCTGGAGGTCAGCTCGTTGAGTGCGGACTGCAAACCGGACAACGAGGTTTGCAAGGCAGTAAGCCCGGCAATCTTGTTGTTGTCCTGGTTGGTCTGGTTGGTGATCTGCGCCTGCGGACCGGCTTCCTGTGCGTTGACCAGCGCCTGGATGATCGAATTGACGTCCAGCCCCGTGCCCAGGCCCAGCGAGCTGAGCAGGCCGGTACCGCTGATGCTGCTACTGCCGCTGCTGCCGGACGTGGCGGTGGAGGAGCTACCGCTGATCGCGCTGGAAAGTGCGCTAGAGGTACTGCCTACACTGGAGATGCTGCTCATGAAGGGGCCTCGTCGAAGATATCTGGCGCCATCGAACTGCCGGCAAAACTCTCGTTGCGAACCATTCGTCCAAGGAAAGCTTTACCTGCCGCTCGCGTGGGTTTTCTGACGGCCCAATGGCCGCCAGAACCCCTTGAAGCAAAATCCCGGCCATGGCGATTGCCGCCATGGCCGGTCGTACCGATTAACCCAACAGCTTGAGGATCTGCTGCGGCTGGGCATTGGCGGTGGCGAGCACCGAGATACCTGCCTGCTGCAACACCTGCGACTTGCTCAAATCCGCGGTAGTCGCGGCGAAGTCCGTGTCCTGAATCGAGCTTTGCGAGGCCGTCAGGTTGGTCTGCTCCGCACCCAGGGTGGCGATCGTGGACTGGAAGCGGTTCTGCACGCCGCCCAGCTGGCTCTGGAAGTTGCTCACCTGAGTCAGCGCCACGTCGACGCGGGAGATCAGGTTGTTGGCATCGTCCACCGTCAAAACATCGCCGCCCGCCAGCGAACCGGAGGAGGTGATCACCGAGCCGTCGGTGTAGGCCGCACCCGTGGCCGCAAAGCCGGTGGCGGAAGAGCCAACGCCGCTGGCGCCGAAAGCCACTGCGCCCGTGGTCAGGTTGAACACCGTGCCTGCCGCACCGGTGAGTGCTGCGCCGGTAACGGCCAGTTCGCCCGTGGAGTAGATGTTGATACCGCCGCTGGCGTTCACGGCTGCACTGACACCTGCGATACCCGCTGCATTGATCGAGTCTGCCAGGCCCTGTGCACTGCTGGCGCTGGCACCGCTCAGGCTGTAGGTCTTGCCGTCTGAGCCTTCGATGCTCAGGCCGCTCAGGCTGATCGACTGGCCCGACACGCCGCTGGCATTGACGAACGCACCACTGACGTTGGCGGTGGAGATTTCCGAGACCTGGCCGAGCTGCGAGGTCGTAGCACCCTGACCCAGCTGCACGTTGATGGCCTGGCCCACGTTCGAGCCGATCTGGAACGACAGCTGGCCCACCGATCCATTCAACACGTTGGTGCCGTTGAAGCTGGTCTGGTTGGCGATACGGGTGATTTCCGACAGGTACTGCTGCACCGAAGTATCGATCGCGGCGCGGTCGGAAGACTGGTACGTGCCGTTGGCGGACTGCACGGCCAGGTCACGAATCGACTGCAGGTTGGAGGTGATCTGGCTCAGTGCGGAACCCGCGGTCTGGGCCAGGTTGATGGCGTCGCTGGCGTTGGTGCTGGCCTGTCCCAGGCCGCCGATCTGCGTCTGGAAACGGGTGGCGATAGCGAAGCCCGCAGCATTGTCCGCCGCACTGTTGATCTTCAGACCCGAAGACAAGTCGCGGGTGGCCGTGGACAGGGCGCTGCCCGACTTGCTCAAGTTGTTCTGGGCAGTCAGCGAAGCAATGTTGGTGTTTAGAACGAGTGACATGGAATGTCTCCTGAAACCGGATAAGTGGTACTCAAGCCGGCGGGATCCAGTCACGTTTGCAGTGCCGACCGCCTCAGGGACTTTTTCGGCGCTGGCGTGGATTACTTGAGCCGCCGCCGAAATTCTTTTCATCTCGCGTAGGTTGGGGTGCGAACCCCAACATTCGGATCCATGCAAGCATGACGATGCTGGGGTTCGCACCCCAACCTACGCGGCGCATATCGGCACGCCGATGACACGTTGGCACCAACATTGCTCCCACCCTCGCATATCCGGCCTGGAACGCGCCGGAAGCGTCAGATTTCCGACGCCCGCGCGTCCTTGCCTTATCGATCAGACGAGGAAACCACATGCGTTGCGTGCTTGCGATTTGCGCCGTGTTCAAGGACGAAGCCGCCTACCTGCGCGAATGGGTCGAGTTCCATCAGCTCATGGGCGTGGAACGCTTCTATCTGTACAACAACAACAGCGCGGATCGTTACCTCGATGCGCTTGAGCCGCATATCGCCTCCGGTGCCGTAGTGCTGCACGAATGGCCGCAGCATCCGGCGCAGTTGCAGGCGTACGAGCACTGCCTGAAAACGCACGGCAGCCAAGCGGACTGGATCGCGTTCATCGACGTGGACGAATTCCTGTTCGCACCCGATGCCAGATACTTGCCGGACGTGCTGGCCGATTACGCGGATCACCCCGGCGTGGGCGTGAACTGGGTGATGTTCGGTTCCGCTGGACACAAGCAAAAACCGCAAGGCGGCGTGCTGGAAAACTATCTGCGCCGCGGCAACCTCGACGGCGGCGTGCCCTATGCGCATTTGAAATTGCCGGACGGCAGCTACCGTTCGGAGAACGCACATATAAAGAGCATCGTGCAGCCGTCCAAGGTGGCGGCCTGCAAGAACGCGCATTTCATGTTGTATGCCGACAACGCGCGCGCGGTCGACGAGAACGGCCAGCCGATCGACGGCCCGTTCACCAGCAAGGTGTCGGTGAACAAGCTGCGCATCAACCATTACTGGAGCAAGTCGGAAGAGGAATGCCGCCGCAAGTTCGACAAGGGCTTTGCGGATGGCAAGGGCTCGCGCGACTGGAACGAATTCCTGCTGCACGAGGAAGTCCTAAACAGCGTCCATGACGACACCGTATTGCGTGTGGTCGCGCAACTGGGCGTACTACCATCCGCCTGGCCCCTGGATGCCTTCCTGCAGAACGACGAGGGCGTGTGGCACGCGCCATTGCGCAATCGGCCGGCGCACAGCTCGCTGCATGCGCTCGCCACGCAAATGTACGACGTGGTGAAAGACACCGCCGACACCAGCGTGTATTCCGCGGCATTGGTAAAAGAAATCCATAGCCGCACCAGCGCGCTGCAGCTGTCGCCTCGACGCGCCAACCTGTTGCAGGTGTTCGACAACCTTCCCGCCGGCACGCGTGTGCTGGAAATCGGATGCGGCGGCGGCATGCTGACGCGTGCGTGGATCGAACGCGGCTGCGCGGTCGACGCGATCGAATTTGCGCCGCACTGGGCGCGCGTGGCGGCCGCACGCTTGCGTGACTGCCCGCAAGTGCGCGTGTTTCAGGCGACCTTGCGCGAACTCGCGCTGCAACCCGATTACGACGTGGTATCACTTACCTTCGCGGACGATTACGCCGAAGCATGGCCGCGTGGCGATGCACTGCGCGAAGCGATCTCCATGGCCACGGCCGCGTTGAAGCCCAACGGCATCCTTATGCTGGCGCTGCCCAATCGCCAGGCCGCGCCGGAACGCCGTGACATTCTCTCGCGCGCCCGGATCGAAGCCGCGTTGCGCGCGACTGGACTGGCCGAGATCGACACCCGCCTTGCCTTCCCCGACGCCTTGCTGCCGGAGGTGCTGATTTCCGCGCAGGCACAGCACATGGCGCCAGCACTGCGCCTGGACGACCTGATCGCGCAACGCCCCTTGCTGCGAGATGCCGGCAAAGAAGCGGCGCAATGGGAAATGCATTTTGAAGCCGGCACGCTGGCCGAGCACGCACCTGGCCTGCTGCTGATCGCGCGCCGCAGTGGCACACCTTCGCCGCTGCGCGCCAATGTGTTGGCACAAAGCTTTACCGATCATCGCGTGCCGGCAGGCAATACGGTCACCGAATACGTCTGGCAACGTGGCACGGTACAGGTGGTGCCGCGCGCCTTGTCGCCGGATGCAACGTGGGCCGGCTCGGCCTTCGATCCGGTGCGCGAACCGTATCCGCCCGCACCGGGCCGTTCGCTGCTGATGCTGATCCGCAAGGCCATCCACGACCAACGCGCCGACCTATTGGTTGCCCTGCTACGCAAATGGGGCGCCCTGATCTACGCGCAGGCCGACGACGAGGACAAGATTCCCGGCCAATGGCTGGATGCCCTGCCCGCGCATATCTATCTGGACGCGGACGGCGAAAGCCTCGCCTTCCACGGTGGCGAATGGCGTGCACGGCAGCGGGTGGAAAAGCAGATTCCGGTATATGTGGGCCTATGGCAGATCGCGTATGAAGCCGGTCTGGAAGCGCTGCTCGGCCTGGCTGCGCCAGCCGAGCGCGTCACCTGGCTGTGCAAGCGCCTGCTGATCGATGCCTCGGCGGAATGGATCGGCCACGGCCGCAACATCAACGAAGCCTTTGCGCGCGAAATCCACGAAGGCGATTGCTGGAACCGTACCGATCGCCATCTGAAGATCATCCCCGAATGGCTGATTCCGCCGCCGCCCTCGAATCTCTACAAACATTGGCAAGCGCAGCAGCAACTCAGCGACACCGCAGTGGCGCAGGCCATGCGCCGTATCGAAGCGCATGGCGCGCCGCGCGTGCAGGTGATCGTGATCGACCGCGACGACGATGTAGATGCCGTGCGCGTTACGCGGGAGAGCCTGGAAGCTCAGCACTATCCGCACTATCACTTGAGCGTGATCGGCAGCGACGATGACGTGATGCAGCGCCTGCATGGCGAAATCACCGCCAGCGACGCCGACTGGGTGCAATTGCTTTACGCCGGCGATCAATTGCACCCTGCCGCCCTGCTGCTGCTGGCCGAACGCGTGGTGTCGCATCCCTACTTGCGCGCCGTTTATGCCGACGAAGACGCACACGTCAACGGTACCTTCGAGCAGCCGATCTTCAAGCCGGATTTCAATCTCGACATGCTGCGCAGCTATCCATATGTCGGCCGTGCGCTGGCGTTCCAACGCAAGCGTTGCCTGGAGCTTGGCAATCTACAGCCGCATTACGGCGACATGGCGCCGTACGACCTGCTGTTCCGCCTGATCGAAACGGATGGCTTGCAAGCCATTGGCCATGTCGCCGAAGTGACGCTCCGCGCCGCGTTGCCGTACAGCCAGTGGCTGGCCTCCGACACGGTGAAAACGCACAGCGCAGCGATCGTCGCCAACCATCTCACGCGCATTCGCGTGCCGCATCGCATGGAGCAAGGTGCACTGCCTGGCTTCAACCGCGTGCTGTATCAACATGCACGGCAGCCGCTGGTGTCGATCATCGTACCGACCAAGGACCAGCTGCCGCTGCTCAATGGCCTGATCGACAGCCTGCTGTCGAAGACCAGCTATCTCAATTACGAATTGCTGATCGTCGACAACAACACCGGCGAACCGGCGGCATGCGCGTACCTCGACGGCATCGAGCGCCTGAATAGCCAGCAGTTGCGCGTGTTGCGTTATCCGCATCCGTTCAATTACTCGGCGATCAACAACTTTGCCGCGGCGCAGGCACGCGGCGAATACCTGATCCTGCTCAACAACGATACTGCTGTCCTGCATGCGGATTGGATCGAGGCGCTGCTCAACCACGCGCAGCGTCCGGAAGTCGGCATCGTCGGCGCCAAGCTGCATTTCCCCGATGGCCGCATCCAGCACGGCGGCGTGGTGCTGGGCTTGCGCGGTCCGGCCGACCATCCGTTCATCGGCCAACCGATGGACGCGGACGGCTATATGCATCGCCTGCGCGTGGATCAGAATTACACCGCCGTCACGGCTGCGTGCTTGATGATCCGCAAAGCCGTCTACGACGAAGTCGGCGGCTTGGACGAGCAGGATTTCAAGGTGTCCTACAACGACGTCGACCTGTGCCTGAAAGTGCACAAGGCCGGCTACCTCGCCGTGTGGACGCCGTACGCGCGCCTGATGCACGTCGGCAGCGTCAGCCAGACCAAGGTCGACAAGACCGCCCAGGAAGCCAAGCAAAAACGTTTCGAAGGCGAACAGAGCGCGATGTACCGCAAGTGGCTGGCGCTGCTGGCACGCGACCCTGCCTATAGCACCAATCTCAGCATCGACGGCACGGGTTTTGAACTGGATCCGCTGCGCAGCAAGGCGTGGCAGCCGTTTGCGAGTCCCTTGCTGCCGCGCATGTTCTGCGTCGCCGCGGACGAACACGGCTGCGGGCACTACCGCATCCGCCAACCGTTCGCCTCGATGCAACGCGAAGGCATGGTGGAAGGCATCATCGCCGGCGTGCATCTGAATCCGGTGGCGATGGAGCGTTTCCAGCCGACGTCGCTGGTGATGCAGCGACAGATCAACGAGCATCAGATCAAATTGCTGGAAAACTATCGCGACTATTCCCGCGCCTTCAAAGTGTTCGAGCTGGATGACCTGATCCAGCAGATTCCGGTGAAGAGCATGTTCCACGGCCTGATGCCCAAGGACGTGGTGAAGTCGCTACGGCGTGCCTTGTCCACGGTGGACCGTTTCGTGGTTTCCACCGATGCCTTGGCGGAAGAATTCAAAGGCTTCCACGCCGATATCCGCGTGGTGGTGAACCGCTTGCCGGTGGATTGGTGGAGCGATCTCTCCTCGCAACGCCGCGTCGGCCGCAAGCCGCGCGTGGGCTGGGGCGGCGGCTCCAGCCATCGCGGCGATCTGGAACTGATCGCCGACGTGGTGCGCGATCTGGCCGACGAAGTGGAATGGGTGTTCTTCGGCATGTGCCCCGACAAGCTGCGCCCCTACGTGCATGAATTCCACACCGGCGTGCCGATCGAAGAATACCCGCGCAAGCTGGCGTCGCTGAACCTGGATCTTGCGCTCGCACCCTTGGAAGAAAATGCGTTCAACGAATGCAAGAGCAACCTGCGTTTGCTCGAATACGGCGCCTGCGGTTTTCCGGTGATCTGCACCGATATCGTTCCCTATCAAACCGATCTGCCGGTGACGCGCGTGAAGAACCGCTACAAGGAATGGGTGAGCGCGATCCGCATGCATCTGGATGATCTGGATGCAAGCGCGAAAACCGGCGATGCGTTGCGCGATGCCGTGCTGAAGGATTGGATGCTGGAAGGCGACAGGTTGGTCGCATGGCGTGATGCGTGGATGCC
>NZ_DATEJY010000245.1:0-11349 GCF_035277725.1 Dyella sp. | reverse complement strand
CCTAGCGACTTGCGGATACTCAAAGGCACTGGACCCCGGCGTTCGCCGGGGCGACGAGTCGCTAGCTTTGAATTTGCTGGGAAAAAAGGGGCTTCGGTTGAGTTGCAGATGTTTGCCTGGAGCGCAGCGAATTTCCCCGGATAGCAATGAGCGAAAGCTGGAGTGACGGGTGTTGGTTCTGTGACGACCGGAACGTTCTTGGGGTCCGCGCATCGACGCCATGGGAGCGGTTGTTGCATGTCGGCAACTGCAAAAAAGCATGCTTAAATTGGCCGATGGCTATCCGCCCGGAGTCCACCTTTTTACTTGCCATGTTCACTACATCGGCCACCATATGGTTCGTGCTGGGTGTCGTCATCGTGCTGATCACGCCCGGTCCCACCAACACGCTGCTTGCCGCGGCGGGGTTGCGGCAAGGCATGCGTCGCGCAGCGCGACTTGCGGGTGCCGAAGTGGCGGGTTATGGGGTGGCGATTTCGGCGTGGGACGGCTTTCTGGCGCACGCGGTGCACACATTGGCCTGGTTGCCATCGCTGGTGCGGATGGCCAGTTGTCTCTATGTGGCTTATCTCGCGCTGCGTATGTGGCGCACGACCCTGGCGATTGAAGCCAGGTCGCCAGTGACGATTGGTCCGTACACCTTGTTTGTCGCCACGCTGCTCAACCCCAAGGCCATCCTGTTCGCTGGCACGATCTTTCCGTCCACAGCATTTGTGCACGTCGCTGATTATGTGATGGCCATGAGTATTTTCTTGAGCCTCGTGCTGCCGATCGGGCTCGCCTGGATCGCATTTGGCGCAGCCCTCGGTCGTGGCCGCCTGGTGTGGATCAGTGCCGAAGGCATGCAGCGCTGCGCGTCAGTGGTGCTTGCTGCATTTTCACTGACGCTGGCGTGGAGCTTGTTCCAATAGGACTGGCGTGGTCGGTCAATCCAGCGGACGCACCCAGATATTGCGAAAGCTGATCGGCGGCGAGGGATCACCGTGTGCCTGCAGCTTGATCGGTGCCGTATCGTAGGGCTTGTACTTCGGCTTGCCGATATAGAACGTCTCGCCGGTAAGCCCGGTGTGGTTCTGCACGAGCACACCGTTGTGGAATACCGTGACAAACGCCGGTGATTTGAGCGCGCCATCCGCGGCAAACACGGGTGCCGTCCAGACGATATCGTAGGTTTGCCACTGGCCCGGTGGACGCATCGCATTCACCAGCGGAGGCGTCTGCTTGTAAATGCTGGCGGCTTGTCCGTTGACGTAGGTTTTGTTGTTGAAGGAATCCAGCACCTGGATTTCATAGCCTTCATCGCCGGGCCCGGTCGAGGCCAGGAACACGCCGCTGTTGCCGCGTTTCTGGCCTTCGCCGGTAATGTTGGTGGGCACGAACCATTCCAGATGCAGCTGGTAGTTCCTGAATGTCTGTTTGGTCTGGATGTTGCCGCTGGGCTTGTCCACCGTGACCACGCCGTCGTGGACTTTCCAGCGCGCGGGTGAATGATCCTTGGATGTTTCCCATTGGCTGAGATCGTGTCCATTAAACAGCACGATGGCATCGGAAGGCGGCGCGCTGTCTTGCTTGCCGGGCGTGATGATCTTCGGCACCGGCTGCCATTGCTCGGTGGCTTCGGGCGTTTGCGTGGCAGTCTGCGCCAAAGCTGACGATGGGCCGATGGCAGCGAGCATGAGCAGAGTAGGAATAGGCGCGATTCGCTGTTTCATGAGTGCCTCGTGGAAAGAATCAAACCGTGCATGTCTTGAATGCCTCAGCGAACGAAGCGAACGGATCGGCTTGCGCCGGCATGAATTCGTGCGCGATGTAGCCCTGGAAATTCAGGTCCGCGATCGCCTTGGCGATCGCGTGGTAGTTGAGTTCCTGTGTACTGTCGATCTCGTGGCGACCCGGCACCCCGCCGGTATGGAAGTGGCCGATCCACTGGATGTTGTCGCGGATCGTGCGGATCACGTCGCCTTCCATGATCTGCATGTGATAGATGTCGTAGAGCAGTTTGACGTTGGGCGAGTTGATGCCTTTCATCACCGCGACGCCGAAGGCGGTGTGATCGCCTTGGTAGCCGTGATGATCGACCTTGCTGTTCAGCAGCTCCACGCACAGCGTGATGCCGTTCTCGGCGGCAAGCGGTGCGATTTTCGACAGGCCTGCGACACAATTGTCGATCGCCTGGCTGTCGTCGATGCCCGGTCTGCGATTGCCGAACATGGTGATCACGTTCATCACGCCCGCTTGCTTGGCGAGCGGGATGGTCGTCTCCAGCTCTTTCAACAACGTCGCGTGATTGGCCGGGTCGTTGAAGCCCATCGCGATGAAGTCATCGCGGCGGGCGGGATAGCCCATGGATACTTTGAGCCCGCTATCGTTGACCGTCGCCCATTCGTCCGCATACAGCAGATCGATGGCGACGAAACCGATGGCCTTGAGGCGCTTGCACAGCTCGGGGAGCGGTGCCTTGGAGGTCCAACGGCTCAGCGATTGCTTGAGCCGGCCGGCAGCCGCTTTCTCGTTCGCGGCGAATACGCGTTCGGCCGGCGCGAGTGCTGCGGTGGCGCCGAACGCTGCCGCCGTCACCATGCGGCCAAGCGCCTCGCGGCGGGTAATGCCTTGCGGATCAGCGGACATGGTCTATTCGAGCCCCAGCAATTGGCGGTTGAAAGTGTGGTCGGCACCGGTGGCGGCGAAATCGTCGAACGCGCGATCGGTCGCCTTGATGATGTGGTCGCGGATAAAAGCTGCGCCTTCCTTGGCGCCTTGCTGGGGATCTTTCAGGCAGCACTCCCATTCGAGCACGGCCCAGCCGGGATAATCGTATTGCGCGAACTTGCTGAAGACAGCGCGGAAATCGATCTGGCCATCGCCGAGCGAGCGGAAACGCCCGGGACGATCGATCCAGTTTTGATAACCGCCATAAACGCCGGCGCGTCCGTTCGGACGGAACTCGGCATCTTTCACGTGAAACGCGCGGATGCGCTCGTGGTAGATGTCGATGAAGGCAAGGTAGTCCAACTGCTGCAGCACCATGTGGCTGGGGTCGTACAGGATATTGGCGCGCGGATGATGATCGACGGCATCGAGAAAACGCTCGAAGGTCACGCCGTCGTGCAGATCTTCACCGGGATGCAATTCGTAGCAGACGTCCACGCCCGCTTCGTCGAACGCATCCAGGATCGGGCGCCAGCGTTTGCCCAGCTCGGCAAAGGCTTCATCGATCAAGCCGGCGGGACGTTGCGGCCACGGGTAGAACAAGTGCCATGCCAGTGCACCGGAAAACGTTGCGTGCGCGGACAACCCGAAATGCCGGCTGGCTTTCGCCGCCAACTTGAGTTGCTCAACGGCCCAAGCTTGGCGCGCTTGTATGTTCCCGCGCAGCGCAGGCGGTGCGAAGCCATCGAACTGGCGGTCGTAAGCGGGATGCGAGGCCACCAGTTGGCCTTGCAGATGGGTGGATAACTCGGTGACGGCGAGTCCGTGTTCGGCCAGCATGCCGGCGACGTCATCGCAGTACGTTTTGCTCGCTGCCGCTTGTTCGAGATCGAACAGGCGTTGGTCGTTTGAGGGAATCTGCACGCCAACAAAGCCAAGCGATGCGGCCCAGCGCGCGATGTCGGGGAGCGTGTTGAATGGCGGTGCATTGCCGGCGTACTGGGCGAGGAAAATGCCTGGGCCCTTGAGTGTTTTCATGCGTGATGGCCTGGTGTGTGCGCTAAGTGGATGCTTCGATCGCCAGAAATCTGAAGCTCGTCATTCCGGCGAAGGCCGGAATCCAGTTTAAATACGTCGTGCGAAGCACACATAAATTGTATGTCGTGTGCTCCGCACATCATTTTTAAACTGGATTCCGGCCTTCGCCGGAATGACGAGCGTTGCGTCATATCGTCAATTCCGTCTCCACCGCCCACGCCCGGCCATTCCCCGCCTGCGACAGCGGAATATCGGCATGGTACGCACCCGGCACCGCCACGTATTGCAGCACCTGTGTGCATCCGGGCTGTGACATGAAGTACCCAAGCATGGTCAGCTTCTTGGTCGTGAGCACAAAAGCGGGCGCCGAAACGGGATCGATCTCCTTGCTCTGGGCGAGCGCTTCGTGATGGAGCTTGGCAACCAGCGCCTTGCGCTGCACGGCATCCAGCTGCAAAAACGCCTTGCCGCTCTTTTCTTCAAAGGCAGCGAGCGCGTGCACGTAGTTCTGCTGTTCTTCCTTGGTATAGACGTCCCTGAACATCAGGTCGATAAAGCGCGGCACGCCTGCATCCACCGCGCCCGGCGTATCGGAGCGCGGAATGATGATGTCGACGACAGCGGTCATCAGATCGTTTTGCGGCTTGCTGAAGAAGGGTATGCCCGCGTTGCTGCTTTGCGCGGCGGCGTGTACGTCGAACACCGCCAGCAGCGACGGTGCCGCAACGGCGCCGGCGGCCAGCATGGACATGCATTTCAACCATTCGCGACGGTTCATCATGCTTCTCCTCAGATATTGCCGCGCTTGAGTTCATCCACCGCATGGCTGGCTGCGCGGGCGGTCAGCGCCATGTAGGTGAGCGACGGGTTCTGGCAGGCGGATGACGCCATGCAGGAGCCATCCGTGATGAACACGTTCTTGCACGCATGCATCTGGTTGTGAGCGTTGAGCACGGAGGTCTTCGGATCGCGGCCCATGCGCGCGGTGCCCATTTCATGGATGCCGGCGCCGACGTTGGCGGGAATCTCGAACGAATGCACGTCGCGATAGCCGGCGGCGCTGAGCATCTCCATCGCGTCGCTGATGATCTCCTTCTTCATCATGATTTCGTTTTCCTGGTGCGCGGCATCGAAGTTCAGCAGCGGCAGGCCGTACTTGTCTTTGCGGTGGCGATCCAGCGTGACGTGGTTGCGATGAGAGGGCAGCATCTCGCCGAAGCCCATCATCGACACCATCCAGGGGCCGGGTGTTTCGGCGGCACGCTTGAGTTCGTCGCCGATCGCCGGCGTGTCCACCAGCCGTGTCCAGTCGTCGCGGCTGGCGCCGCCCTGGTAACCAAAGCCGCGCAGATATCTGCGCTTGTCCTTGCCGACGTTGCGGTAGCGCGGGATGTAGAAGCCGTTGGGCCGGCGGCCGCTGTAGTAGCGATCCTCATAACCGTCGGCCAATGCGCGCGCGCCGCTGCCGAAGATGTGATCCATGATGTTGTGGCCCACTTCGCCGCTGTCGTTGCCGAAGCCGGTGGGGAAGCGGCTGGAGGTGGAGTTGAGCAGGATTTGCGCGGTGCCGAAGGTGGAGGCGCAAAGAAAAATCACGCGTGCGAAGTAATCGGTCTGATGGCCGGTTTCGGCATCCAGCACGCGCACGCCGGTCGCTTTGCCCTTGGTATTGTCGTAGATCAGTTCGTGCACGACCGCATTGGGCACCAGCGTCATGTTGCCGGTTTTCTCCGCCGCGGGAAGAGTGGAGGAATTGCTGCTGAAGTAAGCGCCGAACGGGCAGCCGCGCATGCACAGGTTGCGGTACTGGCACGGTGCGCGCTGCGGGCTTTTGTCGTGCTTCAGTGGTGCGGATAAGTTGGCAGTGCGGCCGATGATCAGCTTGCGGCCGAACTTGTCGGAAAGCTTGTCGCGGAAATCCTTCTCGACGCAGGTGAGTTCCATCGGCGGCAGGAATTGCCCATCCGGCAACTGCGGCAGATGTTCGATGGAGCCGCTGACGCCGATGAATGCCTCCACGTAGTCGTACCACGGCGCCAGGTCGGCGTAGCGGATCGGCCAGTCGACACCGATACCTTCCTTGCCATTCGCTTCAAAATCCATCTCGCTGAAGCGGTAGCTCTGCCGTCCCCACATCAGTGAACGGCCGCCGACGTGATAACCGCGAAACCAGTCGAACGGCTTGGTTTCCTCATACGGGTTGTCGATGTCGTCGACAAACCAGTGCTTGGTCGATTGCTTGATGCCGTAGAACGACGGACGCGTGTGGATCGGGTGGCGTGCAATGTCTTCGCGCGTGGGCTGATCCGCGTAGGGCAGTTCCCACGGTGCTTTCATCGCTGTGGGATAGTCGCCGTGTTTGACCATCGGGCCACGTTCCAGCACCAAGGTCTTGAGGCCTTTCTCGGTCAGTTCCTTCGCGGCCCAGCCACCGCTGACGCCGGTGCCGACGACGATCGCGTCATACGTGTTGTTATCCATGTGCTTCCCTTTCTCGCTCGGGGCCGCGCCGGTCAGCGCAGCGGACGCAGATAGGCGTAGTCGACGCGCGCGGCATCGAGCTGGTTCATGCGGGTATACGGACCTTCCTGCTCGACGAAGCAGTGCTTGAGTCCAGCCTGGTTGGCTGCCGCGAGAATCGGCTTGTAGTCGAGCGTGCCGCGCCCGAGTTCGGCGCCCGGGTGTTCGTTGGCCGCATGCGTGGGCAGGAAATCCTTGGCGTGCATCAGCGGAATGCGGCCGGGATTCGCCTTGAAGATATCCACGGGATTCTTGCCGCCGACGTGCACCCAGCCGCAGTCGAGTTCGAACTTCACCAGGTCGTGATCGGTTTCCTTGAGCAGCACGTCGTAGAACGTCTGGCCCCCGCCGACGTCGGTAAATTCGCGATAGTGATTGTGATAGGCGTACTGCAAGCCGGCTTGCTTGGCTTTTTCGCCGATCTGGTTGGCGAACGCCGCGGTGCGCTTGGCTTCATCGAGCGAATAGGTTGGCTCACCTTTGCTCTTGCCATCCATCTTCTGCATGAAAGCCGGGAGCATGCTGCTGACGAAATATTGCGTGCCGAGCACGTGCGCGGCTTCAAGGCCGGGCTCGATGCCAAGGCTGTCGAAATGCAGGCTGGGGCAGGCGAGGCCGGCTTCCTTCAATTGATCGCGCAGCGATGGCGCGGTGCTGGTCACGATCGCTTCGATCTCGCTGTAGCCGATCGACTTGAGCGTTTTGAGCGTACCCATCGGATCGCTTTGGTACGCCTGCAGCACCATGTAGAGCTGGATGCCGAGCGCCTTGCCTTGCGTTCCAGCAGCCAGGAGCTTGCCGGACGTGCTACCGGCAAGCCACGCGGCCGTACCGCAAAGGAGAGAGGTGGATAGGAACTGCCTGCGAGTCATCGTCATAGGGGGTTCTCTGGGGCGGTGGGGATGCAACGTCAGTGGGCGACCGTAGCCGCACTGCCGACGCTGCTTTTGCGGTCCTTGAACATCAGCACGAACAGCACCAGCACGAACGCAGCGCAGGTGCCGGCCATCAACCAGATCGGGCGCCAGTCATGCGCGCTCACCGTGGTGTGGGCATCTACCACCGCACCGGAAACCCATGAGCCGACGAACATGCCCAGGCCGTAGGTGAGGAAGGTGATCAGGCCCTGTGTTGCCGCGCGCAAGGCAGGCGGTGCTTCGCGGTCGATGTAGATCTGGCCGACCACGAAGAAGAAGTCGAAGCAGATGCCATGCAGCACGATGCCGATCCACAACATCCACATCAGATCGCCGGGCGCGCCGAAGGCGAACATCGCGTAGCGCAACACCCAGGCCAGCATGCCGACGGCGAGCATGTATTTCACGCCGAGATGCCGGAAGAACCAGGGGATAAGCAGCATGCAGAACAGCTCCGACATCTGCCCGCCGGTCATCTTGCCGGCTGCGTTGACCACGCCGACTTCGTTGAGAAACAGGTTGGTGAACGCGTAGTAGAACTGCAGCGGAATGCAGATCAGGAACGAGGCGAGTGCGAACACCGCCATCGAACGCCCGCGCAGCAGTTGCAGCGATTCAAAGGGAAATACGTGGCGCAATTCGAAGCGCTGGTGGCGTGCCAATGGCGGCGTTGCCGGCAGCGTGAGGCAATAACACGCCATCACCAGCGACAGTGCAGCGGCCAGATACAGCGGCGATGCCGTGGCTTCCACGCCCCATGCGCCGACGATCAAGCCCACCACGATCCAGCCAATGGTGCCGAATACGCGAATGGCGCCGAATTCTTCGCGGGGATCATCGATGTGCCGCATGGCGAGCGACGTGGTCAACGCCAACGTCGGCATGTAGCAGAGGCTGTAGATAAGCAGGACCGTATACAGCACCGGGAATGCGCTTTGCTTGGCAGCGATGGCAAGCAACGCGGCACCGATGATGTGCAGCACTGCCAGCACGCGGCGCGTATCGAACAGGCGATCGGCCAGCAGGCCGACGAACAGCGGCGAGATCATCGCGCCGATGGCCGTGGTGCCGGCGACTGCGCCAATCTGTTCACCGTTGAAATGCAAGGTTCGACCCAGCCATGTGCCAACCGTGACGTACCACGCGCCCCAGATCGCGTATTCGAACAGCATCATCAAGCGAAGGCGCCATTTCATCCACGTTTCCCCTTTTTCGATGAGGTTGGTGCGCGAGGTTCTTCAACGTTCTGCCAGATCCCACCGGCGGCATGGCTGCGCAGCATGGCGTCGATCACCAGGCTGTTGCGGTAGCCATCGGCAAAGCTCGGCAACGCCGCAGGTTTGCTCTCCGGCTTGCCGCCTTGGCGTATCCACGCATAGGCATCGGCGATGAGATTGCGGAATGCATCGGCCCACGCTTCGGGATGCCCGGCAGGCAGATGCGCATAAGGCCGCGCGGATGCATCGAGCAGTGCGGGGTCTCGGGTGAGCAGCGTGTTGGCCTGTGCGTGATGGCCAATCCACAGTTCATTGGGTTGTTCCTGTCGCCACGCGAGTGAAGCGAGCCGGCCATTGATTTCCAGGCGCAGATCGTTCTTGTGGCCGGGCAGCACCTGCCCAACAAGCAGGCTGCCGCGCGCGCCGTTGTCGAAGCGCAACAGCACGCTGGCAAGATCTTCGCTGGTGATGGTGACTTTGCGCCGCTGGGTGGACTTGGTCTGGTTGGCGAAGGCCTTGGCGGAAGCGGCTGATGCCTGGCGCACCGGCACGGCCGTATGCAGATCCGCCAAGACGGCAGTGATTCGCGCACCCGTGACGTGCTCGGCAAGATCGCACCAGTGCGAGCCGATATCGCCCAGCGCGGAACTGGCGCCACCCAGTTTGGGATCGAGGCGCCAGGTATAGGTGCGCTCGTCGGTCAACCAATCCTGCAGATAGCAACCATGCACCAGCACCGGCGCACCGAGCTTGCCTTTGGCGACCATGGCGCGCGCCTGCTGCACCAGCGCATGCCCGCGATAGTTGAAGGTGACGACGTTGGCGACATGGGCGTTGCGTGCGGCGTCGAACAGTTCGCGGCTTTCCTGCACGCTGCTGGCGAGTGGTTTATCGGAAATCACATGCTTGCCGGCGTGCAGCGCCGCCAGCGAAATTTCCTTGTGCAGATGGTTGGGAGTGGTGTTGTGCACCACGTGCACGGCCGGATCGGCGAGCAGCTCTTGGTAATTTGCATAAGCGCGCGCAACGCCCAAATCGCGTGCGCGTTTTTTTGCCGAGTCGAGGCTGGAGCCTGCTATCCCGATGATCTCTACATCGCCCAGCCGGCGTACGGCATCGATGTGATGGGCGGCAATAAAACCGGGGCCGACCAGGCCCATGCCGAGTTTCTTCATAGGGCAGTTTCTCTGGAACTGGCAAAGAGTCCCGGACTCGTCACCTCAGCGAAAGCTGGGGTCCAGCGACTGTGCTTTAGGGGCAAGGCACTGGATTCCAGCTTTCGCTGGAATGACGGCTTCATAGCAAACCTTCGCCCCACCTTTGATGCCAAGCGGAAGAAACGTGCTTGCATCGCACCTAATGTCCACGGGCTGCCCAATGATCCTGGTAACGCCATTTCCCCTCCCCGTGCCGCACTGCTGAAGAAATGTATTCGATTACATTTCTTGCGCTATGTGCTTCCCTGTCGAAGCGGAAGCGGCGTGGCTTGCCACGAAAAGAAACGCCAAATAACTGGCCGAAACATGTAACAGATGCGTGTACGCTGTTGCAACGGTTTTATGTAATCCATTACATTGCGCTGCACAAAGACGAGCCAGGCCGCTGGTGCAAGCGCGGGTCGAAAGGCGAGTGGTATCGTCCTGAATGCAAAGGCGATGAGAGGGGTTGAGCGAGTGAGTGGGGACGGATCCAAGCGTAAGCGGCAGCGCGGCAAAGGCGACTCGGGCGCGGGGACGCAGCCTGCCCGTGGCAAGACGGTCAAGGAGATCGCCGCCGCCGCGAACGTATCCGTCGCGACCGTATCGCGCGCCTTGCAGCGGCCCGAAGTCGTCAGCGAAGCCACGCGCCAGCACATCCACGAAGTGGTCAAGCGGCTCGGCTATACTCCCAACGCGCAGGCGCGCAACTTGCGCACCGCGCGCACGCGATTGATCGTGGCGTTGCTGCCGGACATTGCCAATCCGTTTTTCTCCGAGGTGATCCGCGGCATCGAACAGGTCGCGCACGAAAGCGGCTATTCGGTGCTACTTGGTGAAACGCAAAGCAGCCTCGTACGCGAGCAGGCGTACGCCGATATGGTGGCTGCGCGCCAGGCCGACGGCATCATCACCATGTCTCCGCGCGTGCCGGCGATTCCCATTCAAGGGCGGCTGCCGGTGGTCAACGCATGCGAATACGTGAAAGACAGCCAGATCTGCAGCGTCTACGTCGACAACGTCGCGGCGGCAGCCACGGCCGTCGACTATCTGGTGACGCTAGGACATCGCGACATCGCCTTTATTGCCGGACCACCGACCAGCCCGATCTGCGTGGATCGCGAGCTGGGCTATCAGCGCGCCTTGCAGCGCGCGGGTATCGCGATCAATCCCGTGCTGAGTGCGATCGGCGACTTTTCGATCGAAGCCGGCGAACGCGCCATCGAGTTGCTGCTTTCGCGCGGACAAGCATTCAGTGCGGTGTTCTGCTCCAACGACGAGATGGCCATTGGCGCCATGCGCGCATTGAGTTCGCATGGCTTGCGCGTGCCGGAGGATGTCTCGGTGGTCGGCTTCGACGACATTCGCTTTGCGCGCTATACGTTGCCGGCATTGACCACCATTGCGCAGCCGAAGAATGCGCTGGGGCGGGAAGCCACCACCATGCTGATCGAATTGCTCAACGATCCTGCGGTGCCGCCGCGCAAGCGCGTGTTGTCGGCGGATCTGGTCGTGCGCGGCTCCACCGCTCCACACCGCCCGTAGGCCGCAACCCGTAGGCTGGGATGAAATCCCAGCATGATCATGCATGGCGGTGCTGGGGTTCGCACCCAGTCTACGATTTCATCGCAGCCTATGGGTTGTTGTGTCAGCGTGGTTTGCGAGCACTGGTTTTATCTGACTCCAGGCATCTCTTTAGGCGCTCGATTGCTAGAAATCCTCTGACGCTGGAGAACACACCCCGCAGATATGCTGCGTCTTCACAAGGATCAAGGAGGCTTGGCAATGACAAACGTCAACTGTGGACACTAC
>NZ_DATEJY010000244.1:0-14820 GCF_035277725.1 Dyella sp. | reverse complement strand
TACAACATCGATTTCCTGATCCACTTCAGCAAGAGCGTGCCCGTGGCGGGCAATGTCGCTCCACCCCAATAAACAGTGGAATTGCCTTATCACTTTCGCGATCCGTCGCTTGCCGCGCTTGCCCTGACGCATCGCAGCGCCGGCAAACCCAACAACGAGCGCATGGAGTTTCTCGGCGACGCCCTGCTCGGGGCGATCATCGCCGAGATGCTGTACGAGACCCATCCCAAAGCTGCCGAAGGCGACATGTCGCGACTGCGCGCGCAGTTGGTGAACGGGCAAGCGTTAGCTGTGGTGGCGCGGGATCTCGAGCTGGGTGATCAGCTGAAACTGGGCTCGGGCGAACTGAAGAGTGGCGGCTACCGGCGTGACTCCATCCTTGCCGACGCCTTCGAAGCGCTGGTCGCCGCGATCTACCTGGATGGCGGTTTCGATGCCTGCCGGGCGGTGGTGCGTACGTTGTTCGCCGATCGCATTGCCGCCTTGCCGCATGCTTCCAAGGACGCCAAGACCCGCCTGCAGGAGTGGCTGCAGGCACAAGGCTGGCCGCTGCCGCAGTACGAACTGGTGGCGACCGAAGGCGAAGAGCATGCACGCATCTTCGAGGTCCATTGCATCGTGTCGCAGCCCATGACCGTGAAGGAAGCAGGGCGCGGCAGCAGCCGCCGGCTGGCGGAGCAGGATGCCGCGGAAGTGGTGCTGAACCGTCTGGTTGGCGAGCAGGAAAACCAGTAACCGGGTCTTGCGAGGCCATCCCATAACTTTTTCGTGTGGCCACGGCGCCACGCCGGTGGCGTTCGCGAGCGCGCGGCGCCATGCTTACACCCATCCATCCGAGTACCGCGCACCATGACCGACGAACGCGACGACATCGCCGAAAACGAACTGCCGCACCCCGATTTCCGCTGCGGTTTCGTAGCGCTGGCCGGCCGGCCCAACGTCGGCAAGTCGACCTTGCTCAATGCCTTGATCGGCTTTCGCCTGTCGATCGTCAGCCCGCGCCCGCAGACCACTCGCCACCGCATCCTCGGCATCGCCACCAGCGAGGCCGGGCAGATTCTTTACGTCGATACGCCCGGCCTGCATCGTGGCGCCAAGCGGGCGATGAACCGCAGCCTCAACCGCGCCGTGCATTCCGCCTTGAGCGAAGTGGAAGTGGCCGTGCAGGTGATCGAAGCCGGACGCTGGACGGATGAGGACGAAGCCCTTTACGAAGCGCTGGGCGAACAGAGCATCCCGCGCCTGCTCGCCATCAACAAAGTCGATCTCAGCAAGGACAAGGGGGCACTCTTGCCCTTCGTGGCCGAACTCACCGCCAAGCATCATTTCGATGCGGTGCACTATGTCAGCGCGCTCAAGCGTAAGGGGTTGGAGGTGCTCAGCCAGGACATCCTCACCCGCCTGCCGGTGCGTGCGCCGATGTTCGGCGAAGACGAAGTCACCGATCGCAGCGAACGCTTCCTTGCGGCGGAAATGGTGCGCGAGCAATTGATGCTGCGCCTCAGTCAGGAGCTGCCGTACGCCACCACCGTCGAGATCGAGCAGTTCAACGATCGGGACGATGGCGTTGCGGAAATCCACGCCGTGATCTGGGTCGAGCGCGACGGCCAGAAAGCCATCGTCATCGGGCAGGGCGGGGAACAGCTCAAGGCCATCGGCACGGGCGCGCGCCGCCATATGGAGCGCATGTTCGACCGCAAGGTGTTCCTGCGATTGTGGGTGAAGGTGCGCGAAGGCTGGGCGGATGACGAATCGATGCTGAAGCAATTCGGGTACAACGATTAACCCCATCGGCCATGCTCATCGAGCAACAGCCCGCGTACGTCCTGCACTCGCGCCCTTATCGCGAAACGTCACTGCTGATCGAATGCCTCACGCGTGACCAAGGCCGTCTCGGCGTGGTCGCGCGCGGCGTACGCAGCCAGCGCGGACGTTTGCAGCGCTCGCAGTTGGAACCGTTCCAACCGCTGCTGATCAACCTGCATATGCGCGGCGAACTTGCGAGCTTGCGTGGCGCCGAAGTGTCCGCGGCACCGTTTCGCCTGATCGGCGATGCAAGTCTTGCGGGCTTGTACCTCAATGAGCTGGTCGTGCGGCTGACCGAGCGGCAAGACCCACATCCGCAGCTTTTTGATGCCTACACCCAGACGCTTGCGCGCATTGCCGAAGGTGCTTCCTTGACGTGGCATTTGCGACGTTTCGAACGCGATCTACTGGGTACGCTGGGCTACGGCATGCAACTGGATGTCGAAGCGAATACCGGCGAGCCGCTGCAGCCTGACGCACTGTACGTGTATCGGGCCGAGCAGGGTGCCGTGCATTGCCGGCCGAACGAGCCTTATGCCGTGCGTGGCAGCGATCTGCTGGCGTTGCATGACGATCGTATGCCCGACGCACAGGGCTTGCATGCCTTGCGCGGCATGATGCGCGAGCTGATTCGCTTTCACCTTGGCGGTGTCGAGCTGCGCGCATGGCGGGTGTTGCGCGGGCCGCTTGTGCGGCGATGATTTTTCATCCGAGCCTGCACCTCGTGCCACCGGCCGCCGCCGTAGGCTGGGATGAAATCCCAGCTTTCGTAGGCATGGCGATGCTGGGGTTCGCACCCAGCCTACGCGGACATTGTCATCCCTATGCAAGCGGCAGCGCTTCAATCGTCTCCTGCATCGAGCGTCGGAAATCCACCAGCGGCAGCATGGCGCCGCGATGATCCAGCTTCAGATGCTGCTGCAGCGATACAATATGTTCGGACAGTGACGTCGCACCACAGAATCCACACGATGAGCGCAGTTTATGCAGTCGCGCTTCCAGGCCTTTCGGATCCGAGGCCAACTCATCCAGCTCCGCATTGATCGTCTGCAACTCCTGCCGCAGCAAGCCGCGCAAGGCCTGCACGACCGCCGGCGTGCCACTTGTGTGCAGCGCTTGGCCATCATCCAGCACCGGCACGCTGCGTAGCCCCACGGCGGCCAATCCCAGTACGCCGCGCAAATCCGCCAAGGTGCACGGCTTGAGCAGTACGGCATGAAAACCGGTCGCGAGCAGTGCCTGCTGCGCCTGGGTATCCAGCTCCGCGCTGCTGGCGACAGCGGGGCGGGAGCCTGAGTTCGCATCAGGATCGTTGCGCAGCCGATTCAGGATATCGACCGCGCCACCCCCGGGCATCCGGCAATCCAGCACCAGCAGGTCGAACGTTTCATTGCGCGCCAAGGCCACCGCTTCGCTGCCCGACGCCGCGAACACCACGCGCGCGCCGAACTGGCGAAAGGCATCGCCGAGAAAGCAGCGCGTGGGCTCATCATCGTCAGCCACGAGCAGATAAGGTTCGACGTCTACAGCAGTCATCGCATCGTGCGGCGGGTACGGCATAGTCCTGTGTCCGTATCGTTCAGCTTAGTTTGGCAGAATGGCCCCTCATGTTTTCACTCCGCCGCTCGCTTGCCATCTGTGCTCTCTGGACCCTGTTGTGGGCTGCACCCACCTGGGCCGGCACCGTCGTGGTCGCCAAGCGCGTCGATATGCCCGGGGTCAGCTTGCAAGATGTGCGTGCGCAACTCACCCCCGGCGCATCACCCGACACCGTACAGATCAGCCTGCGTGCCGGCAAGGCCGACATACCCGGATTCGGCTGGCGAAAGGTCGGCATTGTGATGGACGGCAACCTGCACCGTGACCTGCAGCTGCGCTGGATGTTCGACGGCACCGTCCAGCTCAGCGGCGCACCCGGCGGCGCGCTGAGCAACGCCGCCGTAAACCTGGTTGTGGATGCCTCCGCGAACACGCTGGAAATCAACGCCAGCCAGGGTGCCGCGCGCATCGCTACGGCATTCCCGCTTGACCAGCCCTCGCATGCGCAGGTCAACCTGCGCAATCTGCCCGCCGGCTGGCTGCAGGGCCTGCTCGCTACCATCTGGCCGGCACACATCGCGGGCGGCAAGCTGGATGCGGATTTGGCGCTCGACGTGCGCGATGAAGGCTTCCAATCGTCTGGTGACGTTACCTTTGCCGACATCAAGTACGCCACGCCCGCCGGCGCTACCGCGGGCCAAGGTTTGGATGGACACGCGCGTTTCGAGCTGGATGCCAACGCGCGGCCCGCGCAGTTGACAGTGAACGGCGGCATCCACAACGGCGAATTGCAGCTTGGCCCCGTACTGGCCAAATTGCCGGCCCACGACGTCGTGCTCGATCTCAATGCCAGCGCCGAGCGCGGCAGCCTGGCCATCAACCGCCTGCATATGGACGATGCCGACGCATTGCAACTGGACGGCGCGCTGACCATCGATGCCAAAGGCAATCTGCAGAAGCTCAAGCTGGAGAGCTTCCGGGCGCGTTTCCCTGCCGCCTACGAACGCTACGGCGAGCCGTGGCTGGATAACCTGATAGCACCCAACCTGCAAATCGCCGGCCAGCTCGAGGGGCATGTCGACTATGCCGGCGAGCATCTGCGCAGTGTCGGCTTCCGCACGGAAGCACTGGATGTCGCCCATAGCGCAGACCAGTGGCAGGCAAGCGGCCTGCACGGCGAGCTGGACTGGTCCGCCCAAAGCGAAAAACCCACGACCACCCTGGCATGGAACCAGCTGACGCTGCGCCAATTCACCACCGGCGCCATGCAATCGCGCTGGCGCAGCCATGATGGCGTCTTGAGCCTGCAAGCACCGCTGCAACTGGCGGCATGGAAAGGCCATGCCCAGCTGACTCGCTTCGACTGGCGGCCCGATGCTATCAAAGGGGAGCGCTTCGACCTGGCTGCCAACGTCTCAAGCGCGGATATGGCGACGGTCAGTCAGGCGCTCGGCTGGGCGCCAATCGCCGGCACGCTGGATGGCAACGTGTCTTCCGTGCACTGGACGGGTGATCGCTATGACCTGGATGGCCAATGGACCATCAAGGCATTCGGCGGCACCGCCCAGGTCGACCACCTCGCCGTACAGCAGCCTTTGAGCAACGCGCCCGCGCTGAGCGCGGACGTGACGCTGCATCAGATCGACCTGGCGCCTTTGGCCGATACCTTCAACTTCGGCGCCATCAGCGGCAAGCTGGATGGCAGCATCGCCGGCCTGCAGCTGATAGGCGGCAGCCCGGTGGCGTTCAAGGCGTCGCTGCTGGCAGAGAACGGCGGGCGCATCAGCCTGCGTGCGGCCAACAATCTTTCAGTCATTACCGGCGGCTCGCCGGCCAGCGGCTTGCAAAGCGCCATGATGAAGCTGTTCAAGAGCGCCAGCTACAAGCGGATGGGGCTCAACGTTGCCTTGCAGAACGGCACATGCACGCTCAGCGGGCTGGACGGCGACGATAGCGGCTATTCGATCGTCGAAGGCAGCGGCCTGCCGTACATGCATGTCACCGGTACCCAGAACCGCATCGAATGGCCACTGCTGGTCAAGCGCCTGAAGGCGGCCACCCAGGGCGCCATCGCTGAGCGTTAAGCGCGCCTGCCGCGGTATCATGAACAGCTGGCCGGGCCGATGCGGCCCGCCTTCCTTCCTTTTTCGTTACCCGTCCGGATCGTGCGCGATCCGGCCTCCCGAGTTTTCCCAAGCATGCCGATGAACGAGTTCGAAGCCCCCATTACCGATCTGAGTCACGACGGCCGGGGCGTGGCCCGCATTGATGGCAAAACGGTATTCGTCAGTGGGGCGCTGTTGGGCGAGCAGGTGCGATTGCGCATCCGCAAGCGACATCGCAACTTCGACGAAGCCGAAACGCTGGAGATCCTTACCCGTTCGCCCCATCGGGTGGAACCGCGTTGCAGCCATTTCGGCCAATGCGGCGGATGCTCGCTGCAACACCTGGATGCTGCTGCACAAATCGAAGCCAAGCAGCGCGTGCTGGTCGACAACTTCGCACGCATCGGCAAGGTGGAACCCGAAAGCTGGCTGCCACCGCTCACTGATGAAGCCTGGGGCTATCGCCGCAAGGGACGCCTGTCGGTACGCGCGGTGGCGAAGAAGGGACGCGTGCTGGTGGGCTTTCGCGAGGAAAACAACCCGCGCTTCGTGGCGGACATCCTGCACTGCGACGTCGTGCATCCCGCGCTCGGCCCCAAGATCGGTTTGCTCGGTGAGCTAGTCGGCAGCATGGACGCCGCGCCGGATATCGCGCAGATCGAATTTGCCGCCGGCGACGACACCGTTGCCTTGGTGTTTCGTCACTTGAAGCCGTTGAGCGAAAGCGATCGCGTGAAGCTGATCGCGTTCGGGCAAGAACACGGCTTTGCCATCTATCTGCAACCCGGTGGCGTCAGCAGCGTGCATCCGCTATGGCCCGAACATCCACGCCTGGCATTTCGCATTCCCGCCGGCGAAGGCGTGCAAGACGTAGAACTGGAGTTTCAGCCGCTCGATTTCGTGCAAGTAAATGCGGGCATGAATCGCCGCATGATGCAGCGAACGCTCGAACTGCTCGATCCCCAACCACAGGATCGTGTGCTGGATCTGTTCTGCGGCCTGGGCAATTTCACCTTGCCGCTCGCACGCCGCGTCGCCGAAGTCGCCGGCGTGGAAGGCGAGCATGGCCTGGTGGCGCGTGCCGCCGACAACGCCACGCGCAACGGCTTGAGCCATGCGCGCTTCCATGTCGCCAATCTGTTCGAAGATCAGCGCGGCACCGATTGGGCGCGCAAACCCTGGGACAAGCTGCTGCTCGATCCGCCCCGCGCCGGTGCAGACAAGGTGCTGGAATACCTGCCGCACAAAGAAACCGCACGCATTGTGTACGTCTCATGTCACCCTGCATCGCTGGCGCGCGATGCCGGCATCCTGGTGAATCAGCATGGTTTCCGTTTGAAGTCAGCTGGCGTGATGGACATGTTTCCGCACACGGCGCACGTGGAATCCATCGCCTTGTTCGAACGAAGGTAATATCCACCGATGGGTATCGAGATCGAACGTAAATTCCTGCTCGCCAATGACGATTGGCGCAAGGCCATCGGTGCCAGCAAGCACATTGCACAGGGTTACCTGGTGGACG
Source organism: Dyella sp. (assembly GCF_035277725.1). Lineage (GTDB taxonomy): Bacteria > Pseudomonadota > Gammaproteobacteria > Xanthomonadales > Rhodanobacteraceae > Dyella_B. Next base: position 7,848 of record NZ_DATEJY010000244.1, on the reverse strand, counting down.
TGCGCGCACTGCGCGAAGGCACCGCACGCGCTTCCGTGCGCGTACGCATCAGCGGCGAGCAAGCGTGGCTCAATATCAAATCGGTGGAACTTGGCGTCGCGCGTGCCGAATACGAACTGCCGCTGGCGCTGGCCGATGCGCAAGCCATGCTGGCGACCATGTGCAATGGCGTGCTGGAAAAAGTTCGCCATCATGTGGAAGTCGAAGGCTGGACATTCGAGATCGACGAATTCCTCGGCGCCAATCGTGGCCTGATCGTGGCGGAACTCGAATTGCCCGAAACGGACGCTGCCTATCCACGCCCGGCATGGTTGGGCCGCGAGGTGAGCACGCTGGCGCGCTACTACAACGTCAATCTGCTCGAGCATCCTTATGCCGAGTGGAGCGACGATGAGCGCAACGCCGCCCACGTGCAGGCAGGGGAGAGCGCCTGATGCTGTTGATCGGTATCGCGGGCACCGAACTGCTGCCGCACGAACATGCATGGCTTACCGCGCCGGGCGTGGCAGGCGTGATCCTGTTTTCGCGCAATTACAGCAACCGCGAACAATTGCTCGCATTGGCGGAATCGATTCGCGAGCTGGCGGGCGAAGATTTTCTGCTCGCGGTCGATCAGGAAGGCGGCCCCGTGCAGCGCTTCCGCACCGGCTTCACGCGTCTGCCGCCCTTGCTGAAAATCGGTGAGATCTACGACCGCGATCCCGCCGAAGCGATCAAGCTGGCAGAAGAACATGCCTGGGTGATGGCAAGCGAACTGCGCGCCAGCGGCATCGATTTCAGCTTTGCGCCAGTGGCCGATCTCGCGCGCGGCAACGCCGCCATCGGCACACGCGCGTTTCATGCCGATCCCGATATCACCGGCGAGCTGATCCACGCCTACGTGCGCGGTATCCACTTGGGCGGCATGGCGGCCGTGCTCAAGCATTTCCCTGGGCATGGTTCGGTGGCCATCGATACGCATAAGGCGCAGGCGATCGATCCGCGTTCGCTGGACGAGATTCGCCAGAACGACCTGCGTCCGTTCCTGGAGGGTTTTTCGGCGCATGCCGAAGCCGTCATGATGGCGCACGTGGTCTATCCCGCCGTGGATGATCAGCCGGCCGGTTATTCGCGCCGCTGGATTCAGGACATTCTGCGCACGGAGCTTGGCTTCAACGGCGCCGTGATCAGTGACGACATCAGCATGGCCGCGGCCGGCGTGGCCGGCGGCGTGGCGCAGCGCGTGCATGCGCATCTGCACGCCGGCTGCGATCTGGTGCTCGCCTGTTTTCCCGACGTGGTGGAACAAGCCATCGCCGCCATGCCCACGCCGTCTGACATCAGCATGCAGCGTGTTGCTCGCTTGCGCGGCGCGATTGGCTCGACCTGGGCCAGCCTGCTCGATAATCCGCAGCGCGATCATTTCATCGCGCGCGTTACCGCATTGAATAGCTAAAGGGCTTTGCTATGAGCACAACCACGACGGTTCCCTCGCTGGCGGAAGCGCTCACACGCTCCGACATTTTGTTCCAGCGAGACGAGCTGGAAAGCGTCATTGCTCACCTGGGTCGCGCCGTCGACGCAGCGCTCGACGGCGAGCGTGCGGTGTTTCTGACCGTAATGAATGGCGCGCTGATGTTCGGCGCCCAGCTTGCGTTGTCGATCCGCACCGACATGGAATTCGATTACGTCCACGCCACGCGCTACCGCGGCGCCACCTCCGGCAATGATCTGCACTGGCTGCGCGAGCCTGCTGCGGCGTTGGCAGGCCGTACCGTATTGCTGGTCGATGACATTCTCGATGAAGGGCATACGCTGAAGGCCGTCCGCGACGATTGCCTGCGTCGCGGTGCCAAACGCGTACTGGTCGCCACGCTGTGCCGCAAAGTGCATGGCCGTTGCGTGGATGGCATCCAAAGCGATTTCAACGGCGTGGAACTGCCCGATCGCTATGTCTTCGGTTATGGCATGGATTACTACGAGCAAGGCCGTAATCTGCCTGCCATCCATGCGCTGAAAGAATAATCTCCGTATTGCTTTGAAGCCGTCATTCCCGCGAAAGCGGGGATCCATTTTCAACTGTTGCATCAGACCAGATGGATTGACCGGCATTCGCCGTTGTAAAGCGCCTCCGCTTTCGCGGGAATGACGGCCTCGCCAAGTTGCCAAGGAACCCCGCAATGACCAATCTCATCGACCTCGCCGTGATCGGCGGCAGCGGCCTGTATCAATTCCCAGGTCTGGAAAACGCCACGCGGCAAAGCGTCGACACGCCTTATGGCGCCGCTTCCGGCGACGTGGTGATCGGCGATTTCGCCGGCCGCCGCATCGCCTTTCTCGCGCGCCACGGCGAAAGCCACACCTTGCCGCCGCACCGCGTGAATTACCGCGCCAACGTATGGGCCTTGCACCATCTCGGCGCGCGCCGGGTCATCGGCGTCAACGCGGTGGGCGGCATTCGCGCCGACATGGGGCCGCGTGTCATCGTGGTGCCGGACCAGGTCATCGATTACACCCACGGCCGCTATACAAGTTTCTGCGACGTGGAAGGCGCGGAAGTGAAACACATCGACTTCAGCGAACCGTATACGGCTTCCTTGCGCAGCGCCCTGATCGATGCGGCAAAGAGGGCCGGTATCGCAGTGATCGATGGCGGTTGTTATGGCGCCACGCAGGGACCGCGCCTGGAAACCCGTGCGGAGATCGCGCGCATGAAGCGCGACGGCTGCGATCTGGTCGGCATGACCGGTATGCCGGAGGCCGCCCTGGCGCGCGAACTGGAACTGGATTACGCATGCCTGGCGCTGGTCGCCAATTTCGCCGCCGGTTGCGGTGACGAGGCGGAAATCAGCATCGAGGAAATCTTTGCGCACCTGGCGGCAGCGACGGCGGCCGTGCCCCCCATTCTTGCCGAACTGCTCAAAAGCTGATCATTCCAGCCGGCTCAAGCCGCAGTGCATATTGCGCTTTGCCTGAAAACATGAGGATACTTCGCCTGTGCCAGGGGCGGCGGACCTAGGGGTAGAGGTGGTTCTCGCGGAGACTTGGTGCATCCAGTCCTTAGATTCAGAGGTTCACGCAAATGCGTTTCGGTACGGTCAAATGGTTCAACGATGCCAAGGGTTTCGGCTTCATCGCGCCCGAGGACGGTGGGGAGGACGTGTTTGTCCATTTCTCCGCGATCAACTCCAAGGGCTTCCGCAGCCTGCAAGAAGGTCAGCGCGTGAAGTTCGAAGTGACCACGGGCCCGAAGGGTGCCCAGGCGTCCGGCGTCGAAATCGCGTAGTAAAACCGTCGTTGTTACCATGCTTCAACGAGAAAGCCCTGCCTAGCGCAGGGTTTTCTTTTTGGATGATTTTTTAAATCGATAAAAATAGTTATCCCTGACCGCGATCCGCGTAGGGCGGGATGAAATCCCAGCATCAAGAGCCGCATCAAAGCCGGCATACCCACTCAAGCCACAAACTGCAGCCGCGCCAGCTCCGCATACAGCCCGCCCTCTGCCAGCAGGCTCTCGTGGGTACCCTGCGCCACGATACGTCCGCCATCCATCACTACGATGCGATCCGCGCGCTGCACGGTGGCTAGCCGGTGGGCGATCACCAGGGTGGTGCGGCCCTTTTCCAATCGCTCCAGGGCTTGCTGGATCGCTGCCTCCGATTGCGCATCCAGCGCCGAGGTTGCTTCATCCAGCAACAGCAGTGGCGCGTTGCGCAGAATCGCGCGCGCAATGGCAATGCGTTGGCGTTGGCCGCCGGATAGCCGCACGCCGCGCTCGCCCAGTTCTGCCTCATAAGCATCCGGCAGCATCTGGATGAAGTCGTGCGCTTCGGCCGCGCGGGCCGCGGCGCGTACTTCCTCGTCGCTGGCATCCTGGCGGCCGAAGCGGATGTTGTTGGCCGTCGTGCCGCCAAAGATCACCGTTTCTTGCGGTACCAAAGCGATCGCACCGCGCAACTCGGGCAAGGCCATGGCGCGCAGATCGATACCATCGAAACAAATGCGCCCACGCTGCGGATCGTAGAAACGCAGCAGCAGCGCGAACACCGTGCTCTTGCCGGCGCCCGAGGGACCGACCAGCGCCACTGTTTCGCCGGGGCGAATGTCCAGGTTGAACTGATGCAGCGCCGGCGCGTCCGGGCGGGTGGGGTAGTGGAACTCCACGTCCTCAAAACGCAAGGCGCCGCGTACCGGTTGCGGCAAGGTTTGCGGATGCAGCGGATCGGCAATCGTCGGTTCCTCGTTGAACAATTCGCCGATACGTTCCATCGCACCGGCCGCGCGCAGCACGTCGCCCCATACGTCGGAAAGGCCCATCATCGATCCGCCGGAAAGCATCGCGTACACCACGAACTGTGCCAGCACACCGGCATCCAGGGTGCCGTTCAACACGTCGCGTGCGCCCACCCACAGCACCAGCGTGATCGCGCCGAAGAACAACACGATCACCGCTGCAGTAAGCATCGTGCGCATGCCGATGCGTTCGCGTGCGGTCGCCAGAGCGCGCATGATGGCATTGCCATAGCGATCGCTTTCGATGCCCTCGCGGGCATACGCCTTCACCGCGGTGGCGGCATTGAGCGTTTCATTTGCGATGGCGGCGGTATCGGCGAGGCGATCCTGGCTGGCGCGCGAAAGCTTCTGCACGCGACGCCCGAAAATCAGGATCGGTAACACCACCGCCGGAATCACCAACGCGGTGAGGCCAGCCAGGTGCGGGCTGGTCCAGATCATCGCGGCCGTTGCGCCAATCAGCATCACCGCGCTGCGCAGCGCCACCGAAATGCCGGAGCCCACCAAGGCCTGCACTACTTCCGTATCGGTTCCCAGGCGCGAAATAAGTTCGCCCACGCGATTGCGTTCGAAGAAGCTCACGTCCAATCGAATCACGTGCGCGTACAGCTTCGCGCGCAACGCGGCCAACGTGCGTTCACCCAGCAAGGAGATGCAGTAGAAACGTGCCGCCGTGGCGAACGCCATCACCAGGGCCACCACGAACAACCCCAGGAAACTGGCATTGATCGCCGTCAGGCTGGAATTGCGAAAACCATGGTCGATCATGTGCCGCACCGCCATCGGCAGCACCAGCGTGGAGCCGGACGAAATGGCCAGGAACACCAGCCAGCCCACCGCCAACATGCGATGGGGTTTCACGAATGGCCAGAGCAACTTCAGGGAACCGATACGGCGACGGGGCTTGGGATCGTTCGCGGGCGTCGTGCTCATGAGGTTCGCCGTGAGGAGGATGGAGAATCAGATAGGGGTGGCCGGAGGTGATTCAATGTTGTTTCCATGCGCCGGGGACGGCCGCGTGGCCAGTGCGGGCTACTCATCAAGCGCATACCCCTCGCTCCGCCCGCGGCTGATATCGACGATACGCGCCCTGGCCTCGTCCATCCGCGCGGCGGGAAGACGCATCTGCAGCGTCACGCCATCGGCCTCGAAGCTTTCCTGCTCGATTTTCACCCCAAGCTCCTTCAGCCGCGCCTTCATCAGCGCCAGCTCGGCAAACTCGCAGCGCAGGCGTAGCCGCGCCATCGCCACGATGGGTGTACGCGCAGCCAGCCGCAGGCATTCGGCCGCCGTGCCGCCATAGGCGCGCGCCAGCCCGCCGGCACCCAGCTTGATACCACCGTACCAGCGCGTCACCACCACCACGGCGCGGTCGATGCCCTGGCCCTCGATCGCCTGCAGGATCGGGCGCCCGGCAGTGCCACCCGGCTCGCCGTCGTCGTTGAACCGATAATCCTGGCCGATCCGGTACGCCCAGCAGTTATGGGTGGCGGACGCATCGCTCGCCTGCTGCACGTAGGCCAATGCCTGTTGCGGCGTTTCCACCGGTGCGGCCTGGGCTAGAAAGCGGCTTTTGCGAATGTCTTCGCTGTGCTGAAACGGAACAACGAGGGTATGCAATATCGGCGTCATGCCGCGCAGAGTAGGGGAAGCGCGTCCTGCGGTCATAGGGTGCGAGGAATGTTCTGATCTATGCCATGCCGGGTGCATGGCATAGATCAGAACATCCCTTGTATTAGGCTTACGCTTTTTCCACCGGGACGGGTCGCATGGTGTTGCTGTTGATCCTGCTTTGCGTGCTGGGTTACGCGGTGAGTCGTTTTCGCCGCGGTCGCGGTGGATGGGTGTTCTACGGACTGGCATTCGTCTTGTTCGTCGCCAGCGCTTGCGGTCCCGTGCCCATGTGGTTGGCCATGCATTTGCAGGCACCGTATGCGAGCCGGCCGGCCATCACCTGGATGCCGCGCAACGCCATCGTGGTGCTGGGCGCAGGCAACACGCTGATTTTCGCCACGGGTGACGTGATCCCGCCGGTGAACGCGGGCAACCGGCTCATCGAAAGCTATACGCTCTATCGCGAATGCAAGCAGAGCGGCAACGACTGCAAGTTGATCGTCAGTGGCGGCGATGGATCCCATGTCGGCAAAAGCGAGGCCGCGGTGTATGGCGATAGCTTGCTGCGCATGGGCTTGCCTCGCGACGACCTCATGCTTGAGTCACGCAGTATGAGTACCTGGCAGAACGCGGCATTCGTGCAGCCCATGCTCAAGGCCTATGCACCGCAGCGCGTGGTGCTGGTGACGTCGGCGATGCACATGCGTCGCGCGCAGAAAGCCTTCGAGCACTTCGGCATCGATGCGTTGCCGGTTCGCGGTGACTATATTGGCTTGTGGTACTCGTGGCTTCCCACTAGCCAGAGCCTGGCGCTGACCGACAGATGCTTGCACGAATACGCCGGCGTGCTGCTCTACGACATCTACAACGCGATGGGCTGGACGCCGCCATCGAGCAGGCCTGCTGCGCGCTGATGCATTGCCGATGACGCGCCTGCGGTCATCGTGGAGGAGCTTGCGTTACGCTTATTTTTTCGACAAGGAAGACCTGCATGTTGCTGCTGCTGTTCCTGCTGTGCGTGGTGGGCTATGGGGTAGGCCGTTTTCGCCGTGGCCGTGGCGGATGGGTGTTCTACGGGCTGGCGTTCGTGCTGTTCGCAGTGAGCGCCTGCGGCTTCTTGCCAGCGTGGCTGCTCACGCACCTGCAAGCGCCTTACGCCACCCGGCCGAACGTGACCTGGGCGCAGCGCAATGCCATCGTCGTGCTTGGCGTCGGGACGTCGCGTGTTGCGGCAACGGGCGAGGTAGGCCCGATGATCTTCGCCGGCGACCGGCTGATCGAAGGCTACAAGCTTTACCACGCCTGCAAGCGGACCGGCAGCGATTGCAAGCTGATCGTCAGCGGCGGCGACCCTTTGCACTATGGCAGGTCGGAAGCGGAGGTTTACGGCGATGCGCTCCTGGACATGGGCGTGGACCGCGATGACCTGGTGCTCGAAACGCATAGCTTGAACACCTGGCAGAACGCGCAGTTCGTGCAGCCGATGATCAAGGCCTACATGCCCCAGCGCGTGGTGCTGGTGACCTCGGCCGTGCATATGCGCCGTGCGCAGATCTACTTCGAACACTTCGGCATGGATGCGTTGCTGGTGCGCGGCGATTACGTCAATGCGCGGCCGACGTGGCTGCCCAACGGCTGGAACATGGCGCTCACCGAGATGGCCTTGCATGAATACGTCGGTGTGCTGACGTTTCACCTCTACAACCTGATGGGGTGGAATGCGCCGCCGAGCAGGTATGGTGCGGCTTGAGGTGCTTTAAGGGGTACTTCTATAAATGGCACTCAAGCGAAGCGAGCCTCTCGACCACCGCGACAAACGGCTAGAATCCAGAACTGTAGGTTGGGGTGCGAACCCCAACATCGCCATGCCGATCATCACGCTATGTTGGGGTTCGCACCCCAACCTACGCCGAAATGGCCATCCCGGGCATTCAGAAACGGATGTGTTGATTTATAGAAATG
>NZ_DATEJY010000243.1:0-6274 GCF_035277725.1 Dyella sp. | reverse complement strand
CGTAAACAGGCGGCCACCAGCGAGCGGTGACCAGATCATCGGCCGCAATCCGAGTTGCTGTGCCTGATCGAGCGTGCCGTCGTCCAGCGCACCCATCTGCAGCGGCGAAAGCTCCAGCTGATTGGTGACTAGCGGATGATGTTGATGCAATAACGCGAACTGGCTGGTGGTGTGGTTGGAAACACCCCAGTGCGCAACTTTGCCTTCACGTGTGAGCGTGGCGAAGATGTCTGCCAGCGGGGTAGCATCCATCAGGTAATCAGGGCGATGGATCAGCACCAGGTCCAGCTGTTCCGTCTGCAGATTGCGCAGCGATTGCTCCACCTGCGCTCTAACGTAGGCAGCGCTGGTGTCGTAATAAGTGATGCGATAAGGCTTCTGTGCAGAACGCAATCGGATGCCGCATTTGGTGACCAGCCGCATGCGGCTACGCAACCCCGGCGAGGCGCGCAGCGCTTCGCCAAACAGCGCTTCGGCACGGTAGTCGCCGTAGATATCCGCATGGTCGAACGAGGTGATGCCAAGCTCCAGCGCCTGCTCGATCCAGCGCACGCGCTTGGGCACGCTCAGTTGCCATTCGGTAATGCGCCAGAGGCCTGCAACGATGGGGGAAAGTTCGAATGAGTTAGTGGGCATCGTGAGAATGGATCAGCGGTTGGTGGTCGATTTTTGCGCGGCATCGAGTTGGTTGGCCGACCAGCCGCCGCCCATGTCGCCGATCAACGATATCGTATCGAGCAGCCGTTGTTGCGTAATGCTCAGCGCACTTTGCTGGGCGCTGAGGCTGGTGGCTTGTGCAGTGGCCGCAGTGGTGTAGTCCACTGTGCCGGCTTGGTATTCGTTGAGGGCAATTTGTGCGCCTTGCGATGCGTCGCGCACTACCGCGTCCTGCACCTCGGCCTGTTGCCCCAGGATGCGCAGGTTGGACAGGTCATCTTCCACGTCCTGCAATGCAGTCAATACCGTGCCGCGGTAATTGGCGGCCGCTGCTTCGTAGGATGCTTTGGCCGCGGCAACCTGGCCGTGGCGTGCGCCGAAGTCGAACACCGTTTCGCTGGCGTCTGCACCGAGCGACCACACGTGGTTGGCGATATGCAGCAAACCAGCCAATGGTGCTTGCGAAAAACCATCGGCCGCGGACAAGGTGAAATCTGGATAGTACGCGGCGACCGCGACGCCGATCGCTGCATTCTGTGCGGCCATCTGGCGCTCGGCGATGGCAATGTCAGGGCGGCGCTGCAGCAGCGTGGAGGGCATCACGACGGGAATCGTCGGCAGTGCCGGCATGCTGGTGCTGTGGGGAATCTCCAGTTCTTCTGGGGTTTTGCCGACTAGCACGGCAATGGCATGCATGTATTGTGCACGCGCCACGCCCAAGGCGATCAAGCTGGATTTCGCGCTTTCCAGCTGCGTGCGCGCGGTGATCACATCCGACGGCGCCGTGGTGCCGGCGTTGCCCTGGTTTTCCACGACGCGCAGGGATTCGGTATAGGCATCCACAGTTTTCTGCAGCAGATCGATATCGGCATCGGTGATGCGCAGCTCGATCACTGCATTAGCCAACGCAATCTGCTCGGACAAGGTGGCGTTGGCAAGCGTCGCCTGGCTGGCCTGTGCCGTGGCTTTGCTCTCCTGAACCTGGCGCCGCACCTTACCCCACAGATCGGGTGCCCAGCTCGCGCTGCCTTCCAGCGAGCCGGATGTGCTTACCGCGCGTCGCGACGAAAACGTGTTTAGCGAACTGCTGCTGGTGCTGCGCTGCTTGGCGGCCGAAGCGGTGATGCCGAGCGTGGGAAACAAGGAGGCCCGTGCGACCTGCACATTGGCCAGCGCTTCCTGGTAGTTGGCGTATTGCTGCTGCACCGTCTGGTTGGAGACCGATACCATCGGCTCCAATTGGTTGAGCAGCGGGTCGTTGAACGCTGTCCACCAATCGCCTTTCGGTGCCGCGTCCGCTTCCGGCGACGCGGCCGTCCAGCCGGGCAGTTCCTTGTATTGCTTGGGCATCGGCACCTGCGGACGGTGATAGTCCGGACCGACCATGCAACCGCCAAGCAGCAGTGCCAGCGAAGCGACCAACGTTGTGGGCAAAGTCTTCATAGTCATGCACTCGCATCCGACCGGTTCCACGGCAGCGTGGCCGACCAACGGGCCAGGCGTGCGCGCAGACGATCAAGGTAGAGATAGATCACCGGTGTCGTGTACAACGTAAACACCTGGCTGAGAATCAAGCCGCCCATCACGGTAATGCCGAGCGGCTGGCGCAGCGATCCGCCCTGGCCGACGCCGACGGCCAACGGCACGGCACCCAGCACGGCGGCGGCGGTGGTCATCATGATCGGCCGCAAGCGCAGTACCGCGGCGTCGTGGATGGCGCGCACCGGTTCGTAGCCTTCGTCGCGCTGCAGGTGGATCGCCACGTCGATCATCATGATGGCGTTTTTCTTCACGATACCGATCAACAGGATGATGCCGATCATCGCGATCACCGAGAACGGCGTGCCGAAGATCAGCAATGCCAGCACGGCGCCGATGCCGGCCGAGGGCAGGGTGGAAAGGATGGTGATCGGATGCACCGTGTTCTCGTACAGCATGCCAAGCACGATGTAGACCGCACCGAGCGCCGCCAAAATCAGCAACGGCATGCTCGACATCGATTGCGAATACACCTGCGCCGCACCTGCTGTCGCACCGTGGATGGACGCTGGCATGCCGATATCCTGCATGGCCTGCTGCACCGCTACCAACGCCTTGCTCAGCGAACCGCCGGGCGGCAGGTTGAACGAGATCGTGCCGGCCACCAATCCACCCTGATGGTTGACTTGCGTGGCCGTGTGATTGCTGGTGTAGCTCATCATGGATGGGAACGGCACCATGGTTTCCGCCGCCGTGCTGTCCGCGCTGCCGCTGGAGCTGCCGCCCTTGGAGTTGGATATGGCGTTGGTGAGCGCGTTCGCTTCGGCATTCGCGTTGAGCGAGTTGGTAGTCGCCGACGTGCCGGAGGATGCGCTTACCGCAGTAAAACTTTTCACGCCTTTGACCAGGGCGCCGGACATCTGCGTCTGCTGCGTACCGCTCGGATTGCCCGCCGCCGCGCTGAAGTACATGCGGTTGAGCATTTGCGGGTATTGCCAATATTTCGGCGCGACTTCCATCACTACGTAATACTGGTTGAGCTCGTTGTAGACGGTGGAGACAGTGCGCTGGCCGAAAGCGTCGTACAGCACCGCATCGATCTGGTTGGGCGCAAAGCCGTAGCGCGACATGGTGGAGCGATCAAAATTGACGAAAGTCTGCAGGCCGTTCTGCTGCAGGTCTGAATTCACGTCCACCAATTGATCGCGGTGTTTGCCAAGCTCGGTGACCAGTTTGGGTATCCATGTATACAGCGCATCCGGATCGTCGCTGGTCAACGTGTATTGGTATTCGGATGCCGATGACCGGCCGCCGATGTGCAGGTCCTGCGACGCTTGCAGGAACAGTTTCGCGCCGGAAATCGCATTGAGCTTCGGCCGCAGACGTTCGACCACCTGCGCAGCCGACAGCTTGCGTTCGGCCAGCGGCTTCAACTCCACATACAGGTTGGCGGTATTGAGCGCGCGGCCACCGGCAAACCCCGCCACCGACGCCACCGCCGGATCTTTCTGCACGATCGATTGCAATTGCGCCAGCTTCTTCTCCATCGCCTGGAAGGAGATGCTCTGGTCGGCAATGATCTGGCCCATCAGGATGCCGTTGTCCTGTTCCGGGAAGAACGTCGACGGCAGCAGCTTGAACATGAAAGGGTTGAGCAGGATCAGGCCGATCAGCACCAGGCCGACCAGCGCGGAATGATCCAGCACCTTGGTCAGCGACAACGAATACGCGCGCTTGAAGCGATCGAACTGCCGCTCGTACCACACCGCCCAGCGCGCCTTGGAATGCAACCCTTGGCCAGGGCGCAGGATATAGGCGGCCATGGTGGGCGTGACCGTGAGCGAGATCACCATCGACAACAAAATGGCTACCGACAGCGTCACTGCGAATTCATGGAACAACAGGCCGATGATGCCCGGCATCAGCAGGATCGGCGTAAACACCGCGATCAGCGACAGGCTCATCGAGATCACCGTAAAGCCGACCTCGCTGCTGCCTTTCAATGCCGCCTCGCGCACGTCCATGCCCGCTTCCACGTGGCGCACGATGTTTTCCAGCACCACCACCGCATCGTCCACCACGAAGCCGGTGCCGATGGTCAACGCCATCAGCGACAGGTTGTCGATGCTGTAACCCATCAGGTACATCGGCCCGAAGGTGCCGACGATCGACAGCGGCAACGCCACGGAGGGAATCAGGATCGCGCGCGGTGACTGCAAGAACACGAACACCACGCCGATCACCAGCAGCACGGCGACGAACAGCGATCGCTGCGTGTCGCCCACCGCTGCGTTGACCGATTGCGAACGATCGATCGCCACGCCGACCTTGATGCTGCTGGGCAAGGTGGCTTCGATCGCCGGCAGCACGCTGCGAATCTGCGCCACGGTCTTGACGATGTTGCTGCCCGGCAACGGAAACACGATCACCAGCACGGCCGGCTTGCGGTTGTACAAACCCATGTTGCGGATGTTTTCCGCCGAATCTTCCACGTCGGCAACATCGCGCAGTTGTACTGGCGATCCGTTGCGATAGGCGATGATCAGGTCGCGATACGGTGCGGCCTTGTGGATCTGATCATTGGAGGTGACTTCGTAACGCAGGCCGTTCTGGTCGATATGGCCTTTCGCACTGTTGGCATTGGCCGCACTGATCGCCGCGCGCACGTCTTCGAGCCCGATGCCGTAGCTATTGAGCTTGTCAGGCTCCAGTTCCACGCGCACCGAGGGCAGGGCGCTGCCGCCCAGCGTGATCTGGCCCACGCCATCCACTTGCGACAGCTGCTGCTGGATCACCGAGTCGGCAGAATCGTAGAGCTGCGCACGCGTCAGCGTATCGGAGGTAAGCGCCAGCACCATGATCGGCGAATCGGCCGGGTTGTATTCGCGATAGGTGGGGTTGTTGCGTAGCGTAGTCGGCAGATCCGCGCGTGCCGCCTGGATGGCTGCCTGCACGTCGCGCGCCGCGCCGTTGATGTCGCGGTTGAGGCCGAACTGGATCACGATCTGCGACGAACCGACATAGCTGGCCGACGTCATCTCGGTCACATCGGCAATCGAGCCCAGGCGTTTTTCCAGCGGCTCGGCCACGGTGGACGCCATGATCGACGGACTCGCGCCAGCCATGCTGGCCTGCACGACAACCACCGGATAGGTGACGTTCGGCAGCGGTGCTACCGGCAGGCGGAAGTACGCCAGGAAACCGGAGAGCAGGATGGCGAACGCCAGCAGGGTGGTGGCGACGGGGCGGCGGATGAAGAGGGCGGAGATGTTCATGGCGCCGCCCGGCGAAAGTCACCCGTAGGTTGGGGTGCGAACCCCAACATCGCCATCTTGATTGGCGCTGCCATGTTGGGGTTCGCACCCCAACCTACGGGTGTGGCTCGCCCTATCATGGCGTGCGATCCCCCGCCGCCAGCGACGGCTTGCGGTTGAACCGCTGCGCCAAGCGATCGAAGAACAAATAGATCACCGGCGTGGTGAACAACGTCAGCAACTGACTCAACGTCAAGCCGCCGATGATCGCCAGGCCCAACGGCCGGCGCAATTCCGAACCCGTACCGGTGCCGACCAGCATCGGCAATGCGCCGAGCATCGCGGCCAGAGTCGTCATCAGGATCGGGCGGAAACGCAGCAGCGACGCTTCAAAGATTGCTTCCGCTGGTGGCTTGCCGTGATCGCGTTCGGCTTCGAGCGCGAAGTCGACGATCATGATCGCGTTCTTCTTCACGATGCCGATCAACAGCACGATGCCGATGATGCCGATGATGTCCAGGTCGGCACCGGCAATCATCAGCGACAGCAACGCACCGATACCGGCCGAAGGCAGCGTCGAGAGAATCGTCACTGGGTGGATGAAGCTTTCATACAGCACACCCAGCACGATATAGACGGCTATCAGCGCGGCAATCAGTAAATACACCTCGCTGGAAAGGGAATCCTGGAAAGCCTGCGCAGCGCCCTGGAACGACGAGGTGATCGAAGGCGGCAGATGGATGGCCTGTTCCGCCTGGTTGATCTCTTTCACGGCCTTGCTCAGCGACGCATCCTTGGCCAGGTTGAAGGAAATGGTCACCGAGGGGAACTGTGCCAGATGGCTGATCACCAAGGGCGACTTGGTCTCTTCGATTTTCGCAATC
>NZ_DATEJY010000242.1:0-6272 GCF_035277725.1 Dyella sp. | reverse complement strand
GCAATCAACCCACCCACTGCCGCCAGCGGCACCACGCCGAGCACCAACACGGCCTGATGAAACTTGCCGAATTCGGCGAACAACAGCACGGCCATGATCGCCATCACCAACCCCAATACGACGATCAACCGCGCCTGTGCGCGCTGTTCGTTCTGGAAATTGCCGGCCCATTCGAGGTGATAGGTGGATGGGTCGAAATGCACCTTTTCGTCGATCTGCTTTTGCGCATCGGCCAGATATTCCGACAACGCGCGATCACGATTGTCGATGCGAATCGTGAGCTGACGCTCGCCGTCTTCGTGCGAGATGGTGCTCTCGCCCGTGGCAAGCTTGATATGTGCCACTTCCTTCAGCGGCACCTGCGCACCAGTGGCCGAGGTGAGCGGCAGTTCACCCACCGCTTCCAGATTGTTGGCAACGTCATTGGCGACGCGTGCCGTGACGTTGTAGGTGCGATCGCCCACATACACCTGCGTGATCGGCGAACCACCAATGGCCGTCTGGATCAGGTTGGTGATGTCGCCGACGTTGATGCCGTAGCGCGCCGCCGCGTCGCGATCAGCGGTAATGGTCAGCTGCGGAATCGGTGGCTCCTGGAAAATCGAGGCATCGGCGGTGCCGCGCACACCCCGCAAGACACCGACGATCTCGTTGCCGATACGGCGCAGCTCATGGAAGTCGTCGCCATAAATGCGCAACACCAGCGGGCTGTGCGCACCGCCAATCATGTCGTTCTCGCCATCCACGATCGGCTGGCTGATACCCACACTGATGCCTGGTATCTGATCCATCCGCGCCCTGAACTTGCGCAAGAACTCGGCCTTGGTCTCGCCGTGCCAGGTACTGTAGGGCGTCAGGCCCACGCCAGCCTCGACGTGCGATGGCGTCCACGGATCGCTACCGGTGTCGTTGCGGCCAAGCTGGGTCACGACGTAGGACACTTCGGGAAATTCACGCACCACTTTGCGCAATTGCGAGGTCATCTGGCTCGCCTTGTCCAGCGACAAGCCTGTCGGCATCTGCACCTGCAACCACAGCGATCCTTCATCCAGATCGGGCAGGAACTCGCGGCCGATGCTGGCGCCGAGCAACAGCACGCCGCAAAACGCGACGATGGCGATGCCGTAGGCAAATGGCAGGTTGTGCAGCAACCGGCCCAACGTATGGGTAAAGCCTTCCTGCAGACGCTTGAGCGGTTTGTTTTCGAATACCTTGCGCGGCTTTCGCAGAGCTAGAAAAGCTAGCGCCGGTGTCAAGGTGACCGTGCACAACAGCGCGGCCAGCAGGGCGTAACTGACTGTGAAGGCCATCGGCCTGAACAGCTTGCCTTCCGCATGCTCGAACGCGAACAGCGGGAAATACGCCGTGATGATGATCAAGGTCGCGAAGAAGATAGAGCGCCCCACGTGCCCGCTTACCAGCATCACGTCGTCTTCGACCAATACTTCCGTCGGTTTCATTTCGCGCTGGCGCAGAATCGCCTCGGT
Source organism: Dyella sp. (assembly GCF_035277725.1). GTDB lineage: Bacteria > Pseudomonadota > Gammaproteobacteria > Xanthomonadales > Rhodanobacteraceae > Dyella_B. Next base: position 4,785 of record NZ_DATEJY010000242.1, on the reverse strand, counting down.
CACCACGATCGCGCCATCCACGATGACACCAAAGTCGATGGCCCCGAGCGAAAACAGATTCGCCGACATGTGTGTGAACTGCATCAGGATGAACACCGTCACCAGCGACATGGGAATCGCCACCGCCGCCACCAGCGCGGAACGTGGACTGCCCAGAAACAGGATCAGCACGATGCACACCAGGCCGATGCCCTCCATCACGGTATGGAAGACTTTTTCCTTGGTCGCATTCACCAGGTCGTCACGGTCGATGTACGGCACGATCGTTACGTCTTGCGCCGCCAGCTGCTTGTTCAACGCTGCCACCTTGGCGTGGACGCCATCCAGCACGCGCGAGGGATTCTCATACTTGAGCAGGTCGACAATGCCTTCGATGGTGTCCGGATTGTTGTCTTTTCCGAGAATGCCTTCGCGCACCTGATGGCCGTAGCGCAGCTTGCCCAGGTCACGCACCAGCACCGGTACGCCGTTGTTTTGCGTGACCACGATGTCGCCGAGATCCTTCAGCGAATGCACCATGCCAACGCCGCGCACGATGTACGACTGCTCGCCACGCGTAATGCGACCACCGCCGGCGTTGGAGGTGTTGGCGGAAATCGCCGCCGTCACCTGATTGACGCTAACGCCATAGTGCAGCAGTTGCGCGGGATCCAGTTCCAGCTGGAATTCCTTGGTGAAGCCGCCGAAGTTGTCGACATTGATCACGCCGGGCACCTGCTGCAAAGCAGGAATCACGATCCAGCGCTGGATCTCCGACAGTTGCATCAGGTTCTTCGAGTTCGATTCGAGCGTGTAGCGATAGATTTCGCCGGCCGGCCCGCTCACCGGATCGAGTCCCGGCGACACACCTGCGGGCAGCGTGACCTGGCTGAGACGCTCCTGCACACGCTGGCGTACCCAGTAATCGTCGGAGCCATCCTTGAACACCATGGTGATCAACGACAGGCCAAACGTGCTGCTGGAACGCATGCTCACCAGGTTCTGTGTGGTGGCCAATTGGCGTTCGAGGGGAATGGTGATCTGCTGTTCGATCTCCTCCGCCGCAAGGCCCGGTACCTGCGTCGTCACTTGCGTCGTAACGTCGCTCAGTTCCGGATACGCCTCGATCGACAGCTGCGTCCACGAGTAATAGCCGAAGCAGATGACGAGAACCGTCACCACCATGAACAACCGGCGTTTCTCGAAGCAGAAGCGGAACAGCTGGTTAACCCACATTTCCCTCTCCCCTCCGTAGCGAGGACGTTGATCCATTCGTCCTGGCGTGCGATGCGCAGTGAGGGGAAGCGAAGGCGTACTTGGCGGTACGTCGAGCTTGCCCGAGGAAGCAGCGCGCGTCAGGGCGAATGGAGCAGCGGCCGCAGTAGGAAGCGAGAGGGAAATGTGGGTTAGTCATTGAGCAGCACTCCGCCGCGGACGATCACGCGATCACCCGCCTTCAGGCCCTTGAGCACGCGTGTATCGCCGCCGTCGTCGTAGCTGAGGTCCACCGTGCAGCGCTCGAAGGTCCAGGGCGATACTTCGACGAACACGCTGATGTTGTCGTTGTTCATCAGCAGCGCCGATTCGGGTACGAACACCTCTGCCGGTTGCGGCACACTGATGCTGGCGTTGGCGTACATGTTGGGCTTGAGCTTGCCGTTCGCATTGGCAAACACCGCGCGCACCAGATCGCGGCGCGTATCTGCCTGCAGCACCGGATTCACGAACGCCACCGTGCCATGGAACACCTGGCCTGGATAAGCAGCCAGCGCGGCATTGACCTGCTCGCCCTTGGCAAGCAGCGCCACGTCGCTTTCCGGCACGTTGGCTGTAATCCATACCGAATCGAGATTTGAAATCGTCATCATTGCCGCGGTGGCGTCGTTGACGTACGCGCCGGGCGACACCGACAGCGCAGTGACGTAGCCGCTGGTCGGCGCTGTGATCTGCATCAATCGCTGCGTCGCGGCGCCTTGCGTACCGCCCACGGCGGCAAGGCGCGTCTGTGCACGATCGAATTCCGCCAATGCCTGGTTGTAGCCGCTCTGCGCCGATTCCAGGTCCTTGGTGGCATTGCCACCTGCTGCTTTGACGGCGCGTGCGCGGTCGAGCGATTTCTTCGCAAGATCCAGCGCATCGCGCGCTTTTTCGAGATCCGCATGCGCCTGCGCGAAATCGCCGGAGTCCATAACGGCCAGCAGCTGGCCTTTCGTGACATGGTCGCCCAGCCCCACTTTCAACTCCGTCAGCCTGCCCGTGAGCGGCGGCAGCACGTTGGTGGTGTGCGTGGGATCGGCTTCCACATTGGCCGGAAACACCATGGCGTGCGGCGCCTGGCGTGATTCCACCGATTGCACAGCGAGTTCTTTGCGCAGCGGTGAACCTTCCGGAACTTTGATCAGGCCATTTTCGACGGTGAATGCCGGCGGCTGTTCCGCCGCATCATGGGCGCCATGCGAGCAAGCAGCCACGCTCAGAGCAAAAGTGATGGCGACCGCAAGCCGCCGTCCATGTGTTTTCAGCAGGTACAGCATTGGTTTGTTCCCCATCGATTCGGCGCGCTGGCGCTCCTGTGACACGAGGCCACAGGCGTGTTGCAAAACGGTGAAGGGAACAAGGCAAAGCCTTGCGTATCCCTGACCGCGGTTTGGCCGTCCACGACCACCGCATCAGGAATCCGCGGCAGTCAGCTAAACGGGACTAATAGTCGGAGGTTCGGCTTGCGTATGACTGTCCAAGTTCAGGCTTTTCCTTCGGCAACGGTGTGATGGCCATTGGGTTGAACCAGCCGGCCTTGCAACAGACCGGCGCGCTCCAATGGCAGATAGGCGATCGCCGCCAGATGTGAATGGATACGGCGCAAATCGCGCAGGATGCGCAGGTACACGTCGCCACCACCGCCGTCGCGCTGCTGGCGCAGCTCGCGGATGTGCCGGTCGGAGGCATCGTTTTCCTGGCGCCACAGCAATTCCTTGCGTTCCATCAATTGCTGGGCGGCACGCAGATCGCCGCGCATGAATACGGCAAGCGCCAGGCGCAGGCTTTCCATGATCTGGCCGTGCATGGCGGCAAGATCCTGGATATCGTCGGCAGAGAAATCCTGCCCGCGCTGCGCTTTCTTCGTCGCGAATTCCACCAGGTTGTTGGCGGTGATATCGCCGATGTGTTCGATGTTGATCACGAAGGCGTGGATTTCCTGGCTGCGTTCGCCATCTTCTTCGTTCAATGCTTCGCCGCCGAGATCGGCCAGGTATTGACGAATGGCCACGCCAAGTCGATCCAGGCACGGATCCATCTTGCTGATGGCGGCGGCACGCGCGCTGTCTTCCTTGCCAAAGACTTCCACCAGCCCCTTCAGCATATCCTCGACCATGTCGGCCATGCGCATGGATTCGCGCTGCGCATTGACCAGCGCCACGCCGGCGCTTTCCAGTGCGGCATCTTCCAGATACAGCGGCACGCCCGGATCGGCCGGCTGCGGCGGCTCCGGCAGCAGGCGCACCAGCCATTGCGCGAGCTTGTTCACCGGCAGCAGAAAGATCAGCGCCAAAGCGAGATTGAAAGCGGTATGGAAATTCACCGCGATACGTGCGGGCGAATCGCCCAGCGCCGACAACCAGTGCGACATCGTATGCAATAGCGGCAGACAAATGATGCAGCCAAACGCGCGCACCAACAGATTGCCGAGCGGCAACCTGCGTGCGACTGGCGTGTGTGCTTCGAGCAGGGCCGGCAAGGTGCTGCCGAGATTGGCGCCGAGCACCAATGCCATCGCGCCGGGTGCATCCACCACGCCGCCGGTGGCGAGCGACACGATCAGCAACACTACGGCGACGCTGGAGTGGCACATCCAGGTCAGCAATGCGGCAAGCAGTACGGCAAACACCGGCTCATCCGCGAGTGCACGCATGCCAATCTTGAGCAGCTGCGCGTTTTCCATCGGCGCCATGGTCAGCACCAGCAGATGCAGCGCCAGCAACATCAAACCGAGGCCGATGCCGACGCGGCCGATGTTTTCATAACGCACGTCGTCGCTACGGCGATGCAAGGCGGTGCCGAACAGAATCAACACCGGCGCGATCAACGCGATATTGAACGACATCACCTGCACGATCAGCGTGGTGCCGACGTTGGCGCCGAGCATTACCGCCAATCCCGGCGCGAGCCCGAGCATGCCGTTCGCGGCGAACGACGTGGCCATCATGCCGGTGGCCGTACTGCTCTGTAGCAAGGCGGTGATGCAGATGCCGAACGCGAAGGCGCTCGGCCGGGTACCGAGAAAGCGGCCCAGCGAACGGCGCAACATGCTGCCGTAACCGCGCAGCACGCCACTGGTGACCATGTGCGTGCCCCACAAAAGCAAGGCGACATAGCCGGCGATGTCGAAGAGTGCGAAGGTGCCGTTCATGGGCGGCCTCCCGAAGTGTTCACGTAATCTGTGTGGCCGTCATGCCCGCGAAAGCGGGCATCCATTTTCAAAGATGCATCAGAGCAAATGGATTCCCGCTTTCGCGGGAATGACGGCGCCTGAAGTGTTTACAACCAGGCCCGGTAGCGGCGCATATAAAGCACCTTCACCGCCTGCGTCAGCGCGCAGTAAGTCACCACCGTAGCTGCCAGCCAGCCGAAATACGCATCCGGCAAATGCACCATGCCGATCTTCGCGCCGATACCGGTGAACGGAATGATCATGCCGATTACGATGATTGCCGTGGTGAGGCCCAGCACCGGCGCCGCGGCGATGCTCTGCAGGAACGGAATCCGGCGCGTGCGGATCATGTGCACCACCAGCGTCTGCGTGAGCAG
>NZ_DATEJY010000241.1:0-28946 GCF_035277725.1 Dyella sp. | reverse complement strand
CGCTTGCGATAGCGCGCGTAGTGCAGCGGCTCGGGGCCGCGATGCCAGATTTCCATGTTCGGCAACAGGCGCTGGGCAAGTTGTTCGCACAGGCGCGTGGTCATGGTCATCATGCGGTCGACTGCGCAGAAGCGCATCGGTGCGCGTGCGGCAAGGTCATGCACGATCAGTTCGGCGAAGCCATCGCGTTCGGTAAGGCGCAGATTGAACGTGGCGGTGCGCAGATCCAGAAAGCTGGCCCACAGTTCGAGCGCATCACGCAAGGTGGCGCAGCTCATCAAGCCGTAGCCGAGCATGCCGTGCCAGGTGACGGTGCTGTGCAGGCCGATCTGATAGCCGATGCCGGGATCATTGGTAAGGCGCACCGCCTGCGTGAGCAACTGCGTATCCTGCTGCGTGGTCAGGCGGCCGCCGTCTTCCAGTTGCTCCGGGCGAATGCCGGTGCCGGCCAGAGCCTGCTCGCGCGAAATGCCCTGCTGCGCCAGCAGCTCCAGCAAGGCCACGGCGTAATCAACGTGGACATCGTCTTTGTATAACTTGTGCATGCAGCTACCCCACAAAACGTAGATCGTTGGTCTCAGCGACGGCTTCCGTGCATTCGGCACGCTTGTACGCGCGGTTGTGCGGCGTGCATCCACACGCCATAGGTATCCAGTTCGCGCATCAGGCGATCGATCTCGCCGGCCACCACCAGCTCGTCGGCGGTCTTGCGGCCGCACTGTTCAACCGGACTGTTGAAGTACCAGTCGATGGCCTGTTCCAGATCGCATCGCTGCGACTGCGCCACATCCAGCACGCTGAGCAGTTCGTCGGCGAACTGCCGCCACGACACGCGTGTACCGCGGCGAAGCCAGCGTTTGCGCAGCGCCTGTTCGGTCATGCCCAGCGATGCGGCCAGGCGCGTGCACGACACCGCGCCGGTGGCGGGGTCGTAGACGTCGGCGAGAAATGCCAGGAATTCGTTGGCGACCTTGCGTTGGGCGAAGACCATCGGCGCTTGTCCTTCGGCGCCGCAGGAGGCGCCGCACGGAGCCAAGCTTTGAGCAGGACTGTGCAGGAAATTTGGAGATTCCGTGGAATCCTCCGCCTGCGCTTGAAACAGTCCGGACAAACAGCGCTAATGGCGGCAGGGACAACACCCACACTCTTTCGACATGCGCCCTGGGCTTACTGCCAAGCTGTTTCTTGCGATGCTTGCCGTCGCCGTGTTCGCCGTGCTTGCCATGGGCGTCGCGGCGCGCCTGAGTTTTGACCGCGGTTTTCTCGGCTATCTCGCCGAGCAGGAAACCGAGCGCATGCAGAGCGTGGCCGCGTCGCTCGCCACGGCCTATCGCGAGCACGGCAGCTGGGAATTTCTGCGCAACAATCCACACGCGTGGCTCGATGCCATGCGCCCGGGTCATTTTTCCGGCATGCCGCCGCCGCATGCCTTCGGCGATCACGATGCTCACGATCAAGGGCCGCCTGACCTTCCGCCTCCCGATGGATCACCGCCAGCCCCGTCGCCGCCGGATCATCCGGACGATCACGGGCCGCCCGATCTGCAGGGTCCGCCACCTGGACTCACACACTTGGACGCACCCGGTTCGGTCTCCGTGCTCACCGGCACCGATTTCCGCTTTGCCTTGCTGGATGCGCAGAACCAGTTGCTGTTCGGCAACCATGCCGCGGTCACTGCCGCGCATGCGGTGAAGCAGGCGATCGTGGTCAATGGCCGCACCGTCGGCTGGCTGATGATGCTGCCCTTGCGCGACGTCACCGCCAACGGCGACGTACGTTTCCAGCGCGGGCAATATCGCGCCAGCTGGACCATCGGCTTCATCGCGCTGCTGCTGGCCGCCCTGCTGGCGATCTGGCTGGCGCGCACGCTGCTCACGCCGGTGCATCGCATTGCCAAGGCCACGCATGCCCTGGCGGAAGGCAATTACGCCACGCGGGTGGAAACCACCGCCCACGACGAGCTGGGCCAGCTGGCGCGCGATTTCAACCAGCTCGCCATCGCGCTGGAGAAAACCCAGCGCGCGCGGCGCCAGTTCGTGGCCGACATCTCGCACGAACTGCGCACGCCGCTGGCGATCATGCGCGGCGAGCTGGAGGCGCTGGAGGATGGCGTGCGCCGCTTCGACAAGGACGCCGTCGCGTCGCTGCAAAGCGAAGTGGGCATGCTGAGCAAGCTGATCGACGATCTCTACCAGCTCACGCTGGCCGACGTCGGCACCATGATCTACCGCAAGGTGGACGTGGATCTGCCGAAGCTGCTGGAAGGCGTCGCCGATACCTTTCGCGATCGCTTCCGACGCACCGATGTCGAGCTGCAATTGAACCTGCCCGCATCGCCCGTGTTGGTCAATGCCGATGAAGGCCGCCTGCAACAGCTGTTCGTGAACCTGTTCGAAAACAGCGCGCGCTATACCGATGCCGGCGGCACGCTGCGCGTCAGCTGCCGCATCATGGCCGATAGCGTGGTGGTCGATCTGATGGACTCAGCGCCAGGTGTGGACGAGGCCAACCTGCCGCGCCTGTTCGAACGTTTCTATCGCGAGGAAGGCTCGCGCAATCGCGCCAGCGGCGGTGCGGGCTTGGGCCTGGCGATTTCGCGCGCCATCGTGGAGGCGCACCACGGCACCATCGACGCGCACCCGTCACCGCTGGGTGGGCTGTGGCTTACGGTGCGATTGCCATTGGAGAATGCCTGACATGGAAAGCACACCACCGGCACTCGCACGCATCCTGATCGTGGAAGACGAACCCAAGCTGGCTGCGCTGGTGGGCGACTACCTGCGCGCCGGCGGTTACGAATCCAGCTGGGTGGCCGACGGCCGCGAAGCGATTCCTGCCATCAAGGCGCAGCAACCGGATCTGGTGCTGCTCGATCTGATGCTGCCCGGTCGTGATGGCCTGGACATCTGCCGTGAACTGCGCAGCTTCAGCGACGTGCCGATCGTCATGCTTACTGCGCGCGTGGAAGAGATTGATCGTCTGCTGGGACTAGAGTTGGGCGCGGACGATTACATGTGCAAACCGTTTAGTCCGCGTGAAGTGGTGGCGCGGGTAAAAGCCATCCTGCGGCGCGCACGCAGTGGCGGCGAACCGAGCAGCAACACCGCGCTGCGTATCGATGAAAGCACGCATAGCGCCGTATTCCACGGCATGACGCTGGAACTGACACCGGTGGAATTCCGTCTGCTGAAAACGCTGGCAGCCAATCCCGGCCGCGTGTTCTCGCGCGACCGGCTGCTGGACAATCTGTATCTGGATCACCGCGTCGTCACAGATCGCACCGTCGACAGCCATATCAAGAATCTACGTCGCAAAATGGAACAGGCAGCACCGGGACAGGATCCGATTCGCTCGATCTATGGAGTAGGCTACAAGCTGGAAATCGAGTGACGGCAGGCGCGATTTGCGCCTTTGGATCACGAGGTGCACACGATGCGCTGCGATGTGCTGATCAGCGGAGCAGGCCCGACTGGCCTGGTGCTGGCGCTATGGCTGACCAGGCTTGGCGTAAACGTACATATCGTCGACAAGACCTCCGCGCCGGGTACGACATCGCGTGCCCTGGCCGTGCAGGCGCGCACGCTGGAGCTTTATCGGCAATTGGATCTGGCCGACGCGGTGGTGGCCGGCGGCCATAAAGTGCCGGCGGTCAATCTGTGGGTAAAGGGTGAACGCAAAGCGCAGGTCATGTTCGAGACGATCGGTTCGGACCTCACGCCGTTCCCCTTCCTGCACATCTTTCCCCAGGATCAGCACGAACGTTTGTTGATCGAGCGCTTGGAACAACTGGGCGTATCGGTGCAACGGGAGACGGAGTTGCTGCGCTTTACCGACGACGGGGATCGCGTGCTGGCGACGCTGCGCGGCCCCGATGGGAGCGAGCAGGCGTGGGAAGCGCACTATCTGGCCGGCTGCGATGGCGCGCGCTCGCGGGTGCGCGAGACACTCGGCACGGGGTTTCCCGGCGGTACCTACAAGCAAGTGTTCTATGTGGCCGACGTGGACGCATCCGGGCCTTCGCTGAACGGGCAATTTCATATCGACCTGGATGAAGCGGATTTCCTGGCGGTGTTTCCGCTGACCGGCGAAGGCCGTGCGCGCCTGATCGGCACGGTGCGCGACGAGCGCGCCGAGCATGCCGAAACGCTGCGCTTCGAAGATGTAAGCGGGCGCGCCATCGAACATCTGAAAGTCACGGTCAAGCAGGTGCACTGGTTTTCCACCTATCGCGTGCATCATCGCGTGGCGGAACATTTCCGGCATGGCCGCGCGTTTCTGCTCGGCGATGCCGCGCACATCCACAGCCCGGCCGGCGGGCAAGGCATGAACACCGGCATCGGCGATGCCATCAATCTCGCCTGGAAACTCGCCGCCGCTGTTACCGGCCAAGCGTCCGACGCCGTGCTGGACAGCTACGAGGCCGAACGTATTGGCTTTGCGCGCCGCCTGGTGGCCACGACGGACCGCGTGTTTACCTTCGCCACCGCCGAGGGCCGCATGGCGGATATCGTGCGCACTCGGCTTGCACCGGTGGTGATTCCGGCGGCGCTGCACATCGATGCCATCCGCGAGTTCATGTTCCGCACGGTGTCGCAAATCACCTTGAATTACCGTGGATGCCCATTGAGCGAAGGTGCCGCGGGCGACGTGCACGGCGGCGATCGCCTGCCATGGGCGACCACCGGCGACGGCGACAATTTTTCCAGCCTCGCCGCCATGACTTGGCAGGTGCACGTGTACGGCAACGCCAACGCGCGTCTGCGCGAGTGGTGCAGCCGCTACGAATTGCCGTTGCACGTGTTCGATTGGCAACCGGATTATCGCTCTGCGGGCCTGGCGCGCGATGCGCTCTATTTGATTCGGCCGGACACCTATGTGGCCATGGCGAATGCGCAAGGCGATCCGGACGCCGTAGACAATTATTTTACAAGCCGTGGCATTAAGCTCAGACCAGCGCATGCGGTTCTTTCCGCCCGATCCGACCACGTTGCGCCCACAGGGGATCTCGATGAATCCTGAAGAATCCATGCGCACCAAGCGGTCCGCAGCGACGCGCGACGATGCCATCGGTACCTCCACCAAGGTCGCAAGCATCGTTGCTGCCATCGGTGGCTGGGCCGTCGGCATGTACAGCGGCGTCAACCTGCTGGTGCCGTTGGTGGCCACCGCCGTCGTGTGGCTGGTGGGACGGAACGTTTTCAGTGAGCGCAAACAGATAGCACTGCCCGCGTTCTGCGTGCAGGCCGGTCATCTGATGTGGTTTGTCGTCGGCGCAGTAATGAGCCGACAGCTGGCGAGCCCGGCGCTGATCGATATCGTGTGGCTGGCGATCGGCCTTACGTGGCTGTGGCTGCGTCCGGGCAAGACGGCGTTGTACGTGCTGATCATCTATCAGCTGCTGGCGTTGCCGTACAACGTGTTGCAGTTCTCGCAAGCGGATTTCGGCACCACCGCGAACAAGGTGTTGCTGGTGCATGTGATCTGGCGATGCATCGCACTGTTTTATATGGCGCGGATGTTTTATCGGTTGGGAAGGCCGGTGCAAGAGCCATAACGCAATGCCTAGGCGGTGGTGAGCGGAAGGCGAATACCAATCGATGCGCAACACTCATCATCATGAAACACCTCTCCACCTTACGGCCGTCATTCCCGCGAAAGCGGGAATCCATTTTCAGGGATGCATCAGAGCAAATGGATTCCCGCTTTCGCGGGAATGACGGCCGTGAGGCACAGGAATGTTTCATGACAGCCTATGCCACCTTTGCGACGATGCTTCCGACGGCTGCCAATACAGCGCTGCGTCCGGCCGTATCTGTCGCTGCATTCTCGTAATACGCCGCCACCAGCAGCGGCTTGCGTCCCGCCGGCCACAGGATGGCGACGTCGTTGTTCTGAAAACCGTTGGCCCCTGTTTTTTCGCCAACACGCCAATCGGATGGCAGGCCCGCGCGTATGAGGTTTTTGCCGGTGGTGGTGCCGAGCATCCAGTCGGTCAGCTGTTTGCGCGATGCGTCGGACAGCACGTTACCGAGCAGCAGTTTTTGCGTATTGGCGATCATGGCGTTGGGTGTGGTGGTGTCGCTCAAGCCATCAGGTGTTTTCCGGTTGAGTTCCGGCTCGATGCGATCCAGGCGGGTGAGCATGTCGCCAAGCTGGCGCGCCAGATCGGTGACGACATGGGGGCCGCCGAGATGTTTCATCAGCACATTGGCTGCGGTGTTATCGCTCACCGTAATGGTGGCGTGGCAGAGTTCCGCGATGGTCATGCCTGGCGGGCCGACATGCTGGCTGGTGACGGGCGCGTATTCGACCAGGGCGTCTTTGTCGAAGACCAGATGCGTATCCAGCCGTTCCGTACCACGGTCGACGCGCATCAGCACGACCGCCGCCAGCAGCATCTTGAACGTGCTGCAGAGCAGGAAACGTTCGTCGGCGCGATAGCCGGCATGATGTCCATTACCGGTATCGAGTATCGCCACCCCAAGGCGCCCGCCATGCTGGCGTTCGAGCCCCGCCAGTTGGGCGTTGATGTCTTGCGCGCTTGCCCATGACAGCGACGGACGCATCGCCAACGCTGCTGCACCTACTGCCATGCCTTTGAGCCAATCCCGACGATCCATGCTTGCGCTCCTTGAAGAATGAGGTGGCCGGCCATGCTAGCCATGTAGCGAGCCGGCGCGCGGCGCGAGTTGGGGCGAAACCCTGGCAGCGGCCCATTGGCTTGCCGGCGTGCCGTGCAATTGGCTCTTGAACCGCGCATGGCGCCCGCTTGAATGGACGCACTGACGATAACGGGAAAACCTGCATGCGCATGACCGATATGGGTCGCGTGGTATTTGCCCTGGCGTTCGTGGGGTTGGGTCTGCTCGGTGTGTTTTCCCGGGATTTCGCATCGGTGTGGCAGCCGGTGTCGCCGGATCTGCCTGGGCGTGCGTTTCTGGCAGTGCTTTCCGGCGCTGTCATGGCGGTCGGCGGCGCAGGTTTGCTGTGGCAACGCACGCGGGTGCCTGCCGCCGCCGTGATGATGGCGTACACCTTGTTGTGGCTGCTGGCGTTGCATGTGCCGCGCGTCATTCTGGCGCCGATGCATGAAGTGACGTGGGGTGGCTGCGCGGAGATCGTTACGTTGGTGGCTGCGTGCTGGGTGCTGTATGCATCCACGGCGACGTCTCGCGACAAGCCCTATGTTGCGGCGTTGACCGGCATGCACGCGGTGCATGTCGCGCGCATCGCGTTCGCGGTAGCGCTGCCGCTGATCGGGCTGGAGCATCTGGTATATGCAAAGGAAACCGCCGATATGGTGCCGGCGTGGCTTCCGTATCGCATGGGCTGGGCGTACGTCACTGGCATCGCGCATATCGCCGCCGGCTTGGCGATCGCTCTGAATGTGTTGCCGCGCCTGGCGGCGACATTGGAAGCGTGGATGATGGGCGGCTTCACCGTGCTGGTGTGGATGCCATCCGTGATGGCGACGCCGTCGCAGCGCTTCGTATGGACCGGCTTGCTGATTTCGACGGTGATTACGGCGGCGGGATGGATCGTGGCGGCATCGTACGCGGAAGTGCCGTGGTTTTCGCTGGGGCGGTTGCGCAACAGGAAAGTTGAATTGGCAACATAAGCCGCCGCGCAGGTTGGGGTGAGCGGAACGCGAACCCCAACACTGCCGAATCTTGCAGGCGAGGTTGAGGCTCGGCTGCGCCTCACCCCAAGCTACAGAGACTTACACGTTGCGGCTTGTTTCAAACAGGAACCACACGCGCCGTTCCGCTTCGTCGATCCAGTTTTCCAGCAGGCTGGCGGTGGCCACGTCGTTGTATTCGTCGCACAGCTCATGCGTCTTGCGCATGTACTCGGCCAGGCGCGCGTTGTCTTCGCGCAATTCGGCCAGCATGTCGGCGGGGGAAACGAAATCCGCGTCGTTATCCGTCAGGCGTTGATGGCGGGCGATGGCACCGATGGAACGCAGGGTGGTGCCGCCAAGCTTGCGCACGCGTTCGGCGATGGGATCGGTGGTGGCGTAGATTTCGTCGGATTGCTCGTCCAGCAACAAGTGATAGTCGCGGAAGTGCGGACCGCTCATATGCCAGTGGAAGTTCTTGGTCTTCAGGTAAAGCGCGAAGATGTCGGCCAGCAAGGTGTTGAGTTCGGCCGAAATATCGCGGCGGGCATCTTCGCCGAGTGCGCTGGGGGTTTTTAGCGGAGCCTTGCGCAGCTGCTTGGCTTTGGCGAGCTTGTCGGCCTTATTGGCTTTGGGCATGGCGGTTCTCTCCTGGGGCGTGGGTAGTGGAAAACGAGAGATCGTCGAACACAGGTCCGTGACCTTAGGCCAGCCATGCCGTGCAAGCAACAGGCACGAGCGGCTGAGCCTGTGTCATGTTTCTTGGCTAGACTGCGAGGCCATCTTGGGATGGGCCGCGCCAGCCATGACGGAAACCGCAACGAACCCGCTGAAGAAGTCCGCGCTGCTGGGCCTCGGCGCCCTGGGCGTGGTGTTCGGCGACATCGGCACCAGCCCGCTGTATACCTTCAAGACCGTGCTGGACATGACCGGCGGGAATAGCCCGCAAACGATTTTCGGCGTGATTTCGCTGCTGATCTGGACACTGATCATCATTACGTCGGTGAAGTACGCCGGCTTCGCCATGCGCATCGACAACGACGGCGAAGGCGGCATCCTGGCGCTGATGGCTTTGCTGGGGGTGAAGCGCAACAGGCGCCCGCTCATCGTGGCGGCGGGGCTGTTCGGCGCCGCACTTATTTACGGTGACGGCGCGATCACGCCGGCCATTTCCGTGCTGTCGGCGCTGGAAGGGCTGAACATTGTCGCGCCGTCGCTGCAGCATGACGTGCTGCCGTTGACGGTGCTGATCCTGCTGGCGCTGTTTGCGCTGCAGCCGATGGGCACCGCGCGGATCGGGCGCGCGTTCGGGCCGATCATGGCACTGTGGTTCCTGACCATGGCGGTGCTGGGTGTATGGGGTATCGCCAGGCACCCGGGCATTCTCTGGGCGCTCAACCCCTACTACGCGCTGCATTACCTGCTGCATGGCGGCAGCGGCAGCTTCCTGGTGCTGGGCGGCGTGTTTCTGTGCGTCACGGGCGCCGAAGCGCTGTATGCCGACATGGGTCATTTCGGCGCCGGCCCGATCAAGCTGGCCTGGTCGGCATTGGTGTTTCCCAGCCTGGTGCTCAATTACGCCGGCCAGGGCGCGATCGTGCTGGCCGGTGCGCCGACCGCAGGCAACATCTTCTATCGCCTGTGCCCGGCTGTGCTGACGTTGCCGTTGATCGTGCTGTCGACAGTGGCCACCATCATCGCCAGCCAGTCGATCATCACCGGCGCGTTTTCGATGACGCGGCAAGCCATTCAACTCGGTTGGATGCCGCGCCTGAAAGTGTCGCAGACCTCCAAGGAAGGCTACGGCCAGATCTACGTCGGTGCGGTGAACTGGCTGTTGATGCTGGTGACGATCGGCTTGGCGCTAGGCTTTCGCAAATCTGACAATCTGGCCGCCGCGTACGGCATCGCGGTGTCGTGCACCATGTTGATGACTACCGCGTTGCTGCTCATCGCGATGCGCGAAATCTGGAAATGGCCGTTGGCCGCGTGTGTAGCCGTGGCAGGCGCATTCTTCATCGTCGATGCCTCGTTCTTCGCCTCGAACATGATGAAGCTGCTCGATGGCGGCTACGTGCCGTTGTTGCTCGCTGCGCTGGTGTACTTGGTGATGTATGTCTGGCATCACGGCCTGGTGGCGATGGCCACGCGCATCAACGAATTTCCCGTGCCGGTGGATGTGTTTCTGGATGATCTGGCGCCGAACGGCGTCGTCCGCGTGCCGGGCACTGCGGTGTTTCTGACCCGTGCCAAAGCCACTACGCCGCCGGTGATGCAGTGGTACGTCAAGCACAGCAAGTCGCTGCACAAGCGCGTCCTGGCGGTGACGCTGGAGATCGCTTCCACGCCGTGGGTCACGCCGCGGGAGCGCCTGCGCATGGCGGAGATCGGGCCGAATTTCTGGTCGATCACTGCCACCTTCGGCTTTATGGAGCGGCCGGACATGCCTGCCTTGATGGCGCAAATTGCCATGCATGGCTGCCCTATTCATCCCAACGAACTGACCTATTTCGTCGGCATGGAAAAAATCGTCGCGCGTGAAGACGGTCATGGCATACCGCGTTGGATACGCGTGGTGTTCGCTGTGATGTTGCGTAATGGTGCACGGGTCACCGACTACCTGCGCATTCCAGCCAATCAGGTCGTCGATATCGGCCGGCAAATTTCGATCTAAGTCGATTTTCTTCACAAAGCTAAATGTTGCGCTCGCACGCACGCGGGCGTGGCTGGCAGCTTGCTGCTTTTTCCCGTGGCATGGTCCTTGCCTGATTGCAGTAATCGGCATTTCAAGAAGACCAAGCATGAGTACGTGCCGATGATGCGGACCTGAGCGCTGCGGAAAGGAGGAGCACAGCCATGTCGACCATAACGCGTTGCAATGCGCGATAGCGCCGAGCGCTTCGGCGCTGCCATGGGTTGCACGGAACGTGCAGGGGCAAAGCTTGGTGGCGGGATTCTGCGATGCATTTGAATGTCGAGACACTATCGCTGATCAACGGCGGCAACGCCTTGCTGCTTGCGCTGATGCTGTGGTTCGGCACGCGCATCGGCAGCAACCATGCCGTGCAGGGCCTGCGCCTGCGCGCGCTGTCGTTGCTGATCGAAGCCTGTGGCGACTTCATACTGGCGTTCGATTTCAAGCTTTCGCCGCTGACCGTGCTGCTGGTCGGCAACACGTTCAACCTGAGTGCGCAGGCATTGACGATCGTAGCGTTGCGCATGGTGCTGCAACGCAAGCTGCGCTGGCGCGCGGCGATCGCCTTGGGCGTGGTCGCCTGGTTGGGCGCCACTTATCTCGCCGCCGTGCATCCGGATTATCGCTTGCGTGTGCTGTGGGGTTCAGTCTTTCTGATTGCCATGGCGACACTCAATATTTCTGCACTATGGAGCGATCGGCCGAAACACGATGCGCGTGCGCAGTACCTGTTGCTTTGGGCATACGTGCTGGCCATTGCGCTGTTGGTATGGCGCAACGCATCGCTGTGGCTGCTATCGTCGGCGCCGCAAGGCATCGGCACACCTACCGCGGTGAACGTGGTGTATGTGTTCCTGTTCGGCCTGCAGCCGCTGATGGCCAGCGTGGGGTTTCTACTGCTGTACAACGAAATCCTGCAGCGTGAATTGCATGATCTGGCACGCATCGATCCGCTCACCGGCGTCACCAATCGCCTGGGGTTGCTGGAAGCCTCCGAAGACCTGCTCGCGCGTGCGCGCACCCGAAAGGAACCGATCGGCGTGTTGCTGATCGATGCCGATCATTTCAAGAGCATCAACGACCGCTTCGGCCACGACGACGGCGATCGCGTGCTGCTCGAATTGGTCTACAACATCCGCCGCATGCTGCGCGTGGGCGATCTGGTCGGCCGCGTCGGTGGCGAAGAATTTCTGGTGCTGTCGCCCTCCGTGAAGGAAGCGGGTTTGCTGGCGCTGGCCGAGCGCATTCGTAGCGCGGTCGAGCGCACATCGTTCCATATCGCCGGCCAGTCATACGCGCTGACCGTCTCCATCGGCGCCGCCATCGCCGATCCCAGCGAGCCGGACATGATGCCCGCACGCCGCCGCGCGGATGCCGCGTTGTATGAAGCCAAGCGCGCGGGGCGCAATCGCGTGATGATTTCGAACTTGTGATTGGCGCTTGGCGTAATTTGTCTACGATGACCACGTAGGTCGGGGCAAGCGGCACGCGAACCCCGGCATCAACGTCCATGCATCACGCCATGTCGGGGTTCGGCTGTGCCTCACCCCAACCTACGAATCATCCAACCTTGCGGCGTCCGGTCGATGCGTGCGGCGGCAGCTCTGCCATGTTGAGCACCAATCGGCCGAACTCGCGCGCTGCCGGCGTGTGGCCGCCCGCGCCGCAAAGCAATGAAAACCCCACCGCTGGCAGCGGCGGCAAGCCGTATTCCTCGTCGATGATTTTCATGCCGGGTTCCAGTTCGTCACGCGTGATCACCGTGGCCGCCAGCCCCGCCAGTACCGCAGCGCGAATACCGAGCCAACCGGGCGAACTGAAGATGATGTGCCAATCGATCGCGGTATCGCTCAGCGCGCGCACCGCAACGTTGCGATAGATGCAGGTAGGCGGCATGAACGCCAACGGCAGCGAGTGACCGGGCAGATGGAAATGTTCCGCCGCCACCCACACCAGGCGCGTGCGGCGCAACAGCGCTTCATCGGCGTGCTTCTGCTCGGAAATCACGATTGCAAGGTCGAGATCGCCCGCCTCGATCATCGCGCGCAGATCAAGCATGCTGGTAACGCTCACGTCCAGACGCACCGCCGGATAGCTGCGCGCGAATTGGCATAGCAGCGATGGCATGCGCTCGCCCATGAAGGTTTCCGGCACGCCGAAGCGCACCACGCCCGATACTGGCGAGGGCGTGAAGCGCCGCGACAGTGCGTCGAATCCTTGCAGGATCTGTTGCGCGTAACGCAGTAGATCCTCGCCATCTTCGGTGAGCGTCAGCCGGCGCGTCGTGCGATGAAGCAGCGGCCGGCCCAGTTGTTCTTCCAGGCGGCGGATCTGATGGCTGACCGCCGATTGCGTGAGATGCAGCCGTTCGGCGGCGCGGGTGAAGCCGCCGGCTTCTTTCACCGCGACGAAGGCGCGCAACAGCGTGGGATCGAGATGCATGGTCGTGTGTCCATGACGGGAATTAATGAGTTGCACAAAATCAATTCATTTCCATCATGAAACCGCCCTGCCCAGAATGGCAATCCCCTCCCATCGATAGCTGTTATGGACGCCCACGTTGCGTGTACCGATGCGACTTTTTCCGGCAAGAGCGTGATGGCGCTGGCTGCCGTGTGTTTGGCCGCTTTGATGTCCGGCCTGGAAATTTCCAGCGTGCCGGTGATCCTGCCCACGCTGCAGCAGATCTTGCAGGCGCATTTCCGCGACCTGGAATGGATCGAGAACGCCTACACGCTTGCCTGCACCACGGTGCTGATGGCGGCCGGCACGCTGGCGGATCGCTACGGGCGGCGGCGTGTCTTCCTGATCAGCCTGCTGCTGTTTGGCATCACGTCACTGATGTGCGGCGTGGCGCCCGATGCGCCGCTGTTGATCGTTGGCCGCTTTTTGCAGGGCCTGGGCGGTGGTGCGATGCTGATCTGCCTGATCGCGATCCTCTCGCATCAGTTTCGCGAAGGACGCGAGCGGAGCATTGCGTTTGGCGTGTGGGGCGTGGTGTTCGGCCTTGGGCTGGGATTCGGGCCGATCATCGGCGGCTCAATCACGTCGCTGGCGAACTGGCGCTGGGTCTTTCTGGTGCACGTGCCGCTGACGGTGGTGACGCTCGCGCTTGCCCGGATCAGCGTGCGCGAATCGCGCGATCCGCAGGCGGAACGGCTGGACGTGTGGGGGATCGTGACGCTGTCGGCGGCAGTGTTCTGCCTGACCTGTTTCATCATCCAAGGGCCGGTGCTGGGCTTTGGCAGTGCTGCAGCGATCGGCATACTGGCGGCGTCGCTCGTGTGCTTTGCGCTGTTCGTGTTGGCGGAGAAACGGCACAGCCATCCGATGTTCGATTTCTCCGTGTTCCGCATTCGCAATTTTTCCGGCGCCATTTGCGGTTCCATCGGTATGAACTTCAGCTTCTGGCCGTTCGTGATCTATCTGCCGATCTACTTTCAGTGTGTGCTGGGTTACGGCGTGATCACTGCCGGACTATCGCTGCTGATGTACACGCTGCCGACATTGGTAATACCGCCACTGGCTGAACGCCTGGCACTGCGCTACCAGCCGCGCGCCGTGATTCCTGCCGGCATGTTCATCATCGGCTTCGGCTTCCTGTTGATGGCCTATGGCAGCCGCCTGCCGTATGCGAGCTGGTTGAGCATGCTGCCGGGATGCCTGCTCGCCGGCGTGGGTCTCGGTTTGACCAACACGCCAACCACCAACACCACTACTGGCTCGGTGCCGGCCGCACGCGCGGGCATGGCTTCTGGCATCGACATCAGCGCACGCCTGATCACGCTTGCCATCAATATCGCGATGATGGGTTTTATTCTGCTGGAAGGCGTTCTTGTCCATTTGCGGCGAGCGCTTCCTGCCGGCATCAACGACATCGCACAACGCGCATTTGCGGAGAAGATTGCGTCAGGCAATCTCTTCGCCGTTGCGCAAAGCCTGCAATCGTTCGCCGTGCCGCATGCCGATGTGGTCGTGCGCGAAGCGCTGGCGGACGGGTTTGGCCATGTGATGCTGTATGGCGGACTTGGCGCCTGGTTGCTGGCGGCCATCAGCTTTACGGCGTTTCGGTCACGACAGGCTTTGATTTCGCGTAGGTCGGGGTGAGCGCACGCGAACCCCGGCATCAACGTATATGTCGTGCGTTATTCAGAACCTGCTTGCTGAAGGCTCGCCTGCAGTTGCTGCAACGCCGGCAGAATCGTTGCCGGTTCGCGCATCGATCGACGCGCGTGGCCCAGTGCTTGATACACGCTCGCCGGTGCGTTGCCTTGTTCGATCAACCTTCCGCCTGGCTCGCGGCAAGCAAGTAGCAGGTCGATCCATTCGGCTGGCCGGTCCTTTCGAACATAACGCGCAACATGGCGGCTGGCGCGGAATGCTGGCGCAATTTGTTCGACAGCGTGCAGCGCGGTGAAAAACGCGCCCGGTGCACGCGTGGGTTGCTGCCGATCCAAGGCTGTAGCAAGGGCAGCCAAGGCATCGGCGATGCGCCTGCGCAATATGGCAGTCGAACGCACTGGCAGAACAAACCATGCCACCGCCACGCCGATAACGGCACCCACGGCGATTTCTTCCAGGCGCGACCACAGCACGTGCGATGCGGGAACGCCGACGAAATCCTGCAACAGCGCCAGCACCACGGTGACGAACAACGCCCACCAGCCGTAGCTGATCGGCCGCAGCCACATGCCGAGAAAGACCGCCGCCAGCATCACCACGACCATGGCATGGCGATCGATGTCCAGATGCGTGCTGACCAACCCGGCAACCATGGTGCCCGCTGCCGCGCCGAGCACGCGCTGCACGCTTTTGTGCGCGACATCCAGGCGGCCGCGATTGCCGCTGTTGACGATAAAGGCGGTCAGCACCACCCAGGCCCAATGTTGCGGAAACGCCAGGTAGCCGATGGCGAACGCCAAGGCGAGCGCCAGCGCCATCTGGATCGCCATGCGCGTGGATGCAATGGGACGCAGCGAGCTTTCCGCCGGTGCAGCGGGATGCGCCACGGCTTGCAGCGTGACCGGCTTCAGCAAGCGCAGCGCTTGCGCGAGCACATGCACCACGTTGACCCAGAACAAGGCCAGCAGCGCGATCAGGATCGGCATCAAGACCGGCGGAACAAGTCCATGATGCCGCGGCGGCAGGTAAGGCACCGTCAGCAACGTGACGAATGGCAATGCGATCAGTGAACCGACGCGGCGCGCCATGGGACCGAACCGCCGCAACCAGATCGACACGAACATGCCGGTCGTGAAAACCGTCGCACCCACGATGGGAAAACGAAACAGCAGTATGCCGATGCCCGCCGCGGCAAGGCCCACCGCGGGCAGCACGAAGAACGCTTCGATGCGGCCACGGCGATCCCGGTCCAGCTGGCTGCGCGAGAGCGACAGGCACAGCACGACGGCGAGCACGCCGGAGCCGGATTCCGGGCTGATGGCCAATACACATAACAAAGTTGCGATGGACGCCAGCAAGGCGGTCACCGCTTCCACCAGCGTGCGTGTCAGCGGCGGGCGGGCGGCGCCTGCGCGAAAGCTTGCGGAAATACGATTCGTTGCGTCCATGGCCATGCCGTAGCTCGAAGCGACAGCCGACGATAACACTGCTCGGCGATGTGCATCGCCCGGGGACGCAAACTTTTGCGTGTGCAGGAGGCGCCATGGTGGGTCAACAAGCACAGGTGTCGCCCGTTATGTCGGCCTATTAGCCTTCACGCCGCGCCGCTACGGGAAACAGGAGCATGCGTGGCGCATGGCATTCACGCGACAAGGCATCACAACGTATGAGCGTGTTGTACGACCTGTCAGCCAACACGATACGCCGCCTGTACGATGCGCGCATCGACACGCCGCCGGTGCTCGACGCGGGCATCTATTTCCCCGATGCCGTGCGCTTCGCAAAGGCATGGCACGCGATTCGCGACGAAGCGCTTGCGGTGGCCGCGCGCATGCAAGCCATTCCGCGCTTTCATGAAGTGATGCCGGCGCAGAGGCCGATTTCAGCCAATGACGGCAAGGATTGGCGGGTGTACATCCTGAAGGTATACGGCGCCGACATCGACAAACACCTGGCCGCCTGCCCCACGCTGGCGCAGTTGATTGCCAGCACGCCGGACGTGCTGTCGGCTACGCTGTCATTCCTGGCCCCGCGCAAGCACATTCCACGGCATCGCGGCCCCTTTCGCGGCGTGTTGCGTTACCAGCTCGGGCTGTCCGTGCCGGTGGATGCGCAAGGCCGGCCCGCCGCGGTGCTGTCGCTCGACGATCAGGAACACCGCATCGGCAACGGCGAGCATCTGCTGTGGGATGACACGTATCCGCACGAGGTGTGGAATCACAGCGACGAGATGCGCGCGGCGTTGCTGCTGGATGTGCGGCGGCGGCATATGCCGGCGGATATGCGCTTGCTGTCGAATGCATTGATTGCCTCGGTCGGCCTGGTGGCGCGTTGGCGCGGTATCGATTGAGGGCTTGCAGCAGCGCCTTGGGCTGGGATGGCAATCCCGGCTTCCCGTCGTTTCCGGTGCTGGGATTGTCATCCCAGCCTATGTAGTTTTTGGACTCCGGTTTCCGCACCGCCTGCCGATAAGGCACCCGGCTCCCCCGGCTTTTGCCTAGAGCGGAATTCAGTGATTTCTCAGCCGTCTTCCAGTCATCATGGGCGCATCCCCCGGCGCTACTGCCGGGGTGCCTGGGGTATGGCTGAGCGGCCGATGGGCAGACCGTGGTGCGGAACAGGTATCAATGCAGCTTCAGGCACAGCTAAGAGTGGGGGCGGCGCTTTTGCTGGCGGTGGCTGCGGGCGTTTCTGCCTATGTCTTTACCGGCTATGCACAGGGTTACCGGCAAAGCGCGCAAAACCTGCATGCGCTGACGTCTTACGATCAGGCATTGAAGGCCGGCAACGCGATCTCGGCCGAGCGCGCACCCTCCAATATCCTGCTTAGCCTGGATCCCCACGCCGCTCCGATTTACGCCGCCACTCGGGTGGAAGTGGCCGCAGCGCGCCAGCACACCGATGCCGCGCTAGCGCAGCTCGACCAGCTGATACGCGCGCAACCCCAGGCAAACGGAAAGGTGCCGCAGCTTGCGCACGCCAGAACGTCGCTGGCGCAGGCGCGCGTTGCCTATGACGCACTCGCCCGCAACGCGCCAGCCGAACGGTCGCCGCAGGATCTGCAAACCGCCATCGACAAGCTGATCGATGCCCGCAACCAGCTCGATCCGCTGATCAACGATTTCTACAACGAAGCGGTGGCGCTGGCGCCGGACCAGACCGGCATCATGCAGATGGCGCGCATCCTGAGCGATCTGCGCGAATACGGCGGCCGGCTTGGTTCGATGCTGGTGGTGCCCTTGTCGACGCCGCAACCGATCGATGCAGCACGGCGTGTCGCCATGGCCAGGCTGCGGGGCCGCATCGATGAACTGCATCGCCTGATGCCGGCGCTGATGACGGAAAAGACCGCCGACAACGACGACATCGGCAGCAGGCGCGCGCAGGTGGAACACGATTTCTTCGGGCATACGCTGTCCTTAGTCGATACCTTGATGGCGCAGCCAGGAACCGACTACGGCGTTCGCGCCGCGGCGTTCACCAGTGAGGTGCTTCCCGACCTGGTTGCACTGGAACGACTGGAAGACCGCTTCATGCAGCGCGCCATCATGCAGGTCAACGACAATCAGCACGCCGAGGGCAGGCACATGATGCTGATCGGCGCCTTCCTGCTGGCGTTCTGTCTGTTTTTGCTGGCCATGCTGCGCGCGGCGGAAAACCTGGTGATACGGCCCTTGTTGCTGGCCAAGAACGAGATCGTCGCGCTGGCCAGCGGCGACTTGCGGCGCGCACCGCGCGCCGGCAACAGTGTGGAAGCACGCGCGCTGCACGATGCCATCGACATATTGCGCCAGCAGCACATGCGAAGCATGCAGTTGTCGATCGAACGCGACGAACTCAGCACGGCATTGCGCCGGCAAGCGCATACCGATGCGCTCACCGGCCTGCTCAACCGGCATGCGCTGGAAGAAATCACTGGCGATCTTTCGGCCGAACCGGTGCGCCTTTCCAGAGGCCGCGGCCTGATCCTGATGGACGTGGATTACTTCAAGCCGATCAATGACGAACACGGGCACATCGTCGGCGACCTGGTGTTGCGCGAAGTGGCCGGACGCATCCGGCACCTGGTGCAGGATCCGCACATGGCGTTCCGCTATGGCGGCGAAGAATTCGCGGTGCTGACGAATGGCTTGTCGATGGAAGAATTGTGCCAGCTGGCCGAAGCCATTCGCCGCGCGATTTCCAGCGACGGCATCTCCGTGCCAGGTGTCTCGACGCTGGCTGTCACGGCCAGTTTTGGTGTCGCCAAGGGCAATGCCGTGGTGATCACCTGGCTGGACCTGCTCAACGCCGCCGATGAAGCGTTGTATCAAGCCAAGGCGCAAGGCAGGAATCAGTTGGTGGCGGCCGCACAAGCCCCGGATGATGCGGGGCGCGAACCGCATTCGGCTTCGACGCGCAGTTAAAAATTTCAACATGACGCGTGAAACCACTTTCTACGTGTTGGGAAGTGTAAACCGCATGTAACAACTATTTTTTCCGAAGTACTGGACGTGTTTGTGCGCGGCGCGCACGATCAAAACCCCGGCGTTCCAGTCGGGGAGTTCAGTTGGGAAACATGCCGATCAACTTCAGGCGAGTCATCGCGACCGCAGCCGCTGTGGCTGCGTCGAACCCGCGTCGCGGCCGGATGGCTTTTCGCAACCTTTCTCGAGAGAGGCAATCACGACGATGCATGGTGTGCCCGTTTCATCACAGGGGGGACCTTTTTTCTTTATGCCCTAGGGAGAAACGATGTGAAAACCAAGCATGTGATGATGGCGCTGCCCATGGCCGCCGCACTCGCAACGTTACCGTTGATCGCCCAGGCCGCCACCGCCAATCCGGCCTTGGCCGGCGTGAATACGGCCGAAGCGCCACGTGTGACCCAAGCCGTGAACAACCGCGTAGTCGCCGCACTGGCCAACACGCATCTGTCGCTCGTTGAACGATCCACCCTCGCCGGTCATGTGGACGATGCGATGGCGATGAACCATATGCAGCTGATTCTGCGCCCGAGTGCGCTGCGTTCGTCCGCGCTGGCATCGCTGATCGCCGCACAGCATGATCCGGCGTCCGCCAAATTCCATCAGTGGCTGACACCGGAAGAATTCGGCGCACATTTCGGTGTGGTCGATGCCGATATTGCCGCAGCGGCCTCATGGCTGATCTCGCAAGGCTTCACCGTCAACGGCGTATATCCGAACAAGCTGCAGATCGATTTCAGCGGCACGGCAGGTCTGGTGCGGCAGGCGTTCCACACACAGGAAAACCGCTACATCGTCAATCACGTCAACCATGTCGCCAACGCGAGCGACATCAGCGTGCCGGCTGCGCTGCATGAGGTGGTGGTGGGCGTGGCGGGCTTGAACGACTTCCGCCCGCAACCTTTGCACGTGGCGCCGCAGGTGGCGCAGTTCGATCGCGGCAAGGGCAATTTCAAGATCACCCAACCGGCTTCATCGCAGGCTGGAACGCCCGGCCATTCGGCGGTGAATTTCACCGGTGGCGTGCGCGGCTTCGTGCCGTTCGACATGCAGACGATCTACAACACCAGCAGCTTGTATGCCGGCGGCCTCACCGGTGCCGGCATCAGCATTGCCGTGGTGGAAGATCAGGATATGTATAGCCCCGACTGGTCCAACTTCGTCAGCCAGTTCGGCCTGGGCAGCTATGGCGGCACCTTCAGCCAGTTCCAGCCGCAATTGACGCCGTCCACCGGAAACTGCACCGACCCGGGCGGCAACTCGCCGGGTGGCGAAAGCATCGAGACAGTGCTGGATTCGGAGTACTCCACCGCCATCGCACCCGGCGCGAATATCTGGGTGGCCACCTGTGCAGATTCGGACACCACCAACTTCTTCGGCGGCGTATTCACGGCGGCGGACAACCTGATCAACAACACCAATCCGGCCGGCCGGCCCAATGTGATCAGTGCGAGCTATGGTTATGGCGAAGGCTTCACCGACGCTGCCAGCAAGGCCGCGATCGACTTGATGTGGGCACAGGGCGATGCCGAAGGTATTTCGGTGTTCGTATCCAGCGGCGATTCCGGCTCCAACCCGAGCTTCAACGGCAGCATCATCAACGGTGTTCCCGCGATCGACGCCAATTCGTTCGCCACCTCGCCGAACGATACGGCCGTGGGCGGCACGGATACCGCCGATGTGCTCGATGGCACCACCAGCAAGTACTTCAACAGCACGCTCAATCCGGTGTATGGCTCGGCGAAATCGTATGTGCCGGAGCTGACCTGGAATCAGTCGTGCGGCAATACGCTGGCTGCGAGCAAGCTGGCGCATGTTTCCGCACTGCAGTTCTGCAAGAACGCACTGATCTACGATCCGTACGGCTACTACGTGACCTCCGAGAGCGGCAGCGGCGGCCCGTCGTCGGTCGATGCCAAGCCTTCGTGGCAGCGCATCGTGCGTGGCGCGGCAAAAGACCAGTCGCGCGATCTGCCGGATGTATCGCTGTTCGCAGGTTCGTATGGCGGGTATTCGTGGGTGATTTTGTGCACCGGCTTTTATCCGTGCACGGCCAACTTCACCTCGCCGGTGGAATTGGTGGGCGGCACCTCGCTGTCGTCGCCGATGTTCGCGGGTATCCAGGCATTGATCGACCAGGGCTTGTCCAACGCTGGACTGTCGAAGAACCAGGGCAATGCCGCGCCGACCTTGTACGAACTGGCGCGGCATGAGTACGGCGGCCCAACCGGTTCCGCGCCGGGCACGCTGGCCAAGTGCAACGCCAGCAACGGCACCAACGGGACCGGCAAGTGTGTGTTCTATAACGTCACCACCGGCGGCAATTCCACGCAATGCGTGCAGGTGGCGGCGTTCGCGGAAACCACGCCTGATTGCTATTTCTACGGCACCATCCAGAACTTCCAGCAGTTTTATGGACCCACGCTGGTCGGGCTGACGTCCGCCAGCACCTCCAATTACAACAGCAATACGGCGGCCTTCAGCGCACAGCCCGGTTGGAGTTTCGCCAATGGATTGGGTTCGGTGAATGCTGGCAATCTGTTGAGCGCATGGAAGGCGTTCGTTAACGCACCGTAGTAGCTGAGCACAGAGCTTCCCTCTCCTGCCAAGCGGGAGAGGGAAATCTCTTCGCAGCATGAACATAAAACGGATATTTCGCCCTTCCACGAAACATCCATGCTTGCCATGCCATAAGGTTGGCCCGTCGCCGCTTCACCTCTTGTCACCGGCATGGATCAGCAGCGTTCCTCCCACAGCATCGCACGCGTCACCACCGCAGCCAGCTTCGGCTTTGCGTTGGTGCAATTGGACGTCACCATCGTCAATGTGGCGCTGCCACGCATTGCGGGCGATCTGCATTCGGGCGTCGCCGGCCTGCAATGGGTAGTGGATGCTTACGCACTGGCGTTTGCGGTGCTGCTGCTCAGCATGGGCTATTTCGGCGATCGCCTGGGTGCGCGCCGGGTGTATCTCGGCGGCATGCTGCTGTTTGCGCTTGCATCGGTGTTTTGCGGTTGCTCGAGCGATGCACCCATGCTGATTGCCGGGCGCACGCTGCAAGGTGTGGGCGCCGCAGCAATGCTGCCGTGTTCGCTGGCCTTGCTCAGCCACGCCACCGCGCATGAGCATGCGCTGCGTGCGCGTGCCGTCGGCTGGTGGACCGCTTCGGGCGCGATCGCCATTGCGGCCGGCCCGATCATCGGCGGCTTGCTGATGAGCGTAACCAGCTGGCGCAGCATCTTTTTCGTCAACGTGCCGATCTGCGTGGTGGGTGCATGGCTGACCTGGCGCGTACCGGAAACCGAGCGCAAGGCGCACGAGGGACGTTTCGACCTGCGTGGACAGGTGCTGGCGATTCTCGCGCTGACCGGTTTGACGATGATGGTGATCGAAGCCAAGCCGCTCGGCTGGACACATCCATGGGTGCTCGCCTGCGCGGGCGTGGCCTTGGTGACCGCACCGTTGTTCGTGTGGGCACAATCGCGCAGCGCGGCGCCGATGTTGCCGTTGCGTTTCTTCAAGGCGCCGGGTTTCAGCGTGGCAGTGGCGTATGGGGTGATCGTCAACCTCACCTATTACGGCATCGTGTTTTTGCTCAGTTTGTATTTGCAGCGCGTGCACGGTTACAGCGCCTTGCGTACCGGGCTGGCCTATTTGCCGCTGACGGCGACCTTTTTTGGCGTGAATATCTTCAGTGGTTGGCTGGTTGGCCGCGCGGGCGCGCGCCTGCCGATGGTGCTGGGCGCACTGATTGATGCCGCCGGTTTTGGGCTGCTTTTGCTGCTGGATGCAGGCAGCCCTTATCTGCTGATGCTTCCCGCGTTCGCGTTGCTGCCGAGCGGCATGGGCCTGGGCGTACCGGCGATGACCACGACGGTGCTTTCCGCAGTGGAGAAGCACGCGTCGGGTACCGCTTCGGGGGTGTTGAATGCGGCGCGCCAGGCAGCTGGAGCGATTGGCGTGGCCCTGTTCGGATCGCTGGCGGGCAATAGCAACGACATGGTTGTGCGTGGCTTGCATCGATCCGCGTGGATTGCGCTAGTCATGCTGGTGCTGGCCGCCGTGCTGGCCTTACGTGGCATTCGCGCGCGAAGCGCTGCGTAGGCTGGGACGAAATCCCAGCCGCTTTTTTTGGATGGCGATGCTGGGAATCCCAGCCTACGGTGCCTGCTACGCGGAGTAATCGAGCTTCGGATACCAATCGGTGCCGCGCCCTTCTGGCGTCATGTCGAGCACGGTCCAGATCGGCATCGGATCGGGCGCGCCGCGTGGGTCCTGTCCGGGATCGGAAGTGTCAAACCCCATTTCGCCGGCCCAGAACAAACGCACGGTGCCGTCGCGCCGCGTAAACACGTTGAGCGCCGGCATGTCGCTGCCGTCGTCGGCAATGCCGTGATAGTCGCGGGTGAAGTTGCCGTTGAGGTCCGAAAACAGCTTGAGATTCCGCCAGCCGCGTTCGCGCTTGAACGCGAGGAGCCGATCCAGCGGCGAACGTGCGATGACCGCCAGCGCGATGCGCTGTTCCATGTCGCGCGCTTCGCCTTCCCATGCACTCAGCAGCGACGTGCACATCGGGCATGGCCGTTCGCGCTGCGGGCCGAACATGTAGCTGTAGACGACCAGGGTCTGCTTGTCGCCGAACAGGCCCGCAAAATCTGTCGGGCCGTTTTCGCCTTCGAAACGGTAGTCGCCGATCACTTCGCCGCCGGGTGGCAACCCTCGGCGCAGTTGGGCGACGCGTTCGATCTGGCGGCGCAGCTCGATTTCCTCGCGCAGCAGTTCGTTGCGGGCACGGCGGTAGTCCGCGCTTTCGTTGGGCTGGCTGGCATTGTTGCGCTTTACCAGCTCGGCCGCGGGGACGAGGGTGGGGTTTTGAGTCATGGTCGCTTCTCCGGATAAGGGCCCTACCTGTGAGTGACGAACGGGGGTGGAGGGAATCGACAAAGTCCGGGGCGTTGAGGGGGCATCCGCCTGGGCTTGCACTTCGATACAAATTAGATATATCGTTTTCGCCACGATTTAGATATATCGGAGTTACCTCATGCATCGGCATTTCCTGTTCCACCGCTTCATGCACCGCCATCACGACGATTGCCATCGGGGCTGGCGCGAGGCCTATGGCGACGGCGAGGAGGCTTACGAATTCCACGGCCGCCGCGGCCGGCACGGCCCGTTCGGGCATCACGGCGATGCGTTCGGCGAGTGGGGTGATCTGCAAGGGGGCGGGCGGCGCGGCGGCGGACGCCTGCTGGGCCATGGCGATCTGAAGCTGCTGCTGCTGGCCTTGATCGAGCAGCAACCGCGTCATGGCTACGAGCTGATCCGCACCATCGAGGAAATGTTCCACGGCGCCTACTCGCCCAGCCCCGGCGCGATCTATCCCACTCTGACCATGTTGGAAGAACTCGGCTACGCCTCGGTGGAAAGCGAACAGGGCGGGCGCAAGCTGTACGCCATCACTGACGAAGGCCGCGCTTACCTGCAGGCCAATCGCAGCGCGGTGGACGCCATGACCGAACGCACTCGGCACAGCGCGCGCCTGATCGCCAAGCTGTCGCTGCCGATGTCGGTGCGCAAGGCCATGCACCAGCTCAAGCATGCCGTGCTGATGCGCGGTGCGGATTGGAACAAGGCCGAAGCGCAACGCGTGGCAGCGATTCTCGAACGCGCCGCGTCCGACATCGCCACAGGCCGCCAGGATGAAGCATAAGCCGCATGACCCGACACGAACACCGCATGCTGCGGCACCAGATCGCCATCCGCCGGCTGGAAGTGCTGAGCGCCGGACGCATGACGCCACCGATGCCGCGGATTACCTTACCGGGCGAAGCATCGCGCGACTTCGCCAGCGCTTCGCCCGACGATCGCGTCGCGTTGCAGCGCACGAATGAAGGTGGCGAGTCGGGCCAGCGGCGTAGGTTGGGGTGCGAACCCCAACATCCCGATCTTGCACGCATGGCGATGGTGGGGTTCGCACCCCAACCTACGCGCCAGGCGCCGGCTTCACCCACGTCTCGAACAATTCATTGATCCGCCGGTACTCGTCATACCACGCATCCGCGTGCTCGAATTCATGCCGCTCCAGCGGATACAGGGAGATCCAGAAGTTCTTCTTGTGCAATTCGATGAAGCGCTGATACAGGCGGATCGAATCGCTGGCCATCACGTTGTTGTCGATCAAACCATGATTGATCAGCAGCGGATCGCGCAGGTTCTCTGCATAGGTGATCGGCGAGCTGATCTTGTATGCCTCCGGATCCAGCTGCGGCGTGTTGAGAATATCGGCGGTGTACGGATCGTTGTACGTCACCCAGTCCGACGGCGGACGTTGCGCGGCGCCTGCAGCGAATTCGCCCGGTGCACGCAATAGCGCCATCTCGGTCATGAAGCCGCCATAGCTGCCGCCGTAGATGCCGACGCGCTTGGGATCGACGCCGTGGTTTTTCACCAGCCAGGCTTTGCCGTCGAGCAGGTCTTCCAGTTCCGGATGGCCCATCTGGCGATAGATCGCCGTGCGCCATGCACTGCCGTAGCCTTCGGATGCGCGGTAATCCATGTCCAGCACCATGTAGCCTTCCTGCACCAGCAGATTGTTGAACAGCTGTTCGTGCTGGTAGTAGGTGGCGGCTTCTTTGACATCCTGCAGGTAACCGGCACCGTGCACGAACAGCACGGCGGGACGCGACGCCGATGCATCGGTTTCATTCGCTGGGCCGTAGTACTTCGCATAGATCACGCCGGCGCCGTGCGAGGACGGCACTTCCACGATCTTCGGTTCGATCCAGTGATAGGCGGTGAACGCGGGCTTCATGGTGTGGGTAAGGTCGCGCGGCGTGCCGCCTTCGACGTTTTGCACGGCAAGCTGCGGCAGCACGTAGGCCGACGAATGCAGCACGGCAAGCTGCTTGTCGTCGGGCGACAAGGTGAACTGATCCATGCCGCCGTACTGCGTGACGCGAGCGAGCTCACCGCCGTTCGAGGGCACGCGGTAAACGTCGTAGCTGTAGGGCGCCACTTTATTGGTGCGCAGGTAGAACCATTTGCCGTCGTTGGAAAGCTGCGGCTGGCTCACTTCGAACTTGCCGGATGTCAATGCCTTCGCCGTACCATCCACCGGTTTTACGTAAAGCTGCGAATAGCCGCTCTCTTCACTCAGATACCACAACGTGCGGTTGTCCTTGAGCCAGCCGAAATCGTTGAAGCCCCAGTTGATCCACGCATCGTTGTGCAGGCGATGCTGCGGCACCAGCGTGTGATGCGCGAAGTCGACGCTGGCGATCCAGCGGTCCTTGTTGTCGATGGCGAGAAATTCCAGCGCAGCATTACGGCCATCGTCGCTCCACACGATGCCGGCCGTGCCGCTGTCCATGGTGTACATGATCACCTGCCGCACGTCCGGTGCCTTGAGCGCCTTGGCGTCGTCATCCTTGCCGGCTTTCTCCAAGGCAGCGACGGTTTTTGCGCGGATGGCTTTCAGCGGATCGTCCTTGATGCCGGGCAGGTTGTCGGTTGCCAGCGGATAGGACTTGTGTGCACTGAGATCAAGCAACAACACCGATTGCGGCGCAGGATCGTTGCGGCCAACGTATTGGCGTGCCGCCTCGGTTTCGGTGTAACCGGAATTCGTCACGTAATGGATCACGTCCGGCGCCTTGCCATCGTCGTGATGTGCCGGTTGAGTCAGCACCAGCATCCAGCGGCCATCGGGCGACAGCTCGGTATCCATCAGCTGCGCCTTGTCGCCGAGATAGAACGGCTGCGGCGCGCGCGTGGGATCGGCGACGGCCAAGGCTTGTTCGTTCGCGTGCAGCGCGTCTTTGTCTTGCTTGTTTTCGCGCAGATCCTTGAACAGCGCGAGTTGCTGCTGTTCGAGCGCATCGGGTTTCTTGTCGTTGGGATCGTCGGTGAACTTCAATACCGCGGCCGGCGAGGTGATGCTGCTGGCGATGTCGTAGACGTACCAGTTGTTGCTTTCGCGAAATTGCAGGACGCGGCCATCGGCGGAAAAGCGCGGCGAGGATTCCGGCAACGCGCTGCGCGTGACTTGCGTGCGGCGTCCGTTGCTCAGGTCGACCAGGAACACGTCACCGTGAAAGATGTAAGCCGCACGGCGATGCGCGCGATCGTACACGGCAGGACCTTCGGCCTGCGCGGTGGCGGCAGCGTCGAGCTTGGTGTTGTTGCCGCCCGCAGGATCGACGCGATACAGATCATGCACCGTGCTGCCATCGCGCTTGAGGCTGTAGTAAAGACTGCGGCCGTCCACACTCCAATACGGATTCTCGACCGCCTGCCCCATCCAGTCCGGATTGGCCATGATGGTTTCCAGATCGAGCTTGGATGACGTCGAAGGGGTTTGCGCTGCCACGGGCAGTACGGCGAGGGCGATCAGACCGGCAGGCAGCAGTCGGCGCATGGATGGAACTCCGGGTCGGAAAATCGGCCAGCATAGCCAAGCGCGACGCGCTGACAAGCGCCATGGGTCCCGTTTCGCCCGGGTCTGCGCACGGTATAGGCTGGCTGGTCTGCTCCATATCCAGCCACAGGACCTCAAGGCATGTCCCTTTTCCTGCGTTGCCTGCCTGCCCTTGCGTTTGTCGTCACTGCGGCCGCTCATGGCGGCGACAGCAGACCGCCTGCTTCACCGACACGCCCCGCCGCCAGCACCTTGCATGGCGTGACCGTCAACGATCCCTACCGTTGGCTGGAAAACGCACAGGATCCTGCCGTGCAAGCCTGGATCAAGGCGCAGAACGAACACACCGAAGCAGTGCTCGCCGCAATGCCCGATGGCAAGTCGATGACTGAGCGCGTGCAACAGCTCGCCATCACCTCCACGACGCGTTCCTCGCCGCTGCTCGCCGGCGGCACGCTGTTCTACATGCAGGAAACACCGCCCCAGCCGCAACCACAGCTGATGGCGCAAGCGTGGCCGGACGGCAAGGCACGCGTGCTGGTGGATCTCAACGCCGGCGACGGCAACACCGCGATCACCGGTTATTGGCCATCGCCGACGGGTCGCTATCTGGCCTACGGCACGGCGGAAGGCGGCAGTGAATTGACCACGCTGCACGTGCTCGACGTGGCCACCGGCAAAGTATTGAGCGACGCGTTGCCGTATGCCGGTGGTGGCACGACGCCGCAAGATGTTGCGTGGGATGCCGATGAACACGGTTTCGTCTATGTGCGCTTTCCGTTGCCACCGCCGGGTACGGAGGTACGCCAGTTCGATGCAGCCTTGGTGCATCACGTGCTTGGACAAGCCTCGCACGCTGACGAGGTGGTGTTCGGCAAGAGCTATTCGAAGGTTGCCGAATACCGTCTGCTGACCTCGCCGGGTGCCAGGCAACTCGCCGTACTCGCCAATATCGGCGATGGCGGTTCTGCCGAGGTATATCTGCGGCAAGGCAGCGAATGGAAGAAAGTGCTAGGCCACGACGCCAACGTGCGCAATGCGGCGTGGGTAGGCCAGCGTCTGCTGGTGACCAGCTTCGCCGATGCGCCGCGCGGCAAGCTGCTGGCGATCGATGCACAAGGCAAGGTCACTACCGCAGTAGCACAACGCGAAGGCGCGATGCAGACCATCGCGCCGATGGCCGATGGCTTTCTGGTAACGCGCAGCTGGGGCCCGGATGGATGGGCAGAACAATACGACGCACAAGACAAACTGGTACGCCGCCTACCGCTGCCGGCGCATGACATCACCATCGAAGGCATCGCCGCCGAGCAAGGCCGGGATCACGCACTGATTACTTACGGCGGCTGGACGCTGCCCGCGCGCTGGGCCGATCTCGATGCGAAAAGCGGTAACCTGCGCACGGTGTTCGAAGTGAAGCCGGCGGCTGATTACAGCAAGGTGGACGTGCATCGCATCGACGGCACCTCCAAGGACGGCACCAAGATTCCGGTGACCGTGTTGAGCATGCCCGGCATCACGCCGAACGGTCAGCGGCCGACCATTCTGTATAGCTATGGCGGCTACGACATTCCGATCACGCCTCATTTCATCGGGCCGGAACTGGCGTGGCTGGAACGTGGCGGCGTA
>NZ_DATEJY010000240.1:0-11783 GCF_035277725.1 Dyella sp. | reverse complement strand
GCGCCTGCCGCGCGCCACGTTCAACATGGATATCCCGTTCGCGCGCTGGTACGACTTCGGCCTGAACAGCGAAGCGGTGAAGTTCCACAAGTTCAATCAGGTGGAAGGTTCGCGCATCGACCTGTATCCCTACGTCGATGCGGATTTCCAAGGCCCGGCGTGGTTCGTGCGGCCCAAGCTGGCGTATCGCTATACCGGCTATTCGCTCGATTCGGGCTATCAGCGCTACAACTATTACGGCCAGGTAGGCACGGCCGGCACCTCTCCGTTCACCGAAAGCAACCCCAGCCGCGCGCTGCCGATCGTGAGCCTGGATCAAGGCCTGATCTTCGAACGCAACACCTCACTGTTCGGCAGCAACTACACGCAAACGCTAGAGCCGCGGCTGTATTACCTGTACGTGCCATACCGCAACCAGAACAACCTGCCGTTGTTCGATACCGCGCCGATGGCCTTCGACGACTGGATGCTGTTCGCGCCGAACCAGTTCTCCGGCGCGGACCGCCAGATGAATGCGAACAACCTCACGGCGGCCGTCACCACCCGCTTCCTCGATGACGGCGGTGTGGAGCGCATCTCGGCGACGTTCGGGCAGATCCATTACTTCACGCCGCAGCGCGTGCAGACCCCTTGCACGCTCACCAACACCACGAGCGCCAACGTCAACGGCTGCTCCCCGGCCACCAATTGGAGTGGTTCGGATTACGTGGCTGAGCTCAGCACCCAGCTCAACGACCAGTGGACGGCCAACACCGAATACCTGTGGAACCCAAACACGCGCCTGACCGACCTGGGCACGTTCACGTTGCAGCGCCGGCTGGGCTTCGACGGCATCCTCAACTTCTCCTACCGGTTCCGTCGCGGCCTGGTGGAACAATACGACGTGTCGGCGGTCTATCCGCTCTCGGAACGCTGGCGCCTGATCGGCGACTGGACTTACTCGGAACTGGACAAGCGCACCGTGGAAGCCCTGGCCGGCGTGCAGTACGAAGGATGCTGCGTAAAGGTAAGCGTGGTGGCCCGCCACTACGTGACCGGTTACTACGGCGTGGTCACCGCCCTGCCGCCAGGCCAGACGGCCCCACGGAGCGATACTGCCATCATGTTCCAATTGGAATTCAAGGGACTGGGAACCTTCAGCGGCCAGACGGAGAGCGTGCTGCGGCGTGATATCCTTGGCTATCAATAAGCGCGCCCAGCAGGCTCGGGCGCCCTCGAAAAAGCGGCCTTCCCAAACCGTTTTTTGAGCCGTTACTTGAGCAACACCGTTACCAACCCTTCGCCACCGGCGACAGAAGGCTGTTCACTGATGAAGCAGATTTTTGCGATGTTCCTGCTGACGATCGTCATGGCGATCCCGTCGCTGGCCCAGGCTCAGCTCCTGGCGCCGCAACCGCAGGACTCGACCAATGGGCCCATCGATCGCATCGTCGCCGTCGTGGAAGACGAGGTGATCCTGCAGAGCGAGCTCAACGACGCCGTCGCCGCCATCCAGCAGCAATACGCCAACCAGCCGGGCCAGCTGCCGCCCATCGACGTGCTGCGCCGGCAGGTGCTCGATCGCCTGGTGCTGATGAAGCTGCAGTTGCAGCGTGCCGATGACCAGGGCATTCGCGTTTCCGACTCCGACGTGGACCAGGCCGTGCAGGCGGTGGCCGAGCAGAACAAGATGACGGCCGACCAGCTGCGTGCCGCCGTCGAGCAGAGCGGCATGAGCTACGCCGCCTACCGCCAGCAGCTGCACGATCAGCTGGTGGTGCAGAAACTGCACGAGAATGTCGTGCGCAGCTCGGTGTCGGTGACCGATAGCGAAATCAACAACCTGCTCAACAGCCCGAACTACAAGGCCGGCGAAGTACATCTGGCGCACATCCAGATCAGCATTCCCGGCGGCGCCTCCGCTGCCGATATCCAGGCCGCACAGACCAAGGCCGAGCAGGCGCTTGCGGCGATCAAGGGCGGCATGGCGTTCAAGGCCGCGGCGATCCGCTTCTCCGACGCGCCGGACGCGCTGGACGGTGGCGACCTCGGCTGGCGTCGCCTGGACGAAGTGCCCTCGGCCTTCGTCGATACCATCAGCGGTCTCAAGGCCGGCCAGGTCAGCGGCATCCTGCATGGTCCCACCGGCTTCCACATTCTTCAGCTGATCGACCAGCGCGCGCCGTCCAAGCAGATGGTGACGGAATTCCATGCGCGCCAGATCCTGATCCGCCCGAGCGAACTGCTGTCGGAGACGCAGGCGCAACAGAAGGCGCAAGACCTCTACAACCGCATCGTCAACAAGCACGAAGACTTCACCAAGCTGGCGAAGGATAATTCCAACGACGACACCACCGCCAATGCCGGTGGCGACATGGGTTGGTTCCAGCAAGGCGATTGGGGCACGCTGATCGGCCAGAAGCTGGCCGACATGAAGGATGGCGAGATCGCGCCGCCGTTCCAGAGCGAGGCCGGTTGGCACATCCTGCAGCGCCTCGGCACGCGCAACAGCGACATG
Organism: Dyella sp.; assembly: GCF_035277725.1. GTDB lineage: Bacteria > Pseudomonadota > Gammaproteobacteria > Xanthomonadales > Rhodanobacteraceae > Dyella_B. The sequence continues at coordinate 9,286 of NZ_DATEJY010000240.1, read as the reverse complement.
ACCAGCGAGATCGCACGCAATCAGGCACGCCAGGCCATCGGCAACCGCAAGGCCGACCAGGCTTACGAGGATTTCCTGCGTGACCTGCGCTCCAGTTCGTACGTGAAGATTCTCGTGCCGGAACTGGAAGAACCTGCCTCCGACAACGGCAAGGCATCGTCGTAATGGCGATGTCGCGCGGGTAAGCCGTGAACAGTCCCGCACTGCCACGGCTCGCCCTGACCGCCGGCGAGCCGGCGGGTGTCGGTCCCGAGCTGCTGATACGATTGGCCGCCACGCCGTTGGCGGCCAATTTCGTTGCGATTACCGATCGCGGCTTGCTGGAACGCGCTGCCGAACGCTGCGGCACATCCATCCAGCTGCTGGATGACGACGGCGCCGATATTCAGCAGCGCCCGCCCGGCATGCTACGTGTCAAGCATGTTCCGCTGGGCGAACCCGAAGTACCCGGCCATCCCGATCCGCGCAATGCCCGCCACGTGTTGGCCACGTTGCGCGAGGCCGCGGATGGATGCCTGAGCGGCCGCTACGCCGCGGTGGTGACGGCGCCACTGCAGAAATCATCGATCAATGACGCCGGTATTCCTTTCAGTGGCCATACCGAATTTTTTGCCGAACACAGCCGCGCCGATGTGGTGATGATGCTGGCGAGCCCGGAACTGCGCGTAGCTCTGGCCACCACGCACTTGCCATTGCGCGCCGTATCCGCCGCCATCGATGCAGCATCACTGGAGCGCACATTGCGCATGGTGCATCAGGAGCTGCGCACGAAGTTCGGTTTCGCCGATCCGCGCATCGCCGTCCTCGGCCTCAATCCGCATGCCGGCGAGGGCGGGCATATCGGTCACGAGGAAATCGACACCATCATCCCGGTGATGAACACGCTGCGCCGACAAGGTATGCAATTGCTCGGCCCCATGCCGGCCGATACGGCGTTCGTTCCTGCCCAGCGCGAACGCTACGACGCCGTGCTGGCGATGTATCACGATCAAGCCTTGCCGGTACTCAAGAGCGAAGCCTTCGACCGCACGGTAAACGTCACGCTCGGCCTGCCTTTCATCCGCACCTCCGTCGATCACGGCACCGCCCTCGATCTTGCCGGCACCGGCAATGCCGATCCTTCCAGCCTGATCGCTGCGGCGCGCATGGCGATGGAACTGGCTGCGCACCGCACATCATCATGAACGCACCTGCCCGTCCCAAAAAAAGCTTCGGCCAACACTTTCTGCACGAACGCCGCTACATCGAGCGCATCGTGTCCGCCGTCTCGCCGCGCCCGGATGATTTTCTGGTGGAAATCGGCCCCGGCGAAGGTGCGCTGACATTTCCGCTGCTCACGGTGGCACGCAAGCTCACCGCGATCGAACTCGATACCGATCTGATCCCGCGCCTTCAGCAACAAGCGGAGGGCATCGGCGAATTGTCGATCGTGCACGCCGATGTATTGAAAGTGGATTTCACTGCCATGGCAGCGCGCGCCGGCGTGCCGCGGCTGCGCATCGCCGGCAATCTGCCGTACTACATCTCAAGCCCCATCTTGTTCCATTGCGTCGATCACGCCGACGCGATCACCGACATGCATTTCATGCTGCAAAAGGAAGTGGTCGATCGCATGGCGGCGGAACCCGGCAGCAAAGTGTATGGACGGCTATCCGTCATGTTGCAACTCGCCTGCCGCGTCGTGCCTTTGTTCGATGTGCCGCCAGGCGCGTTCCGGCCACCGCCGAAGGTGGATTCGTCCGTCGTGCGGCTGGTGCCGATTCCGCCGGAAGAACGCCACGATGCCAATCCGGCGCGCCTGCATGCCATCGTGAAAGCCGCCTTTGCGCAGCGTCGCAAAACACTTTCCAACGCACTGCGGCAACTGATGGATGCCGAGGCGATTCGGCAGGCGGATGTCGATCCCAAGGCGCGCGCCGAAACGCTTGCCCCTGGCGACTTCGTAAGGCTCGCCAAAATCCCGCCAGCTTGAACCCGAGGGTTTGACGCACAGCGGGCTGTGGACCGCGATCTGGCCACATCTCATCCAACCTACGTGGCGTCCCGAGTCCCGCTACAATGCGATGCATGAAAGACAAATCCCCCTACACGATCGACGTGCAGGTGCAAACCCGTTTTGTCCCTGACCAGTCCGCCCCCGACGAAAATCGCTACGTCTTTGCCTACACGATCAGGCTGCGCAACGCCGGGGGTCTGCCGGCGCGCCTCCTCACCCGTCACTGGGTGATCACGGATGCCAATGGCAAGGTGGAGGAAGTGTTCGGTGAGGGCGTCGTAGGTGAACAACCGTGGATGCGTCCGGGCGACGATTACGAATACACCTCCGGTGCCGTGCTGGAAACCGCCGTCGGCACGATGCAGGGCAGCTACCAGATGATGGCCGACGACGGCACGCGTTTCGAAGCGCCGATTCCGACCTTTACGCTATCCATTCCCCGCACGTTGCATTGACTAAGGACCCGTCCATGACACGTGCGCGGCAGATCTCACAGGCGAATCGCTGATGGCTATCTACGCAATCGGCGACGTCCAAGGTTGCTACCCGGAACTCCAGCGCCTGTTGGAAAAGTTGCGCTTCGATCCAGCAGCGGACCAGCTATGGTTCTGCGGTGACTTGGTCAATCGCGGCGGCCAATCACTGGACACGCTGCGCCTGGTGCACTCGCTGCGTGACAACGCGGTGGTGACGCTAGGCAATCACGATCTCAGCCTGCTTGCCATTGCACAACGCAAGCAAGATGCACAGGCGCGCGTAAATCCCGAACTGCGTGAGGTGCTGTTTGCCGAAGATGCATCCACGCTGCTTGATTGGCTGCGTATTCAAAAGCTGTTGCATCACGACGAAACCATCGGCTGGACGATGGTGCATGCAGGCCTTGCGCCAAGCTGGACGCTGAAGCAGGCGCAGCGCTGCGCATTGGAAATCGAACGCGAACTGGCCAGCCCCCGTCATCAGCGGCTGCTCAAGAACCTGTTCGGCAATCGACCGGCTGCGTGGGCGAGTCGCTTGCAAGGGATCGAGCGTATGCGCGCCTCGATCAATACGCTGACGCGCATGCGCTTCTGCGATGTGAACGGCCGTATCGACTTCGAAGGCAAGGGTGCACCTGGCACGCAAAAGCCCGGCATGTATCCCTGGTTTGAAGTACCCGGCATGCGCAAGCGCGAAACGCGCATCGTGTGTGGCCACTGGTCAGCGCTTGGCCGCTTCGCCGGCATGGGTGTTTACGGCATCGATACCGGCTGCGTATGGGGCGGCAAACTCACAGCGCTGCGACTGGATGGCGAGGAGCCGCAGTACACCACGGTGGATGCCGAGCCGCATCGAAAACGGACGCCGGGCGAGGACTGAACGGCCGACGCCGGTTGGGGTATCAACCCCAACGCAGGCATGTTTCCGACATCTTGAGGTTGGGGTTGGCACCCCAACCCGCGAATCAGTTCAGCTGCCCGTGGCAGTGCTTGTACTTCTTGCCCGAACCGCACGGGCACGGATCGTTGCGGCCCACTTTGGGGCCCGTGACGACCGGCTCCAGCGTCGCCGCATCCTGCTGGGATGCTGGTGCATCCATCCCCAACGCACCACCCGCCGGCGCACCGCCGCCAGTGGCCTGCATCTGACGCGCCATGCGTTCGGCAAGACGCTGCTGCTCGGCTTCCATGGCAGCAACTTCTTCTTCGCTGCGAATGCGGATGCGCGCGAGCATCTGGGTGACCTCGGTCTTGATGCGCGCCAGCATCTGCGAGAACAGCTGGAAGGACTCGCTCTTAAATGCCTGCTTGGGATCCTGCTGCGCATAGCCTCGCAGATAGATGCCCTGGCGCATGTAATCCATGCTGGAAAGATGTTCTTTCCAGGCATTGTCCAGCACGCTCAGCATGATGTGCTTTTCGAGCTGGCGCATGGTTTCCGCGCCGATCTGCTGTTCCTTCACCTGGAACATCATAGTGATCAGGTCGCGCACATGCTCCAGCACCGTGTCGGAATCGGCTTCCGACTGTTGCTCCAGCCATGGTTTGAGTTCGGCCGAAATGCCGAAGTCGCTTTCCAGTTCGCGCTCCAGGCCTGCGATATCCCACTGCTCGTCGATGCTGTCGGCCGGCACATGGCGGCGTACCAGATCGACGACCACGTCTTCGCGAATGTCGGCGATGGTGGCGGAGACGTCTTCTTCTTCCAGCAGTTCGTCGCGCTGACGGTAGATCACTTTGCGCTGGTCGTTGGCAACGTCGTCGTATTCGAGCAGGTTTTTGCGGATGTCGAAGTTATGCTGTTCGACCTTGCGCTGCGCCTTTTCGATCTGCCGGCTGATCATGCGATCTTCCAGCGCCTCGTCCTCCTTCATGCCGAAGCGCTTCATCCAGCGGACGAGGCCTTCGCCGCCGAAGATGCGCAGCAGGTTGTCCTGCAGCGACAAATAGAAACGCGAGGAACCCGGGTCACCCTGGCGACCGGAACGGCCGCGCAGCTGGTTGTCGATACGGCGGGATTCGTGACGCTCGGTGCCGACGATATGCAGACCGCCGGCGTTGATGACTTGCTCGTGGCGCTTCTGCCATTCCGACTTGACGCGCGCACGGTCCGCGTCGGTGGCATCCTCACCCAACGCGTGTAGTGCTGCTTCCAGGCTGCCACCTAGCACGATGTCGGTACCGCGGCCGGCCATGTTGGTGGCGATAGTGACGGCACCGGGCATGCCGGCCTGCGCCACGATGTGCGCTTCGCGCTCGTGCTGCTTGGCGTTGAGCACTTCGTGCGGAATCTTTTCCTTGCGCAGCAGGTTGGACAGCAACTCGGACACGTCGATCGAGGCCGTACCAACCAGCACCGGCTGCCCGCGCTTGTGGCAATCGCGAATATCCTCGATCACCGCCTTGTACTTCACGTCCTGGCTGAGAAACACCATGTCCGGGTTGTCTTTGCGGATCATCGGCTTGTGGGTGGGAATCACCACCACTTCCAGGCCGTAGATCGTCTGGAACTCGTACGCTTCGGTGTCCGCCGTACCGGTCATGCCGGCCAGCTTCTTGTACATGCGGAACAGGTTCTGGAACGTGACCGTGGCCAGCGTCTGGTTCTCGCGCTGGATCGGCACGCCTTCCTTCGCTTCCACCGCCTGGTGCAGACCGTCGGACCAGCGGCGGCCCGGCAGCGTGCGGCCGGTGAATTCGTCGACGATGATCACCTCGCCATCGCGCACGATGTAATCGACATCGCGCTGATAGATCGCATTCGCGCGCAGCGCCGCATTGAGGTGATGCACGATGGCGAGATTGCGTGCATCGTACAGGCTGCTTTCCGGATCGATGACCTTCGCCTGCTGCAGCAGTTCTTCGGCGTGCTGCATGCCCTCTTCCGAGAGGTGCACCTGCTTTTGCTTTTCGTCGACCCAATAGTCGCCGGGACCGTCTTCCAGTTCCTGGCGAGTCATGCGCGGCACGATCTTGTTCACCGCGATGTAGAGCTGCGGGGAATCCTCGGCCGGGCCGGAAATGATCAGCGGCGTGCGCGCTTCGTCGATCAGGATCGAGTCCACTTCGTCGACGATGGCGTAGTGCAGGCCGCGCTGAACGCGCTGGTCCTTGGACAACGCCATGTTGTCGCGCAGGTAATCGAAGCCGTATTCGTTATTGGTACCGTAGGTGATATCGGCGGCGTAGGCGGCGTGCTTGTCGGCCTGATCCATGCCGGGATACACCACACCCACGCTCATGCCCAGGAAGTTGTAGAGCTTGCCCATCTGGGCCGCGTCGCGCTTGGCCAGATAGTCGTTGACCGTCACGACGTGGGCGCCCTTGCCCTCAAGCGCGTTGAGGTACACCGGCGCGGTCCCTACCAGGGTCTTGCCTTCGCCGGTACGCATTTCGGCGATCTTGCCCATGTGCAGCACCATGCCGCCGATCAGCTGTACGTCGTAATGACGCATGCCGAGTACGCGCTTGGCGCCTTCGCGCACCACGGCGAAGGCTTCAGGCAGCAGCTTGTCGAGCGCCTCGCCATTGGCCAGCCGCTGCCTGAATTCGTCGGTCTTGCCACGCAGGGCCTCGTCGCTGAGCTTCTCGAACTCAGGCTCAAGCGCGTTGATGCGCGCGACGGTTTTGGACAGCTGGCGCAGTACTCGTTCGTTACGGCTGCCAAAGAGGCTCGTCAGGGCACGATTAAGCATCGATCTTCCGGATCTGGAAACTGTGGACGCCCACCGGGGTCGATCCGGGCAGGCAAAGGTTTGATGATACTAGGGATGCTCTGGTCTATTCCACGCGCTCGTCATGGTGCTCAGAAGGCCCGCAGAGTGTGCTGCGCGACGCAGAGCAGAGCAGACTGGCCGTCTGCTCAAGCCGCGCGGCGCAGTCTGCGGTCGTTCTGGGCGTCATGCCGGGTGCGTGGGATAGATCGGAGCGTCCCTACGGTCCGTCAGGTATCCCAAACGCGGGAAATCACGACGAACCAGGCACAGGGGTGGCGGTACGGCGCCCCGCTTTCAAGGGTGCCGGCCGGGGCTTGCCCAGGTTGCTCAGCGATGATTCTTGACGTACGCGAGCGGATTGACGACGCGGCCGTTGTACCAGACCTCGAAATGCACGTGCGAACCGGTGGAGCGGCCACTGGAGCCGGCCTCGGCGATCTCGTCACCCACGCGCACGTGCTGGCCGGGATGCACCAGCAGCTTGCTGTTGTGGGCATAGCGGGTCATGTAGCCGTTGCCGTGGTCGATTTCCACCACGTTGCCGTAGCCGCTGCGTACGCCGGCATAAGTCACCATGCCCTCGGCCACGGTACGCACCGTGCTGCCATAGGGCACGGCGATATCCAGGCCAGTATGGCGAGCGGCAAGGCCATCAAAAGGGTCGGCACGCACGCCAAAGTAGGAAGAAATATAGCCATCCGCCGGCATGCCGGTGGGCTTGAGGTTCGAATCGATGCGCGCATTGAGCAGCAGACTCTGCATCGCGCTCAATTGCGCCTGCTGCGTTTCGAACTGAGTCGCCAGCTGGCTGATGCCGCTATCCAGCGTCTGCGGCAAGGCGTAGGCGCTGCTGCCATCGGTGACTTCCACACCACCGACCGGCGGCGGCTGGTCGAAGTTGAATTCGTTGCTGTCGAGCTTGCCGACCTGCACCAGGCGCTCGCCCAGGGCATTGATGCGCGTGGCCTGCGCCTGCAACTGACCGAGCTTGATGGCCAGCGCATCGAGCTGGCGGTGCGCGTCGTCGCGCAAGTCACCCAGCTGTTTATCTTGCATCTTCACTTGTTGGTGCAGCGAGTCGATCTCGGCCAAGGCACGATCGCGGGGACTAGCTACTGCCAGTGCGATACCAGCGCCGATACTCGCCAACGCCAGCACCACAGCCGCACCGATTCCGCATACACGCCAGCGCAAACGGGAGTTGGTGAGGTCCAGAGTTTTCGGCACCTTCCCTGCGCGAGAGACGAGTATGATCTGCATGTCGTTTCCGGTTCGAAATTTTTCACTACTGATGCAACGCGAAGTACCCGCTTTCCAACGCACCGATCACGGGCCGCAACCCATTACCGAGGTCGGTCCTGTCGCTGCGCTGGCCCACAAAGCCGGCAAGCTGGAAGCGTTGGACCGCGCATTACGCCAGACGTTGCCATCGCCCCTGCGCGAGCAGGTCAGATTCGCGAATCTGCGCGACGACCGCCTTGTTTTCCTGGCTTCCTCGCCGGCTTGGGCATCGCGTTTGCGCTTGCAACAGGCGCAAATCCTCGCTGCCGCACGCGCCATCGGCGCACATGCCAGCTCAGTTACCGTGAAAGTGGCCCCCCTTCCTCCGCCCGACCCGCAGCCGGAGCAATCAAAACCGCTTTCCCCCGCTGCAGCGCTTCATCTGAAGGCCGCCGCGGGCTCCATCCAAGACCCTGAATTACGGGCCATGTTCCTGGCGCTGGCGTCCGTCGCCGAAACTGCTGATTCCACCCCCTCCACACCGCCCTGAGCTGCAGGCGCTTGGCTCCAACGAGAGGCGTACAACCGCCTGCCCCGATGCGGAAGTCGGTTTTATACCACGGCCTGCCCCACCCAGGTCTCTATGCCGCGTGGTCATAACGTGAATCAGCGGGCGACAAAAATGTGATGCAATCCACAAAAACAAACAGACCGGGCTCGATGGCCCGGTCTGGCGGTAGGAATCGGCATTTTTTTGTCAGATCGCTTGGGCGGGATGCGCGTAGGAGATCGGAGCGGTGGCCGGGTCGTCCTGATAGCTGACTTCTTCCCATGCCGTGGCGTCGGCCATCAACGTGCGCAGCAGCTTGTTGTTCAACTCGTGGCCGGACTTGTGCGCGTAGTACGCGCCGATCAGGCTGTGGCCAAGCAAGTACAGATCGCCGATCGCATCGAGGATCTTGTGCTTGACGAATTCGTCTTCGTAACGAAGGCCATCTTCGTTGAGCACGCGATAGTCATCGAGCACCACGGCGTTGTCCATCGAGCCGCCGAGCGCGAGATTGTGTTCGCGCAGCATCTCGATATCGCGCATGAAGCCGAAGGTGCGTGCGCGGCTCACTTCCTTGACGAAGGACGTGGTGGAGAAGTCGATCTCCGCGCGCGAAGTGCGCTTGGAAATGATCGGGTGGTTGAACTCGATCGAGAAACCGACCTTGAAGCCTTCAAACGGCTCAAAACTGGCCCATTTATCGCCTTCTTGCACCTTCACCGGCTTCTTGATGCGGATGAAGCGCTTCGGCGCGGACTGTTCTTCGATGCCGGCCGATTGCAGAAGGAAAACGAACGGACCGGCGCTGCCGTCCATGATCGGGACTTCCGGCGCGGACAGATCGACATATGCATTGTCGATGCCTAGGCCCGCCATCGCCGATAACAAATGTTCCACGGTTGAAACACGTACGTCACCGTTTACCAGCGTGGTGGACAAACGCGTGTCACCTACGTGATCGGGACGTGCATGGATTTCAACCGGAGGATTGAGATCGGTGCGACGGAAGACGATGCCAGTATTCGGTGCCGCCGGACGCAATGTCATATAGACCTTGTCGCCGGTATGCAGACCGACGCCGGTGGCACGAATGATGTTCTTCAACGTACGCTGCTTAATCATTTATTGGGTACCTATAGGGGCAGCAGCCAATTCGAGCTGGGATGCTAACACAGTCTTAACCTGCGGAAAAACAAACCGTACCGTATTGAACGGACAATCCTTCATTTTCCTTTCATCAAATAATGCGATTCATTCGCATCCCGATGCTGCAAGCACTATAGGCAAATCAAGCACTTGCGATTCGACACAGAACCCCGCGCCGGGG
>NZ_DATEJY010000239.1:0-7250 GCF_035277725.1 Dyella sp. | reverse complement strand
GGAAGGCCCGGTCGGTCACGGCATGAACGATCCGATCGACAGCAACAAGACGGACTCCGGTCGCGCTCGCAACCGTCGTACCGAACTGCAGGTTCAGCAGTAATCGAACCGCTTCAAGCAGTAGTGAAAAAGCCCGGCACTTGCCGGGCTTTTTCTTTTATCGTCGACACCATGACCCTTTCCCGTCCCCGCCATCCCACGTCGGCAAACGCACGCCACGGCATTGCGCGCGTGCTCAGCAAGCTGGGCGTGTGCTCGCGCAGCCAGGCGGAAAAAGCCGTGCGCGAGGGCAGGGTGACCGTGGACGGTCGCATCGTTCGCGATCCGGAACGCGCCACCGATGCCGAACGCGAGCGCATCTGCCTGGACGGCGAAACGGTGGCCGCCGCCCAGCGCATCTACATCGTGCTCAACAAACCGCGCGGCATTGTCGTGAGCGCTGCCGACGAGCGCGGTCGCGACACCGTATATGGACTGCTGGCGGACGCAGGCTTGCCGTGGCTGGGGCCGGTGGGACGGCTCGACAAGGCAAGCGAAGGCTTGCTGCTGCTCAGCAATGACAGTGTGTGGGCGGCACGGCTTACCGATCCACGCCATCACGTCGACAAGACCTATCACGTGCAGATCGACACGCTTCCAGAACCGCTTCTGCTCGATCGCATGGTGCACGGCATCGAGGACAACGGCGAACAACTGGCCGCCAAGCGCGTTGCGCTATTACGCAAAGGCGAAAAGAACGCCTGGCTCGAAGTCGTGCTCGACGAAGGACGCAACCGGCATATCCGGCGTTTGCTTGCCGCACAGGACATCGGTGTGTTGCGATTGATCCGCGTGGCTATCGGCAATTTAGCGTTGGGTGACCTTGCCAAAGGACAGTGGCGCCATCTGACCATGGACGAAGTGGCAAGCCTTTCCGGTTCATCGAGTCGTGCTCAAGACGTCTCTAAAACGACGCACATTCCCGCACGGCCTGCAACGTCCGCTCGATCGCCGCGTGATGATGGTCCGAATTCAAGACGGCGTAGATAGTGTTGCGGCAACGCGTTTTCGGGGTGCGTAAAGCCACTACCTCGCCACGTGCTTCATGCTCCGCCATGCAGGCTGCCGGCACGATGGATACGCCACGACCCGCTGCTACCCAATCGAGCACTTCTTCCAATTCCTCGAAGTGGGCGACGGTGTTGAGGCCCGTCATGTTCATGCCCAGCACTTGGGTAAACCAGGTCGCGAATACGTAATCACTTTCGTCGTAGCTCACATAGCCTGCGTCGCGCAGCGAAGCCGCATCAAGCGCAAACGACGAAGCCAGATGCGGCGAAGCAATCAGCACGATTTCTTCCGCACCCACGGGCGTATGACTGAGTCGCGCATGCGTATCCATGCGATGCACGAAGCCGAGATCACACGCGCCTGATTCCACGTGGCGAACCACGTCCTCTGCCGTGGGATAGCGCATGCGAATAGGAATGTCGGCTAACGGTCCATCACGAAACAGCGGCAGCAATTGGTAGCGTCCAAAGCCACTGACCGCCGAAATACGCAACGGTGCAACAGGTGCTGAAGCATGGATTTCCTCATACAGCTTTTCCCAGTCGCGCCCCATCTCCTGACAAAACACCAACAGGCGCTCACCCGCAGCATTGGGTATCAACCGCCCGCTGCCGCGCTGAAATACCGGCATGCCCAATGCTTCTTCCAGCTTGCGTAATTGGTAACTCACGGCCTGCTCCGTGCGATGCAGAACGCCTGCGGCGGCACGCAGGCTGCCGGCTTCGCAGACCACCCGGAAGGTGTGCAGGTAACGCATTTCCACATGCATGGTCGTGCTCGCGCAGGCTGCCCTGAAAAAGTTTTTTGAGGCTCAGGCCAAAAAGATTCGCATGGTTCTGCGAGCAGGGGCAAGCCTAGTATGGCGCAGCTGCTGTCTTCACCGTCGAGGATTCCATGACTTATCGCGCACTGCTCGCTGCCCTGGCGTTATTGCTGATCTCGCCCGTCAAAGCTCAGCAAGGGCCTGCCGCACATTTTTTTGTTTACCAAGTGAATCCTGGCGCACAAGCCAAGTTTGAGGACGGCTATCGCCACCATCTGGGTTGGCATCGCAGCCATCATGATCCTTTGGTCTGGTACGGCTGGACGGTTTCAGACGGCAAGCGCGATGGCTACTTCATCGATGCAAATGTCGGCGAACCCTTTGCCGCCTTCGATCATCGTATCGATGTCGAGCAAGATGGCGCGGATTTCAAAGCCAGCGTGACGCCTTATGTCACACCCCAAGCGCAACTTGTCTATGAACTGTTGCCCCAACTCAGTGACGGCACGCCGTTGGAGAACCGCAAGCCCAGTGCGACGGTGCAAGTCACCTATTTCGATCTTCGTCCTGGCACGGAAGCGCGCTTTGAACGCGCCTTGCAGGCAGCGCGGCGCGTGCTTGCTGTAACGCCGGACGTACTGCCGCATACCTGGTATCGACTGGTCACGGGCGGTGACAGACCGCAGTACATGCTGATGGTGGCGCGTGCAAATGGGGCGAGTTACGACACATTCCGCAAAGACATCGCCGACTTGCTGGCGAGTGATCAGAACGCGCTACGTGATTTCACCGATGCGGTGCGTTCAAGCACAACAGAAAGCTGGCAATACCACGCAGATTTGAGCAACTTGCCATAGCTGCGTAGGTTGGGGTGAGCGGAACGCTAACCCCAACATCGCCAAGCAGCCATACATCGTGTTGGGGTTCGGCTGCGCCTCACCCCAACCTACTTCAACCAATGACACCCAGCGAACGCCCAACCTTGGTAAACGCCGCAATCGCCCGGTCCAGATGCTCGCGCGTATGCGCCGCGCTCATCTGCGTGCGGATGCGTGCCTGGCCTTGCGGCACCACCGGATAGAAGAAGCCAGTGACATAGATGCCTTCATCGAGCAGTGAAGAAGCCATCGCCTGCGCCTTCTTGGCGTCGTACACCATCACCGGCACGATGGGATGCACACCGGGCTTGATATCAAAGCCGGCTTTTGTCATCTGCTCACGGAAATAACGCGTGTTTTCCTGCACGCGTTCGCGCAGGTCACCCGCCGAGCCCAGCATGTCGAACACCTTGATCGCCGCGGCGACCACATGCGGTGGCAGCGAGTTGGAGAACAGATAAGGGCGTGAGCGCTGGCGCAGCATCTCGATGATTTCACCGTGTCCGGTGGTAAAGCCACCAAGCGCACCACCGAGTGCTTTGCCCAGCGTGCCGGTAAAGATGTCGATCTTGTCCAGCACACCGTGTACTTCGGCCGAGCCGCGGCCGTGAGGTCCAAGAAAGCCCGTGCAATGGCACTCGTCGATATGCACCAGCGCGTTGTGCTTCGCGGCCAGCGCGGTGATCTTGTCCAGCGGCGCGATAAAGCCATCCATCGAAAATGCACCGTCGCTGGTGATCAGCTTGGTGCGCGCGCCGGCAGCATCGGCAGCCTGCAACTGCTTTTCCAGATCGGCCATGTCGCAATTTGCATAGCGGAAGCGCTTGGCCTTGCACAGGCGAATGCCGTCGATGATGGAGGCGTGATTGAGCGCATCGGAAATAATGGCATCTTCTTCACCCAGCAGCGGCTCGTACAGGCCGCCGTTCGCATCGAAGCAGGCGGCGTACAGGATCGTGTCTTCGGTGCCGAAGAAATCGGCGATCTTCTTTTCCAGCTGCTTGTGCAGATCCTGCGTGCCGCAGATAAAGCGCACCGAAGCCATGCCGAAACCGTGGGTGTCCAGCGCCTCCTTGGCTGCTTGAATGACCTCAGGGTGGTCGGCCAGCCCCAGGTAGTTGTTGGCGCAGAAATTCAGCACCTTGCGGCCGCCTTCCAGCTCGATCTCGGCGGACTGGGGCGAGGTGATCACGCGTTCGGCCTTGAACAGGCCTTGTTCGCGGATGGCTTGCAGTTCCTGGGCGTAGCGTGTTTGGCCGGCGTAGCTCATGGGCGGGGAAGGGGAGTAGTGGGAAAGCGGTATTGTGATCCGAGGGGGCGTTCGAGGAAACCCGGGGCCGATACCGGGGCAGGATTGCGGGCGGAAAGCACCCCCATACCGTCGCCATGCAATGCGAGGTTTATGGCACTGCATTTCCTACATGGGAGGCCTTGCTCAAGTCGCCATGCTCAGCGTACGTAATAACCCGATTGCGCCCGATGTGCTTGGCCCGGTACAGCGCTGCATCGGCGTCATGGCATAACCGCTGCAGCTCGTAGCCCGAGGTCAAGGTGGAAGCCAGGCCGATGCTGGCGGAGAACCTGATCAAGCGTCCATCTATATCGACCGGGGTCGCTTCAATCGTGGTGCGAATGCGGTCGGCAATGGCCGCCCCTTGCGTGGGCGAACATTCCAGCAGCAGGATGCCGAACTCTTCCCCGCCAAGGCGGCCGAACAAGTCGCTGGCACGCAACGGCTGCTTGCAGATGGTCACGGTATGTTTCAGTACCGTATCGCCGATGGCGTGGCCATGCGTGTCGTTGATCTGCTTGAAGTAGTCCAGGTCGATGAAGATCAGGCAGGCGGCACCTTGTTTGCGCGCAATCATGCGCAAGGCACGCTGCGCTTCGCTGATGAAGTGCTGGTGATTGAAGATGCCGGTAAGGCCATCCAGGCGAGCCTGCTGTTGAAAGTGAAGTTGCGAGCGCTTGGTGCGGAACAGCCAGAAGACGACGGATGCCAGCACGATAAGCAGCAGGGTGATATAAAGCCGGCCCGTTTCGATCGTCTTGGCCGCCAGTGCTTGCTGCAGGCGAAGGATGTTGTTTTGCCTGCTTAGCTGTTCCGTCTCGAGTTTTTCGGCAAGCATGTGTTGCTGGGCTACCGCATAGGCCAGATTCGTAGCGTTGATATCGTTGAGATAGCTGGTGTTCTGCTGTGCGTACTGCTCGAAATATTCCAGTGCGGTGGCTGCATGGCCATGCTTTTTCTCGATAAGGTAAAGCACGCGATAAGCGTCTGGCAGCGACTCGTTAACGTCGTCTGCGTGACTGATAGCCAGCACCGCGAGCGCTGCCTTGCGGGCGCTCTCGTCGTCACCGAGTCTTAGGTAAGCGCGGGCAAGCTCTACGCGGGCTTTCAGCATGCCCATGTGATATCCGCTTGCCTGGATGTCGGGGCCAACTTGTTTTAGCAGTGCGATGGTCTTGGCCGGCTGATCCTCATCCAGATAAAGATCGCCTTGTACCAGCTCGATGACACCGACAAAAACGGGCTGGTTGGCGGCCCGGCACACGTCGATGCCACGCTGGATCTCCGTGTTGGATGCGGTGAGCTTGTGGCCGGCGTAAAGCACTGTCAGCAGTTGAGTCAGCGGCGCGCATAACGTTTCTCCCGCTGGAAGCGTCTGCACCATGTCCCGAGCGTAATTGGCCGCCAAGTCGTATTGCCCGGCTGACCTCAGCAGCTGCGAGAGATAGGACAGCACCATGTACCGGGCCAGTTTGTCCTGGGTCTTTGGAAGGCTGATTACCAATTGGTTGGCCAGCTCGAAGGCCGGCTCGTATCGCCTGCTGTTACGCATATCGTCCATAAGCACTGCAGATGCTTTGGCCACTAATGACGGATCGGCGGAATGCTTGATGACGTCCTGCAGCGCTGGGTCTGCATCGGCGTAATTGCCTTGAAACGAGTCTTGCCACGCATCGAGATAACGCAATTGCCAGCGTTCGTGATTGGACATGCTGGAAGCTTGTTGATGGAGCGTTCCCAGCAAGCGCAGAAATTCTGGGTGATCGGAGGTACGCAGACTTTCAGTCTGCTCGAGCAGCGCCGTTGTATCAGATGTTGGTGTGATGGCATGGCCGGGCGAAATAAAAACGCAACCGACCATGGCCATCACCATGGGCCAAAGTCGGTTGCGGTTGGACCGCCGCGGCACGACGGTACCTATATCAACGAGCGGGTGGCTTGCTCTTGCCTGGTTCGTCCTCAGGATGAGCGGGCTTTTCTTCCTCGTGCTCACCAGGGCGATGCGGATGATCCGGATGGTGTGGCTTGTGAGGATGATGGGGCGGACGCGGATGCGTGTGAGTACTGTTTTCGCTGTGCATATCTTTCTGTCCAAACTCGGCGGACAGTAATGCGCTATCTCCGTGCACGACGGCGGCTTTCAAGGCATCCGAAGCGTCAGCCTGCCCCAAGGCATGTGCAAGTTCTGCGGGTGGTGCGTGACGCAATTTGGCGTTCTTGCCGATGGTTTCCAGCCATTCAATCGTGTCTGCCATGTGCTTCCCCTTTTCCCTGTGACGTGAGTACTGCGTTGAAGCGTTACAAAACGTTTGTCCTGTTCATGCAAAGTCGGTTGCTTCATCCAGTGCTGCTAACCGTTCGCGCATAGCCGTATTCGGCTTCAACGGCGTGGCGGGCGGAAGCACCGCGGTTTCCTGTGAGGTCAACGTTGTGCGAGGTAAATCGCGCAGCGTGATATGCCGGATACGCGGCTGCTCTATCGGCAACGTTGCTCCATGGTAAATGATGACTGGATGGTCGAGCGGATAGTCTTGGCTAAGCCTGTCCACCAGTATCTGTCGATAGGCAGGCCCGGTCTGGAAGCGCGTTAGTGACCAATCGCCGACCATGGCGACCTGCCAAAGAACGACGTAGCCGGTTGGGTTGATGCGATGTTCGTAGAACAGTAATTGGCTGGCTTCGAAGTGCTGGCAGCCGAAGCTGCCGGGATCGAATCCGACATCGGCATAAAGGCAGTCTTCGGCAGAAATGCCCGGTTCCATATGTGCTTCAAAGCCCTCCGCACGCGCGACTTCGATGGCTCTATGCGGCGACCAAGCGAAAATGCCCGGATGGCCATAAAACACGGCGCAAACATGCTTGCCCGCGCGCACTTCGGCCATCATCAGATCGACCCATTCCTGGTAGGTTTCGGAACGTGGTTTACCTTCCGCGTAATACGACTGCAGGCTGCGCACATCCTCGTTCATGCGTTGCAGCCACAGCTCCACGATGTGATCGGAAAGCGCCGCAAACACCACATCGGCCTGTTCGATATGGTCGCGCGCCAAGGGGGTGAGGTGGGAGCCCAGGGTCATCCCTAAGCCGACGCAGGCGAGACTGCCGCGCGGGGTGTTGTTCGGCGCTGCGAGAGGCGTTGCACTCATGGCGAGACCTTCCTTAGTGACAGAGCGGCCGGGCTTGAGGTGCGCCCGGAGACGGGACAACAGCGCTATCGAAGCAAGGGACGTGCCTTTGCTGGCAGCAAACGTTTACGCAGGCGGATTGC
>NZ_DATEJY010000238.1:0-7725 GCF_035277725.1 Dyella sp. | reverse complement strand
ATGCAGTTGATGCAGGAGTACGTCCAGAAATCCACCAATACGACTTTGCCGCGCAGGGTTTCAGGCGAGAGTGGCGCGCTGTTGAACCACTGTGTGGCGCCGGCCAGCGAAGGCAGTTCGCCTTCCACCGGCAAGGATGCGCCGGCTTTCGGTGCGGGTGCGGCCTGCACAGGCGCCGGGCGCACGGCATCGATCAACTTCTGTTCGAGGCCACCGGTGCTGGCGAGCGAAACGCGCGTCAGCAAACCGGTATCCACGCCCATGGCAATCGCGACCACGCCGACAAGTACCAGCGCACCCAAGGCGCGGCGCACCCATTCACCGGCACCCAGCGAACGCTTCATCAGCGCAAACACACGGCCGCCGACCAGCAAAGCCAGCGCGAGCGATACCGCCGCGCCGGCCGCGTAAGTAAGCAGCAGCAACGTCGTTTCCACGCTGGCGCCCTGCAGTGCCGCGCCGGTCAGCAACAAGCCAAGAATCGGGCCGGCGCACGGCGCCCACAGCAGACCAGTGGCAACACCCAGGCCCGCGGCGGACCACGGCGAATCCTGGTTGGCGTCTGCTTTTTCCGTCAGCCGATTGCCGAGGCGCACGAACGGCCGGCTGATCCAGTCGGCGAAGTGCGGCAACAGCAAGGTCAAGCCGAGCACGGCCAGCACCGCCAAGGCGAGGTAGCGTCCATATTGATTGGCATGCACGGCCCAGCCACCACCGACTGCCGCCAAGGTGGCGACCAGCGCAAACGTTACGGCCATGGCGATCAGCATCGGCAAACCGTTGCGTGCGAACGGCCGGTCGGCGCGTGCAAACACAAACGGCAGCACCGGCAGAATGCATGGACTCAAGATGGTGACGACGCCACCGAAGAAGGCAAGGATCAACAACAGCATGACGGTCTCGCGTGTCTCGTTTTCTGACAGGGTATTCGCTGCGCGAGCGCCTGCGTTACATGCTTGCCCGACGTAACCGAAACGCTTTGACGGGCGAATCAGCCTGTGTAATCCGGATTGATGACAGGTCATGTCAGCCAGCTCATCCTTGACCTTTGACGGCCCATGGGTCCTACTACGCCAGCCTTCGTCGAGGAGGCTGAATAGCGACAAGGCCGTGTCCACCGAAACCCCAAGTGCCAGCGAACAGGCTGACCGGCAACGGGCAGCATGGATGGCCGCCGCGCAAGCCGGCGACCAGCGCGCCTACACGCGCGTGCTGAACGATTCGGTGGCATTGATCCGCGCGGTGGCCAGAAGGCAGGGCGTGGCGGTGGATGCGCTGGATGACGTAGTGCAGGAAACCCTGCTTACCGTGCATCGCGTGCGGCATACCTACGACCCCACGCGTTCCTACGATGCATGGCTGGCCGCCATCGCCGCGCGCCGCGCCATCGACATCTTGCGCAGCCACGGCCGCCGCGAGCAGCGCGAAGTGCACGACGAATTCGCCTTCGACACCCATGCCGATCGCGACGATGCCAGTGCCGGCGCCGAGCGTGCGCAAGAGGCGCAGCGCCTGCGCAAGGCGATCAAGACCCTGTCGCCGGGACAGCGTGAGGCAGTGGAACAGCTTGGCTTGAAGGAGCGCTCGCTGGCCGAAGCTGCCGAACAGACCGGGCGCAATACCGGTGCCCTGAAAGTGAATCTGCATCGCGCCTTGAAAACCCTGCGCGATCGCTTGCATGGAGAACCTTGAAAGCAATGTCTGACGCAAGCCGCCATGACGCCCTGATCGACGCGCTCGGTGCGGAGCTGACGCCCGTGCGGCGTCTGCTGCCGCCGTGGCGGCGCGCGCTCGGCTGGCTGCTGGTGGTGTCGGCCATCGCCGCGGTGCTGTTCATGCGTTATGGCTGCACCACCATGCTGCGCCGCTGGGATGCGTTGCCCGACCTGGGCGTGGGCGCGTGCGGCGGGGTCATCACGGCGATCACCGCGGCGCTGGCCGCGTTCGTGCTGGCGGTGCCTGGCCGCTCGCTCAAATGGGCGTGGCTGCCGGTGCCCAGCACCTTGCTCTGGATCGGCGCCAGCGGTCTGGGCTGCCTGCGTCTCCATCTGCCGGGGACGCCTGTAGTGGATATGCACGTTGCCAACGATTGCCTGATTTTCATCACCAGTTATTCGGTGCCGTTATCCGCGCTGATGATCTGGTTGATTCGGCGCGCCTGCCCGCTGCGGCCGGTCATGACGGCGGTGCTGATCGGGCTGGCGAGTGCGGCCGCCTCGGCAAGCCTGCTGGAGATCTGCCACAGCTACGATGCCACCGCCTCGGATCTGTTTTTGCATGCGCTGGCGATAGCCATCGTGATCGGTGCGAATGCCGCCATGGGCGGACGGTTGCTGTCGCGGGCGTGAGCCGATGCTTCTCTTGCGTATGGCTTCGTTTACGACGCCATAGCGCGGCGCGCCGAAGTCGGCCAAACCCTGATGAATGTTAAGAAAAAAGCGCTTGACGTCCCGTTACAGCAAGGCGGATATACTGCGCTTGCGCGATCCCGCGCTGCCGAAACCGCCCGAAGAGGCCCCAACTCTTGACCACCATCCGTCATACCAAGGCCGTCAACACGGCCGCCCTGCGCAAGACCGTCATCGCCGCCCTTGAAGATCTCAAGGCCAAGGACATCCGGGAAATTGATGTACGCGGCAAAACCTCTATCGCCGACCTGCTCGTGATTGCTTCCGGCACCTCGGCACGCCACGTGAAATCCATCGCCGACGAAGTCGTCAAGTTCGCCAAAGAGGCGGGCGTGATGCCGCTGGGTGTCGAAGGCGAGCGGGAGGCCGAGTGGGTGCTGGTGGATCTGGGCGACGTCATCGTGCACGTGATGCTGCCGCGCATTCGCGAGTTCTACGGCCTGGAACGCCTGTGGACCGTGGGTGACCGCGACGCCGAGGGCGAAGCTGCCCTGGCTACGGGCTAGGAAATGAGCCTGCCCCATGCCCTCGCGTAGCCCGCGTTGCTTCTGAGAGGCCGTCAGGTGGTAGTGCGTGGCGCAGCGCCAGACTGGCCGTCTGGTCAAGCCGCGCGCTACCGCATGGCGACCTCTCAGAAGCAACCCTTCGGGCCGGGTCTGTTTGCCCGCATGACTGCGTCATCACTCGGTTGTGTATCGACATACACGCCCTTGTTCTTCCTTGTCCTGCGCGCAAACAGATCCCGGCGCGGGCCACGCGAGGGCATGGGGCAGGCTCAATAGGTATGCGTGCCCGCCTGATCGCCATCGGCGAACGCATGCCTGCATGGGTTGCAGAAGGGTTTGCCGAATACCGCAAACGGCTCTCCCATGATTTGCCCCTCGAATTGATCGAACTGAAGCCTGGCACGCGGGGCAAAGGCCGCGATGATGCGCGCGCGATGCACGACGAAGGCGCCGCCATCCTTGCCGCGTTGCCGCGCGATATCCAAGTGATTGCACTCGATGGCCGCGGCAAGACCTGGTCCAGCGAGGAACTGGCCGAACAGTTGGCGAAATGGCGCATGGCCGGGCGCGATCTGGCCTTTCTTATCGGCGGCCCCGATGGCCACGCGCAGGAAGTGTTAGCCCGCGCCGATCAAAAGTGGTCATTGGGACCGCTCACCCTCCCGCATATGCTGGTCCGGCTGGTGCTGGTGGAGCAGCTATATCGCGCAACCACCTTGCTGGCAGGTCATCCGTACCATCGCGCATGAAGGCGATGGCGCGCGCCGTCATTGCATTGTCATCGGAGTTGTCATGCGCTTTCAGGTTCGGCCGGCGAGCATCCACGATCTCGATACGCTTGTACCGTTGTTCGATGGCTATCGCCAGTTTTATCGGCAAGCTAGCGATCCCGTACGTGCGCGGACTTTTCTTGCCGAGCGTTTTGAACATCTCCAATCGGTGATTCTGCTGGCGTGTGACGAACAAGGCGCAGGCCTTGGTTTCGTGCAACTGTTTCCCCTGTTTTCATCCGTGCGCACGGCGCGCATCTATCTGCTGAATGATCTGTTCGTGGCCCAGGTTGCGCGCAGACAGGGCGTGGCGAGTGCTCTGCTCACCGCCGCAGCGGATCATGCGAAGGCGCTCGGTGCAGCGCGGTTGTGGTTGCAAACGGAGCAGGTCAACGCACCGGCGCAGGCGTTGTATGAATCGCTTGGGTGGCAGCGTGACAATGACTTTTGCGATTACGGTCTCACGCTCTAGCCGCAGCCAAGCGCACCCCTCACAGACTGGGATGGCATCCCCACTTTCATGCAAATGTCATGCTGGGATGTCATCCCAGCCTACAAAACCGTTGTCACGGCGGTTGCGGTAAGGTGTGCTTTGAATTCCCGTAAGGAACCTGGTGATTCATGCTCTATCTTGCCTCCCGATCGCCACGTCGGCGCGAATTGCTCGGACAGCTTGGAGTGACCTTTTCGATTCTCGATGTGGACGTGGCCGAAGTGCCCTTCCCGGAAGAATTGCCGGTGGATTACGTGCGGCGCGTGGCGCGCGACAAAGCACAGGCCGGCTGGGAAACGCTGGAACGCAGCGCCCAGGTTGATGCGCTGGTGCTCGCCTCGGATACGGAAGTGGTGCGGGGCGACCGCATCTTCGGCAAGCCGAAAGATGCCGACGATGCAGTGCAAATGCTGCAGGCTCTCTCCGGTCGAACGCACGAAGTGATCTCGGCGGTGTGCGTGGTATCGGCCAAGCGGGAACATGACGACGTCTGCATCTCGCGCGTGCGTTTTGCGGAACTGAGCGAAGCGGAAATCGCCGCCTATGTCGCGACCGGCGAACCGTTCGGCAAAGCGGGGGCGTATGCCATCCAGGGCAAAGGGGCTACGTTGATCGAATATCTGGAAGGGAGTTATTCCGGCGTGATGGGCTTGCCGGTGTTCGAGACGGCGAAGCTGTTGCGGACATTCGCAATAGCCGTGTGACTGTGTAGGTTGGGTTAGGGCAGCGTAACCCAACAAATCGCTCCGAAAATGTTGGGTTACGCTGCGCTGACCCAATCTACGCCAATTTATCGTGGCTGTTGGGATCCGCGTTCCGCTCCCCGCAAGTGCAGCATCACTTGACCGCGAGCAACGCTACCAGCGCAAACAGGTTGTACAAGCCATGCGCCAGAATCGATGGCCATAACGAACCGGCTTTCAATCGCAACCAGCACAGCGCGACTGCAAACAACATCAGGTTCGGCAGCGCGTACCACTGAAAATCCAAGCCAGCCAGATGCACGAGGCCGAACAGCACTGCGCATATCGCCACGGACGGCGCAACCGACATCCGCTGCATCAAGGCCGAAAGCAACACGCCGCGAAACATCAACTCTTCAACCATCGGCCCGATCGTGACCGCTACGATGCCTAGTGGCAGACGCAGGTTGCGTGACGAGTGTTGAGTGAGTTCCTGTACGTTCTGCGTCACGTCATGGCCGTGCGCGAGCAGTTGCGTGAGCAACGCGCCAAATGGCGGCATCACCACGCCGACCAGCAGGGCCGCGATATACCAGCGAGAACTGTATGGTGCATTGAATCCGAACCCCGGTGGTTCGGCTTGCAACCAAAGCTGTGGCCACTGGCGGCGCACCAGCCAGAACAGGAGCAGTGCGATCAACGGTAACGCCACTACCATCAGCATCGTGCTGCTGTCGGTTTGCCGCAGCACGTTCATCACGTGCTTGTGCACGTCGGCAAACGAAGACTGCGGATGGCGGATTTTTTCCAGCACGCCAACAGCCAGGCCCATCAGTACGCCGGCACCGACCTGCAACAGGAAATACAACAGCACCAGGCCAATGGCGTGCAGTACGCCCGGAATTCTGGAAGAAGGCAGCGGTGCAGCCGGTGGGGCCGGCTTGAACATCGGGGTGTCCTCGATACGCAGGTCAGCCGACCAGCAGCGCGCGGCCCAGACCCAATACCGCCATCACCAGCGTCGCCGCCCAGCCCACCATGCCAACCATGTAGCCGGCCCCGCGCTTACCGGCGTCGCCAAGGTAAGCCACGGCGTACCACACGCGCCCCAAGACCCACACCAGACCGGCGATACCGGCCCAGAACACGTAGCCGTAATGCGCCGCCAACCATAATGTCGGCAGAAACATCACTGTGTTTTCCAGGGTATTCATCTGCACGCGGTAAGCGCGTTCGAACACCGGGTGGCCGCTGATGGCGGGGGCCTGGATGCGGTACTTGCTTCGCGCATGGCCCACCACCCACATCGTGCCGAATTGCAGAAGGACCGTCAGCAGGGTGACCAGGGCGG
Source organism: Dyella sp. (assembly GCF_035277725.1). GTDB lineage: Bacteria > Pseudomonadota > Gammaproteobacteria > Xanthomonadales > Rhodanobacteraceae > Dyella_B. The sequence continues at coordinate 1,514 of NZ_DATEJY010000238.1, read as the reverse complement.
GCAGGTTTTCAGTCATGTGGTGCACGCGTGTGGAAAAGGATGTGCCACTGTAGCGTTTTGATGCGATGCTGTGGAAGTTGGCCGGCGTTGCACGGCGGAGCGCATGAGGGAGGCGTTATGGACTGGCAGAAAGGCGAAGAAAGTCAGAACGTCGAAGTCGACCAGGGTGGCGGTGGTGGTGGCCGCGGATTCGGTTTTGGCGGTGGCCGAATGGGCATTGGCGGCCTGCTGATTCTGGCCGTGCTGGGCTGGATCTTTTTCAAGAACCCGCTGGCGCTGCTCGACCAGGGCGGCGGACAGCCGAACAGTTATGCGCCAACTAGCCAGCCGGCGCAGGTGGATCCACAGCAAAAGGAATTCGTGAGCCGGGTACTGGGTTCCACCGAAAAAACCTGGACCGATATTTTTGCCGGGATGGGCCGTACCTATGCCGACCCAAAGCTGGTGTTGTTCACCGGCGGCGTGAATACGGCGTGTGGCGCCGCGTCCACGGCAGTGGGTCCGTTCTATTGTCCGGGTGACCAGAAGGTTTATCTGGATCTGGATTTTTTCCGCGAGCTGCAGACACGTTTCCATAGCAGCGGCGATTTCGCGCGTGCTTATGTCATTGCGCACGAAGTGGGCCACCACGTGCAGGACCAGCTGGGCATCTTTGCCAAGACCAGCCAGCTGCAGCGGCAAGGCGCAGCGATGCAAGGCGCTACCGGCCTTTCCGTGCGGCAGGAATTGCAGGCCGATTGCTTTGCTGGCGTGTGGGCCAACCGCACGCAGCAACGCCTGCAATGGCTGCAACCGGGTGACGTGGAATCCGCGCTCAATGCAGCCAGCCAGATCGGCGATGACACCTTGCAGCGTGAGGCGCGCGGCACGGTGGTACCGGATTCGTTTACGCACGGCACCTCGGCGCAGCGGGTGAAGTGGTTCAAGACCGGGTTGGAGAGCGGGGATATCCGGTCGTGCAATACCTTCAGCGACGCGTTGTAACAATGCAAAAACCTGCGCCAGGGGGCGCATTCGTTCCATCGCCATGATTCATCCCTGTTTGCGCTGTGGCGCGTGCTGCGCCAGTTTCCGCGTCGCCTTCCATTGGAGCGAGGCCGAGCCGTCCACGGGCGGCCAGGTGCCGGTGGAACTTACTGAAAAGCTCGATCCGCATCGCCTGGTGATGCGTGGTACGCAGGCGTATCAGCCGCATTGCATTGCGCTGGAAGGCAGCATTGGCGTAGCGACCCGCTGCAGTATTCATCCGCAACGCCCGTCGGTGTGCCGTGAGGTGCAGCCGGCTTGGGAATCTGGCCAGCCCAGCCAGCAATGCGATAGAGCCCGCAGCATGCACGGGTTACCACCGCTAACGCGCGAAGACTGGGCCGCCTTTAATCTTACTGTGTCATAAAAATCAATGTAATATGTGTATAACTTGATGCCATGGGTGAGATGCGATGAGGACGGTGTCAAACCGCTTCGAGAAGTATCTGGAGTACTTGGCGGAAGGACTGGGTCATGCTGATCGCCAT
>NZ_DATEJY010000237.1:0-4437 GCF_035277725.1 Dyella sp. | reverse complement strand
ATGGCGCGCAGCGAAGCGGGGGCATGCGGGTCGATGTTGAGGTACAGCTCGGCCTGCTTCTCGCGCGTGTTGTTGCGCCACACGCGTGCCCAGCTCAGGAAGAAGCGCTGGTCCTGGGTGTAGCCGTCGATCTTGTCCTGCGCTTCGCTCGGGTTCTTCTTGAGCGCATCCTGCAACGCGTCGTACGCCACGTTGAGGCCGCCGAGGTCGGCGATGTTTTCGCCCAGGGTGAGCTGGCCGTTGACGTGCAGGTCCGGCTTGTCCTTCAGCGGTGCATAGCCGTTGAACTGATCGACCAGCTTGCCGGAGCGTGCCTTGAACTGCGCCTTGTCCTGCGCCGTCCACCAGTCGGCCTTGTTGCCGTCGCCATCGAACTGCGCACCCTGGTCGTCGAAGCCATGGCTGGATTCGTGACCGATCACCGCGCCGATGCCGCCGTAGTTGATCGCGTCGTCGCCGTGGGCATAGAAGAACGGCGGCTGCAGGATCGCGGCCGGGAAGTTGATGGTGTTGGTGCTGGGGTCGTAGTAGGCGTTCACCGTCTGTGGCGTCATGCCCCATTCGGTGCGATCGGTCGGCTTGCCGATGTGGCCGATGTCGTACTGGTAGTTGAACCTGGCCGCGGCCATCACGTCGCCGTAGTAGTCGCCTTGCTTGATGTCCAGGCCGTCCCAGCTACGCCAATGGTCCGGATAGCCGATCTTCGGCAGGAACTTGCCCCATTTGTCGAGCGCCTTCTGCTTGGTCGCGTCGCTCATCCAATCCAGGTGCTGGATGCGATCCTTCAGCGCGTCGCGCACGTTGGTGACCAGTTCTTCGGCGCGCTGCTTGGCTTCCGGCGTGAACTCCTTCGCCACATACAGCTGGCCCAGCGCTTCGCCCATCGACGCGTTGACGGCGCCCAGCACGCGCTTCCACAGCGGTTTCTGTTCCGGCTGGCCGGAGAGGGTCTTGCCGTAGAAGTCGAAGCGGTTGTCCTGGAAGGCGGTGCTCAGGTAGGGCGATGCACTGCTGATGGCGTGGAAACGCAGGTAGGCTTGCCACTGCGAGATCGGTGCGCTGGTCAGCAGCTTGTCGAACTGGGCGAAGAACTTCGGCTGCGACAGCGAGAAGCCCTTGTCGATGGTGACGCCCTGCGCCTTGAAGAAATCACCCCAGTTGAAGTGCGGGGTGATCTTGTCGGCTTCGGCCACACTCACGAAATGGTACTGGTTGTCCAGGTCGCGCATTTCGGTGGGCGAGAGCGAGGCTTGCGCGAGCTTGGTCTCGAACGCCAGCACCTCATCGGCCTGCTTCTTGGCATCCGCCTCGGAGACGCCGGTCAGCTCCAGCGACTTGGCGATATAGCCCTTGTAAGCGTCGCGGATGTCGGCGTATTTCTTATCCGTGTAGTAGTCGCGCGTGGGCAGACCAAGGCCATCTTGGTTCGTGTAGCCGATCTGGATCTTGGCATCCTTGAAGTCGGCGCCGGAACCGAAGTCGAACACTTGGTTGTCGCCTTGGGCAAAGCGGTCAGTGATGTACTTGGCCACGTCAATCGGCGTCTTCAACGCATCGATCTGTGCCAGCTGCGGCTTGAGCGGCTCGTAACCCAGCTTGTTGATGGCGTCCTGATCCATGCCGGCCTGGTACAGGTAACCGATCTTCTGCTCGATCGAACCCGGCTTGGCCTGGGCGGCGTTCTTGGCGGCGGCATCCACGATGTCGTGCTGGGTGCTCAGGCTCTTCTCGGCCAGCGCATCGAAAGCACCCCAGCGGGTGCGGTCCTGCGGAATGGGATTGGCGGCGATCCACTTGGCATTGACGAAGCCGTTGAAGTCCTGGCAGGCGTTGATGGCGGCATCGAGTTCGCTGGCATCGAACACGCTGGTCGGCTTGGCGGCGCTGGCGGTGGTGGATGCGGCGGCCGGCGCGGTGGAGGCAGGGGCCGGGGCGGGTGCCTGGGCTTGTTCCTGCTTGCCGCACGCGGCCAGGGCAAAGGCGACGCTGGCGGCCAGCAACAGTGGCTTCAAATGCTTGATGGTCATGTATATCCCTCTGTAAAGAGTCGAATGATTCGCCCGCAGGCGCTCCTGCTATGGCAGGCCGCGCAGTGGACGTTCCCCGGTTATCGCGGCCATGACCCGCCAAGCTAGGCCAAAGGTCACGGGGGACACAGTGTCAAAGGTCAGGGTAGGGATGTAGGTCTACGCAAGACGTTTTTGTACGTTATGGCTATGACTCGCCGGCGAGCAAACGGCAGCAGGATGCCGTCGCTTCGTTGTTATAAGGATGTCATCGCTACTGCCTATGGTCGTGGATTACGCTGAACAGAGCGTGCCCACTGATCGCTATCGGAGCGTACCTTGCGTTTACGTCTTACCGTTTGTCTTGCTGCTGGTTCGATTGCTGTCCTGTCCGCTCTCGCCATGGCCGCTCCTGACCATGCGACCCATGCGCATGCAAAAGACGCGCACAAGCATGTTTCCGCCGCCACGCCGATCAGGCACCTGGTAGTGATCTACCAGGAGAACGTCTCCTTCGATCATTACTTCGGCACCTACCCGAATGCGGTGAACACGCCAGGCGAACCATCGTTTCATGCGAAGCCGGGCACGCCGAAGGTCAATGGGCTCACCAAGGAACTGCTTACCAACAATCCCAATGCCCGCAACGCTGCCAATGGCAAGGGCGCGATCAATCCATTCCGCCTGTCGCGTGCGCAAGCCGCCACGGCGGATCAGGATCACGACTACATGCCGGAGCAACAGGCGTTCAACAACGGCGCGATGGATCTGTTTCCGAAATACACCGGTTCGGGCGAGCCGCTGCCGGGTGGCACGCCGGAGCAGAACAGCAGTGGTCAGGTGATGGGCTATTACGATGGCAACACCGTCACCGCGCTATGGCACTACGCACAGCATTTCGCAATGAGCGACAACAGCTATGGCACCACGTTTGGTCCGTCCACGCCGGGGGCGATCAACCTGATCGCCGGCCAAACCAACGGCGTCAGCGAACAGCTTGCCGCTGCTGCCGACGTCGTGGCAGATGGCCAGGACGGTTACACGCTGATCGGCGATGCCGACCCGATTGACGACGTATGTTCACCTTCCAGCGGCTCGCGTGTGCGCCTGCGCGGCAAGAACGTCGGCGATCTGCTCAGCGCCAAAAGCATCACCTGGGGCTTCTTCGAAGGCGGTTTCGATCTCACGGCCGTGAATGCAAACGGCACCACCGGCTGCAAGCGCAGCACCACGTCGGCCGTCACTCAAGTAACAAAGCTGGATTACATCCCGCATCACCAACCCTTCCAGTACTACGCCAGCACTGCCAATCCCACGCATGTGCGCCCAAGCTCGGTGGCGATGATCGGCCACAACGGCGATGCGGCGAATCATCAGTACGACATCCATGATTTCTATGCGGCGTTAGAAGCAGGCAACATGCCGGCGGTGAGCTTTCTCAAGGCGCCGGGCTATCAGGACGGCCATGCCGGTTATTCCGATCCGCTGGACGAACAGCAGTTCGTCGTGCACGTGATCAACATGTTGCAGCAGCGTCCGGAATGGCGCGATACCGCGGTGGTCATTGCCTACGATGATTCCGATGGCTGGTACGACCACCAGGCCGCACCGCAAGTCAATGCATCGCACAGCAGCCTGGATGCGCTCAATGCACCGGGCGTGTGCCATGGCCGCGACACGTTGCGTGGCGTAAACACCACGCAGCCGGTGCAAGGGCGTTGCGGCCACGGTCCGCGCCTGCCGCTGCTAGTGATTTCGCCATGGGCGCGCATGAACTACGTCGATCACAGCCTTGCCGATCAGTCGTCGATCCTGCGTTTTATCGAGGACAACTGGCTGAAGGGCCAGCGCGTGGGCGGCGGCTCGTTCGATGCTGTCGCTGGCAGCATCCAATCCATGTTCGATTTCAGGCAGAGCGAGACGGCTGATCGCCACTTGATGCTGGATGAGCAAACCGGTGAGGTGGTGGAAACATCACGCTGATGGTGTCCATGCCATCGTCTCGTCGCCAATTTCTGAAGTGGTCCACGTTGGGGCTTGGCGCGGGCCTATGCGCGCGTCTGCCCGCGCATGACATGGCATCCATGCTCAAGATGGGCGGTGGCGAGTTGTGCAAGCACTTGGTCGCCGATAAAAACCATGTCGTGCCGCGTCTGCTCGATCCCGGTCAATTGACGCCGTTCGTCGATGCGTTGCCGCGGGCGCCGCTATTGCACGCCGGCAAGAAGACGCTGCGCATCGCGATGCAAGAAACCGAGCAACGCCTGCACCGCGATCTGCCGCCAACTCGGGTGTGGACTTATGGCGGCTGCATGCCTGGTCCCATCATTGAAGCGAAGAGCGGTAGCACGGCGCGCATCGCGTGGCACAACGACTTGCCAGCCAAGCATTTCCTGCCGATCGATCACCGCATTCACGGTGCCGAAGCGGA
>NZ_DATEJY010000236.1:0-11026 GCF_035277725.1 Dyella sp. | reverse complement strand
CCGCCTGCCTTCGCCGCATCGAGTATCGTCCCGCGCTTGGCGCGACCATGTGCATTTCCCTCACAGCGCGAGACAACCCGTTTCGTTTCATCTCGAATAGCGCGGGATGTCACTTCTCAAATAGTTCGGGACGTAACACCTACCAAGGCAAGAAAAAGAACCTGCAGGAGTGGGCCAAGGGCGTGTCGCTGCGTGACCGGGCGCGGCTTGGCGCGGACGAGCGCATCAACTTCCGCGACGTGGTGAACGTCATTTCGGGTCTGGTGCTTGGCCAACGCTTCGCTGATCTCTCGCCGGAATACCCAACCTTCTCGGTCCTGCTGACAGAGGCCAACCGCAAGCAACTGATCGGCAACGCGCTGCGCGCACTGGCCGGCGGTGCTCGCACGAAGGATGCGCTCGCCGTGCTCGATGCGCTTGAGTTGCTCGATGGCGACCGCGTCGACCCGGTCAACTCCCGGTACGCACGGGAAGTGCTCAACCGCCTCAAGGCCAAGGGCCACGGCCAGGTGCTCAACCGCAGCGAACTGCTGTCGGGCACCTCAGACGTCGAGTATTTCGTACCGGTCAAGTACCGGCTGGAGCCAGATCTGCTTGTCACGGTGCTGGGCGGGTTGGTCTTCTCCGGCGACATCGTGCTGTCGATCACCGGCGACAAGATTGACTCGGGCAAGCTTGTGCAACTGGCAGAACGCTCGCTGGAAGAACTCAAGCAATTCAAGCACGTCGAGGCACCCAAAGAGATCAACCTCGCGGTGCTGCGCGCGCTGTTCGAGTTGTTCGACCTGCCGTCCGGCTTGGCCCAGAAGGCTAGCCAAGGCGATACCGAGCCGGTCATCAAACTACAGGAAAAAGTCAGTGCGCTGGTGCCGCGCGTGCTCAAGGCCGGCTCTGACCTGCAACAAGGCAAGCTGGGCTTCTGGGGCCAGAACCTGCTGCGGGAGGAACAAGCCAAAGACTGGCACGCCCGGTTGGATTCATTGAAGAAATTCACCGAGTCGCTGGCACCGTACAACACCGTCGGCAAGCTCAAAAACCTGCGGGTTACGCAGGAAGACCTCGACGGCCAGAAGAAGAGTCTGGAGATCCTGGCCGCCGTCGAGCGTCTGCTCGAACTGGTGGTGGAGTTGGGCAGCACGGCGTCCTACCTCTCTCAGGCCGAGATGGTGTTGCCCGCCGAGCACCCGTGGGTGAAGCAGGCCGAAGCCGCTCGCAAGGCCCTACAGGAAAAACTCAGCCAGGACCGTACAGTCGAGCACGCCGCCGAATACCGGCAGACTCTCACCCAGCTCAAGAAGGACTACATCACCGCCTATATCGCCAGCCACAGCAAGGCGCGGTTGGGTGTGGCCGAGGATAAGACCCGCAACGCCCTGCGCAAGGACGACCGTCTGCTGGCGCTGCGTGTGCTGGCCGGCGTTTCGCTGATGCCCACCAGCCAGCTCACAGCCTTCGAGGAGTCGCTCAACGGCTTGAAGAGCTGTTCCTCGCTGGATGAGCCGACCCTAGTCACGGCAGCCGTCTGCCCGCATTGCCAATTCCGCCCGTCTGCAGAGCAGTTGGAGCTGATCCCGGCGGCCAACCGCCTGCACAAGCTGGACGACGATCTGGATGAGTTGGTAGCCAACTGGCAGCAGACCCTGCTGGAGAACCTGGAAGACCCGTTCACGCAGGACAGTCTCGGCCTGTTGCCACCCCCACCCAAGAACCTGATCGATGCCTTCCTGGCATCGCGCAAGCTGCCGGACCCGATGACCACCGAATTCGCCAACGCCGTGCAAGAGGCGCTGTCGGGGCTGGAGAAGATCACGGTCAAGGGTGACGAGATCAAGGAGGCGCTGCTGCAAGGCGGCTCGCCGGCCACTCCGGACGACCTGCGCAAGCGCTTCGACACCTTCATGAGCGAGCGCTGCAAGGGCAAGGATGCCACCAAGCTGCGTTTCGTGATCGAGTGATATTACGTGCACCTGAGCATGATAATAAGAATTTGAGGAAGAACTGATGAACGACCTTTTTCAGAACCACGCTGCCAAAACAGGCCCGGTCGAATGCCTGGGGCAAACGTTTCCGAGTGATGAAGCACGTCACGAGCACTACCTAGAATTGCTTGCAGAAAAGCTCAAAGATCCGGACTTCAGGAAGATCGAAGGATTTCCTATCGGTTCGGACGAAGATATTTTGGCGCTCTCTAACCCACCTTACTACACGGCCTGCCCAAATCCTTTCATCGAGGACTTCGTCAGGCATTATGGCACCGCCTACAACTCATCAGTTCCATACAGCAAGGAACCGTTCGTAGCAGATGTTAGTGAGGGCAAGAACGATCCTATATACAACGCGCACAGTTACCACACAAAAGTACCGCACAAGGCAATCATGCGGTACATCCTGCATTACACGCAGCCCGGTGATCTAATCGTCGATTCATTTTGCGGAACCGGAATGGCCGGCGTTGCGGCTCAATTATGCGGTGACAGGAACGTGGTCGAATCCTTGGGATATATGGTCGATCCAAGCGGCATAGTCTTTGAACGAGATGAGTCGTCAGATAAGCCCTCATGGACCCCAATATCGAAGCTTGGACGCCGGTATGCGATTCTTAACGATCTGTCGCCATTGGCCAGCTCGGTTGCAAACTCATTCAACGCGCCACTTGATATTCAGAAATTTAATGAGATCGCCAGCAATATCGGCCGCGATCTTCAGTCATCGCATGGTTGGATCTACCAAACGCTCCACAACCCCGCCGAAAATCAGATTGCTGACGCAATATCTGCCTTAGAGGGCTCTGGATTGGCGAGTACGTCCTTTGGCCTACCTCTTGCTAAGATTAACTACACGGTTTGGTCTGAAGTATTTGTCTGCTCGCATTGTGCTGGAGAGATTATCTTCTGGGACGCAGCCATTGACCACAAAAACGGGGGTGTCAAAGACGACTTTAGCTGCCCGCATTGTGACACCCAGTTGTCCAAGCGGGGCCTTGAGCGAGCTTGGGAGAGTCGGTTTGATGAGCTGTTGAATGAAGCTGTTAAACAGCCGAAAAATGTCCCCGTCCTGATTAACTACTCTTTCGGCAAGAGCAGGGTCGACAAGCGTCCTGATGCATTCGATTTTGCAGTCCTGAAGAAAATCTCTGAAACAGCCATAACAGATTGGGCGCCTAATCATCCAATGCTATTTAAAGGTGAGTCTTGGGGCGACACTTGGCGTGCTGGTGTGCACTCCGGGATAACGCATGTTCAGCACTTTTACACGAGGCGGAATCTACTCGCCCTTTCCGCTCTTCGTAAGAAATGCGACGGTGAATTCAAGACGTCGCTGCTTTTCGCGTTTACATCAACGCACCAGTTTGTTAACCGACTTTGTCGCCTAAACATCAGTAATTACTTCAGCGGAAAAGGCGGAAAAGTCGATAAGCCGCTAGATGGAACGCTTTATGCGCCTTCGATATCGTTGGAGTTGAATGTTATCGAGAAGTGGTCTTTGCGTTCGGACCTAGAGAAGGTATATTTTGGTCGCAGTCAAGAGTATGGCATGACTTCGACCGGCTCCGCCGCCGCGCTAGCAATACCTGATAATTCATTGGATTATGTCTTCATCGACCCACCATTCGGCGGGAATTTAATGTATTCGGAGCTGAATTTCCTTTGGGAATCTTGGCTCAAGGTATTCACAAATCAAAACCCTGAGGCAATTCAGTGCTCATCTCAATCCAAATCTATAAACGACTATAGAGCAATCATGACCGAATGCTTTAAGGAAGCGTTTCGGACTCTTAAGCCAGGCCGCTGGATGACCGTAGAGTTCTCGAACACTCAGGCAGCGGTCTGGAATGCAATCCAGATCGCACTGCAGGAGGCGGGTTTTGTCGTGGCGAATGTATCGGCTATCGACAAGAAGAAGGGCAGCTTCAAGGCCGTCACTACTACAACAGCAGTAAAGCAAGATCTCGTCATTTCCGCATATAAACCAAACGGCGGACTTGAGGACAGGTTTTCAAAGAACGGTGCCTGTGTAGACTCGGTATGGGATTTTGTCCGAGCCCATCTTCAATACTTGCCAACGGTCAAGGTCAAGGCCGGGGAGCTTGAATTTATCACTGAGCGAGATCCACGGATCATTTTTGACCGAATGGTGGCGTGGTTTGTGCGGCACAACACACCAGTGCCAATGTCCACTCAAGAGTTTCAAGCGGGTTTGGTACAGCTCTTCGTCGAGCGTGATGGGATGATCTTTCTGCCGGATCAGGTTGCTGAGTATGACAAGAAGCGTATGCAGGTCTCCATTGCACCGCAAATGGAGATGTTCGTTTCTGATGAACGAAGTGCAATCGACTGGCTGTCGGATTTCTTGAAGCGTCGCCCCTCGACCTACCAAGAAACGAGTCCTGAATTCATGGGCCAGCTTGGTGCTGGCTGGAAGAAGCATGAGGCCAAACCGGAGCTTTTGGCCTTGCTGGAAGGCAACTTCCTCAAGTACGACGGCACGGGCGACGTGCCGAGCCAGATTCACAGCTACCTCTCCACAAACCATAAGGGTCTGCGCGGTCTTGACAAGAACAACCCAGCACTGGTAGCGAAGGCACGGGACCGCTGGTACGTGCCCGACCCGAACAAGGCGCAGGACCTGGAGAAGAAGCGCGAGAAGGCGCTGCTGAAGGAGTTCGAGACCTACAGGGCATTTACTGGCCGCAAGATTAAGGAGTCGCGTCTGGAAGTGCTGCGTGCGGGTTTCCGCGCCGCGTGGGCTACCAAGGACTACCAGACGATCATCAACATTGCCAACAAGCTGCCCGAGGAAACGCTGCAAGAGGACGAGAAACTGCTCACCCTCTACGACATGGCGCTGACTCGTACTGAGGACGGAATTTGAACGTGGCCAGTAGCGGATTCTTCGTCGGTGACTGGTGCTGGTTCACCCGGCAGGCATCCCCTTGTCGGGTGATTGAGTGTCAGGACGTGTGGGGCGAGAGTGTCTACCGCATCTGGCTGCCTGCCAAGAACGCTGTGATGCGCGCCCGCGCCTCGGATCTCACCGTGCTGGAGACCGTCCGCCCCAGCGTGGATCAGATCCTCCACACTACCGCTGCGGCCAAGCTGCTAGATGCGCTGGAGGACAACCTGCTGCTGGCACCTATCCAGTCCAGTGTCGTGCCGCTTCCGCATCAGTTGTATGCGTTGAATTGCGCGGTCAGCCGCGACCGTATTCGCTACCTGTTGGCCGATGAAGTGGGCCTAGGTAAGACCATCGAGGCCGGGTTCGTGCTGCGCGAACTGAAGTTGCGTGGCAGGGTGAAGCGCATCCTGGTGGTGGTGCCCAAGGGGCTGGTACGCCAGTGGCAGGCGGAAATGCGCCTGCACTTCGGTGAGACTTTCCAGTTCATCGAGCCGTCCGAGCTGGCGGCCTTCCGTCAGTGGCGCAGCGGTGGTGTGGGCGACGAGGAGAATTTGTGGCGAGTGCATGACCAGGTGATCTGCTCGTTGGACTCCGTGAAGCCGCTGGAAGGTCGCCGCGGCTGGAGCCTGGAGCAACTGAACACCTACAACCGCGAACGCTTCGAGGACCTTATCTCGGCGTCGTGGGATCTGGTCATCATCGACGAAGCCCACCGCATGGGCGGTAGCACCGAGCAAGTGGCCCGCTACAAGCTGGGCGCCGCGCTGGCCGAGGCATCACCCTACCTACTTCTGCTGTCGGCCACGCCGCACCAGGGCAAAACTGATCAGTTCATGCGCTTGATGCAACTGCTGGACCGGGAAGCTTTCCCTGACGAGAGCAGCGTCAGCCGCGATCGGGTGCGGCCCTTCGTGATCCGCACCGAGAAGCGAGTGGCCATCAACGCCGAGGGTCAGCCGCTGTTCAAGCCCCGCATGACGCGTTTGCACGCGGTGGCTTGGCACGCACGCCACAACGCACAGCAGCGGCTGTATGAAGCGGTGACCGACTATGTGCGCCACGGCTACAACCAGGCACTGGCAGCCAAGCAGCGTCACATCGGCTTCTTGATGATCCTGATGCAGCGGCTCGTGACATCCAGCACGGCGGCCATCCGCTCCACACTGGAAAAACGCCAGGCGCTGCTGGATGAGCCGCAGCCACAAGCTAACTTATTCGAAAACACCAGCGCTGACGAGTGGGCCGAACTCGACGGCCAGTCACAGGTGGATCTGGCTATGCAGTCCAGCGGCTGGGAGCTGGAAAAGGCCGAAGTCCAGATGCTGCTGGACCTGGCACGAGAAACCGAGGCGGCTGGCACCGATGCCAAGGCCGAGGCGTTGCTGGAGTTGATCTACAAGCTTCAGCAAGAGGAAGGCGACCCGGCATTGAAGGTGTTGATCTTCACCGAGTTCGTACCTACCCAGGCGATGCTGGCCGAGTTCCTGGAAAGCCGGGGTTTCTCGGTGACAACTCTTAACGGCAGCATGGATCTGGAAACCCGCACCCGCGTACAACAGGCGTTCTCCAAAGATGTGCGCGTGCTCGTCTCGACGGATGCAGGTGGCGAAGGTCTGAACCTGCAGTTCTGCCACGTCATCGTCAACTTCGATATGCCGTGGAACCCGATGCGGATCGAGCAGCGCATCGGGCGCGTTGACCGTATCGGGCAGAAGCACGTTGTTCGCGCCATCAACTTCGTGCTCGAAGACACCGTGGAACACCGGGTGCGCCAGGTTCTGGAAGAAAAGCTCGAAGTCATCGCGCAGGAATTTGGTGTCGACAAAGCCGCCGATGTGATGGATTCGGTGGAGGCCGATCCGATCTTCGACGAGTTGTTCGTGCATGGCCTGCAGAACCCGGATGCAATTGAACAGGAGTGCGATGCGGTCGTGTCGCAACTGCGATCCACACTGGCTGAGTCTAAGCAGAACAGCGATCTGCTCAAAACAGAGCATGATCTGGATGCCGACGATGCCCGCAAGTGGCGTGACCACCCGGCGCAGTTCTGGCTGGAGCGCGCCATCACCAGTGGTTTGGCGGCCCGAGGCGGGTCAGCCACCAAGGTGGGCAATGCCTGGCGGGTGAAGTGGCCGGATGGCAGCGAGTCGGTGCAGGCATGTTTTGATGCCCGGACAGCGGACGAGAACCCGGAGTTGGAATGGGTCACGATGGAAGATCCACGCACCCGGGCAGTGATCAGCGAGCTACCGCGCTTTGTTGCCGGTCAGCCATTGCCGGTGATCCGCGTGACCGGTTTGCCGGATTCGGTGCGCGGGATCTGGTCGCTGTGGGAAATCAGCCTGGCGGCCGAAGGTCTGAGCCGTAAGCGCTTTCTGCCGGTGTTCATAAACGAGGAAGGCCGCCCCTTCGTGCCGACCGCTAAACGAGTGTGGGATCTGCTGCTTACCGAAGCCGTAGACGTGCACGCGGTAACGGGTGCAGGGGACTCTGTGCGCTGGTTCGAGGCGTCGCATGCGGCAGCCAGTACACAGGGTGAGCGGATCTTCAACGAACTGTTGACCGAGCGCCGCGCGCGGCTTAAGGAAGAGCGGGAACGTGCACAGTATGCCTACGAGGCCCGGGGTCAGGCGATTGGGCGGATCGGTTTGCCCGCCGTTCGTCAGCATCGACGCGAGCGACTGCGCCAGGAACACGCCGCGCGCATGGCCGCTCTGGACGACATGGAGGCCAGTGTGCCAGATTTGAATGCCGTGATGATGGTGCGTGTCTCCGGCGTTGTGATGCCCGGAGGACAGTAGCTATGAGTTTGTGGACGGAACGTATCCTTAGCCACTTCACGGCCGACCTGACCCGGTTGTGGGTGGCGTGCGACCCGGATGATGTGCTGCTCGATGAGAATCTATTAGCCGAGCTGCGCGGCCGTGGTTTTGAGTTGATGCTGTATGAGGACCCGTTCACGTTTCGAGCGGAATATGAAGAGCGGTACCGAGCTGCGTGGGATCGCGGTGAGCAAGGGCCGGCACCATCCCTCGTGCTCCATTTGCGCCGCGCCGACGCGAGCGAGTTGCCGTGGGACATCGTGCACCACGGGCGCGTGGTTCACCTTAGCCTTGCAGAGCTTTTCCCACGGCTGGCGTACAGCGCCGTGCAGCAAGTTGAGCCAGAACATCTGGCGGCACTGTTTTATGCCCACAAGATAGAGTTGCAGTCGGCGCGCGGGGAGAACGAGTCGAAAGACTTCATCCTCGAACACGTTTACCAACTTGCACCAAGGTCCATCCGGACCCCGGTGGACTTCTGGCGTGAGCTGCTGCGGTTGCACTTCGCCAACCGCTCGTTGCCACCTATCTTTGCCCAACACGCGGCGGGCATCATTCAGGGCAAGGGGCTGCTCGCGGACCAGCCGGTGGCAACCTGGCTAGCGTCCAAAAGTGCGCTGCTGCGGGTGGTACAGGATGCTTGGTACCGCTACGTGGCAACCTTGGGACAGGATGGCACGCGCAATGGGGAACCGCCTCCGCCAGATTACGTCGCCCAGATCGAAATCCCGTTCGACCACACCGATGTGCAGGCGCTGGTCGATTCCATGTTCCTCAATGGCTCCTTGCACCCGCTGGTAGTGCACAGCGTCCCGGCAGGAGTGCCAAGCTGGATTAAGGCGGGCGTTGTTCAGGACCCTGCGGCGTCGCAGGCGTTGGTACTCAAAGGTATCGATAGCCTGATCGGTGCGACCCCAACGGCGGCCTCGTCACACAAGGACTGGAGCGAGTTCGCCAAGCGCTACGGTGAGATTCTGGCCCGCACACATGGTCTGCCGGGCGCGAACGGCAACGAGCGGCTGTCTGCAATTCGAGACCGCATCAAGGCGTTACAGGCGCAATCAGACGAGCGACTGCAGGCATGGGTCGCCGCCAAGCATTATGCCGACCTGATCCTGCAACCGGTGACCAAAGGACCGGTGATGGTGCACCACGTACCGCGTTTCTTGCGCCATCGTCGATCCGCAGGGGAATCAAAGGTGGCCCTGCTCGTATTCGATGGGCTGGCCTTCGATCAGTGGGTGCAGATCCGCGAGCGCTTGATCGCCACGAACAAGCGCTTCGCATTTGACGAGGGGACAGCGTTCGCATGGCTACCCACTGTGACATCGGTGTCGCGCCAAGCCCTCTTCTCGGGACAGAAGCCACGCGAGTTCGACGACTCCATCGACCGGACAGACAAGGAGGAATCCTTGTGGAAGACGTTCTGGCAGGACGAAGGTGTAAGTCCCAATGAGGTGATGTATCGACGCGCGCTGCGTCAGATCGATCAGCTCGACGTACTGGAAGCGGATCTGATCCACCGGCGCCCGAAGGTTGTGGGCCTCGTCATCGATGAAGTGGACGATCGGCTCCACAAGGAAAGATCCAAAAAGGACGTGGCGATGTGGATTGAGAACTGGCTGGCGACCGGCTTCGTCGATCGGCTGTTCTCGTTGCTGCTCGACAACGGATACCACATCTACCTCACGGCGGATCACGGTAACGTTGAATCCACTGGCGTTGGCAGGCCCAACCAGGGCGTCATTGCCGAGACGCGCGGCGAACGTGTTCGGGTCTATCGGAGCGAGCCATTGTTGGCCGAATCCGCTGCGGCTTATCCCGCCACAGTCAGGTTGGACATCGCTGGACTACCCGCGAACTTCATGCCTCTATTCGCAGGCGGACGAACCGCGTTTGTGCCGGAAGGCGAGCAGGTGGTGGTCCACGGCGGGCTGTCGATCGAGGAGTTGATCGTGCCCTTTGTAAAAGTTAGTTATGTGATTGGTACCGAATGAATTCATCAGCCCCTCAAATTGGCTTTGATCGGTTCATTCAGCTTGATTGGGCGGTTGCGGCACTGAATGTTCGTGCTGGCACGGCTGGACTAGATGATCTGAATGCACTGCTCGATGCAGCCGGACTTGGCGCAGAAGCCAAGAAGAAGACACGCACAGTTCTGAACCGGCTGTGGCTGGAGCCGCGTGCCGAACTAGTCGATTTCGCGGATCGCGGCATCGCGATCCACAAGACGCAGCCGGCCGTTGCCGTCGCCGCGCTGTGCTGGGGAATGGCCGTTGCGACGTATCCGTTCTTTGGCAAAGTGGCCGAACTGGTGGGCCGACTGTCCGCCATCCAGGGCGACTGCGCAGCTGCGGAAGTGCATCGCCGGATGAGCGAAATCTATGGTGAGCGCGAAGGAACCCGACGCATGACCAACATGGTTATCCAGAGCCAGGCGAGCTGGGGCGCCGTTGAGCGCGTGGAGAGAGGCAAACGCGTCATTCGCCGTGCATCTACAGCGATCGAGAACGACGAACTGACGGCATGGCTGATCGAGGCGGCTGTGCGCTACGCCGGCAAGCCCGTTTCTGTGACCAGCTTGCAGTCGCTGCCAGTGTTGTTCCAGTTCATTTTGACGCGGCCCCTGGCATACGTGGTGTCAAATAGCCCGACGCTCGACCTTCGGTTCGAAGGCCCGAGTAACCAGTTCGTCGCTTTGCGCGTCCCCCTTTGACGATAGACGTGAATACGCAGAGAGACAGCATCGGCGTTCACAGTCAATGACACGGTCAGATTTTCGTTGCTTGCACCTGCGATTGTCGAAGCGGTGCTCATGGGGACGCTGTCGCGGACGATCTCACTTGAGGCATTACTTCGGATACGTACGCCAGCAGAGTTGAACAGACAGCGACGTACGCTGGCTGTGTCTGCAGACGACTGATGTCGCCGTTCCACCCTTCGCCTCGGCCGACGGGCAAGCCGCGCATTTTGATAACGGGCAGCTTTGCGGCAACGGCCATAGGCAGCCGTCGGCCCATAAGCGGCCGATCGGCGGGTGTGTTTGGACCGTCAACAACCGGAAATTTTCCTAGGCGTTCGGCAGTAGGCTAATCGCACCAACTTCGTCGTCCAGTCGCAAAACTGTGGCGCCAGTCGCAATTACTTTGGCGCCCTACGGCAACCCCCGAACATCAAACGTCGATATTCCCCGCCCGCAGCGCGTTGCTTTCGATAAACGCGCGACGCGGCTCGACATCATCGCCCATGAGCGTCGTGAAGATGCCGTCGGCGGCAATCGCATCTTCGATCTGCACGCGCAGCAAACG
>NZ_DATEJY010000235.1:0-49410 GCF_035277725.1 Dyella sp. | reverse complement strand
TTCTATGAAGACGCGCGCAAGGCCGCGCGTTTGATGGACATCACGCTCACGCAGCGCGGGCAATCGGCAGGACAGCCGATTCCGATGGCGGGCGTGCCGTATCACGCGGTGGAAAATTATCTGGCCAAGCTGGTGCGGCTGGGTGAATCGGTGGCGATTTGCGAACAGATCGGCGACCCGGCGCTCGCGAAAGGACCAGTGGAGCGCAAGGTGGTGCGCATTGTCACGCCGGGCACGGTGACGGACGCGGCGCTATTGGAAGAACGGCGCGACAATCTGCTGCTGGCGATTGCGGCTGGCCCACACGGCAGTTATGGCCTGGCATGGGTGGATCTTGCCAGCGGGCGTTTTCTGCTCAGCGAAGTACCCAATGCGGAAGCCCTCGCTGCGGAACTGGCGCGGCTGCAACCAGCGGAAACACTGGTCGGTGAAGACGTAGCGTGGCCGAAACTGGTCAGCACCCTGCCAGGCTTGCGCAAGCGGCCGCCGTGGCATTTCGATGGCGATGCATCGCGGCGCGAACTCAATCGCTTCTTCGGCACGCGAGACCTCAGTGGTTTTGGCGTCGACAACTTGCCGTTGGCGATCGCCGCCGCGGGCTGCTTGCTCGGCTACGTCGAAGAAACACAAAAGAGCGCACTGCCGCATCTTTCCGGCATGGCCGTTGAAAGTGCGAGCGAAACGATTGCACTGGACGCCGCCACGCGCCGCAATCTGGAATTGGACACACATCCAAGCGGCCGTATCGAACATAGCCTGCTGGGCGTGCTCGATGAAACGGTCACGCCCATGGGTGCGCGCTTGATGCGCCGTTGGCTCAATCGCCCGTTGCGCTCGCGCGATGTGCTTCGTCGCCGGCATCAGGCCATCGGTGCCTTGATCGAAACGCGCCGTCATGAAAACCTGCGCGATCAATTGCGCGGCATCGGCGATCTGGAACGCATTCTGGCACGCGTTGCTTTGCGTTCGGCACGCCCGCGCGATCTTTCGACGCTGCGCGATGGCTTGGCCGCCGCCCCCGCATTGCGCGCCTCGATCGCCAGCGTGGACAGTCCGCTGTTACATGCGTTGGTCGAAGGCATCGGCGATCATGCTGCCACGGCAGAACTCCTCAAGCGCGCCATCGTCGAACAACCACCCGTGCTCCTACGCGACGGCGGCATCGTCGGTGACGGCTATGACGCCGAATTGGACGAACTGCGCCGCCTTGCCACGCACGCCGATCAATATCTGGTGGAACTGGAGGAGCGCGAAAAAGCCACCAGCGGCATCCCCACACTGAAGGTCGGCTACAACCGCGTACACGGCTACTACATCGAAATCAGCAAGGCCCAGTCGGATAAAGCGCCTACGCATTACACGCGCCGGCAAACCACCAAGAACGCGGAGCGCTACATCACCGAAGAACTCAAGACCTTCGAAGACAAAGTACTCTCCGCCAAGGAACGTTCGCTGATGCGCGAGCGCGCGCTGTATGAAGCGCTGCTCGATACGCTCACTGAGCAACTCGAACCACTCAAGCACGCTGCCGCGTCCATGGCCGAACTCGACGTGCTGTGCACCTTGGCCGAACGCGCCGAGGCCCTGGACTGGAGCGCGCCGGAACTCACCGACGAACCTGGCCTGCGGATCGAGCGCGGCCGTCATCCTGTCGTGGAGAAAGTACGCGACGAACCCTTCGAGCCGAACGATCTGGTATTGGATGATCATCGCCGCATGCTGGTGATCACCGGCCCGAACATGGGCGGTAAATCCACCTACATGCGCCAGAATGCGTTGATCGTGCTGCTGGCGCATATCGGCAGCTACGTTCCCGCATCGCGCGCG
The DNA here is from genome assembly GCF_035277725.1 of Dyella sp. Classification (GTDB taxonomy): domain Bacteria; phylum Pseudomonadota; class Gammaproteobacteria; order Xanthomonadales; family Rhodanobacteraceae; genus Dyella_B. Next base: position 47,583 of record NZ_DATEJY010000235.1, on the reverse strand, counting down.
GTGATCGGCCCGATCGATCGCATCTTCACCCGCATCGGCGCTGGCGACGATCTTTCACGCGGCCAATCCACCTTCATGGTGGAAATGAGCGAGACGGCAAACATCCTGCACAACGCCACACCGCAAAGCCTGGTGTTGATGGATGAAGTAGGCCGCGGCACCAGCACGTACGATGGCCTGGCACTCGCACGCGCTGCCGCCGTGCACCTGGCTGCCAGCAGCAAAGCCTATACATTGTTTGCCACGCATTATTTCGAATTGACCGAACTTGCGATCGAATATCCCAGCATCGCCAACGTGCACCTCGATGCGGTCGAATACGGCGATCAACTGGTGTTTATGCATGCCGTGAAGGAAGGCCCAGCCAATCGTAGTTTCGGTTTGCAAGTCGCGGCCTTGGCCGGCCTGCCGAAATCGGTCATTGCCGATGCACGCAAGACGCTGGCGCAATTGGAAAACGGCATGCATGGCCATGCCGCCAAGCCATCATTGCAACACGAACCCTCACCGCAACTGGGGCTGTTTGCACCACCCGAGCCTTCTGCGGCCGAGCGCGCACTCAAGGATGTCGAGCCGGATACATTGACGCCACGCGAAGCGTTGGACGTTCTGTATCGGCTGAAAGCCTTGGTGTGAGTAAACCGCGCAGCTGACCTACTCAACGTAGGCTGGAATGCCAATCCCAGCATTGCCATCGACATGAATGCTGGGATTTCATCCCAGCCTACGTTCTATCAGGCTGCAGCCGGCAATGGCGCTGGAAATGGTTCGCGCCACGCCGGCAACGCCATCAACTGATTGTGCCAGCGCGTGATGTTGGCAAACTCATCCACCGGCAAGCGGGCCTCTTTGGCCCACGGCAGCAATACGCCCACGCCAAAGTCAGCAATGCTCAGCTTGTCGCCGACCAGATACTCGTGTTGTGCCAAATGCGTGTCGAGCACAGTGGCAAAACGCTTATAGAAACCGGTGGCTTCCTCCACGGCCGCAGTATTCACCTCACCCAATCCCAGGAATGGCTTGATGTGATGCTCAAAATACAACGTACCACCGTGGCGCGAAAAATGGCTGATATCCCATGACAGCCAACGCAGCACTTCCACTTGGCGAGTAGCTTCGGAAGGCCATAAGTCAGAGCCGGCTTTCACCGCCAGATGAGCCATGATGGCGGTGCTTTCCCATAACTGCAGGTCCCCATCCATCAACAGCGGTACCTTGCCGTTGGGATTCAACGCCAGAAACGCAGGCTTGCGCTGTTCGCCCTGGCTCAGGTCAACCCGGACATATTCCACCGGCGAGCCAAGGTATTTCGCCACCGCGCAGGCCTTGCGCGGATTCATCGTCTCTGCGTAATACAGCTTCATGGTCATGACATCTATCTCCTTGATGGGCGGGTAACCGCGAGAACGTGGAGAAGTTTGTCAGCGCCTAATATATGTTCAAGAACATATTTTGCTTTCGCAGTAGGCTTTGCCCGCCCCAACCACTTGCCCCGTCGCCATGCCATTGAGCGCCGAACACAAACAGAAAACCCGCCAGCGCATCGTGGAGTGCGCGCGTGAATTGTTTAATCGCCGCGGCTTCGATGATGTTTCCATCGACGAAATCATGCAGCACGCCGGCCTCACCCGCGGCGGTTTCTACAATCACTTCAAGGCCAAGGAAGATCTCTACGCCGAAGCAGTTTCAACGTTCATGCATTTTGATCCGACCGGGCGCTGGGAAGGCATACGGTTCGATCACACGGCCTGTGGCGAGGCCTTTGCACGCCAGATCATCGAAGCGTACCTTTCCACCGCGCACCTGGAAGCCATCGAAAACCAGTGTCCAATGATCGCGTTGCCTTCCGATACGGCTCGCGCAGGACCGCGGGTGCGGCAAGCCTATCGATGCCTGGTCGAGCACATGGCCAACATGCTGGAACGTGGCATGGATAGGGAAGCCGATCGCGGCGCCCGCCAACGCAGCCTGGCTGTCACGGCGCTTTGCGTTGGCGGCATGGTGCTGGCGCGCACCGTCGACAACCCTGCGTTCGCCGACGAAATGCGGCTTGCAGCGCGAAACTTGGCATTGGAACTGATTGGCTCGTCATCGGATTGAGTTGTCATCAGGCTGACGCTCGCGCTGGCCATTAATGCATCTCCCCGGCACAGGCGAGTCATAGCCTATGCCTATGAAATGGATCAGAACAATTCAATTCACGGGAGAAGCACGTCCACGTAGATTGGCCCGGAAGCCAGCCGACGCCAGCCCCCTTCCCACCAAAAGGACTTCAGCCATGAATGAAGACGTCAACACCGTCACTCCCACTGCCGAGACGGCAGGGTCCGCCGCATCGAGCGCAGCAAAGTGCCCTTTCCACCACGCGACCGGCGGTACGACCAACCGCGATTGGTGGCCGAACCAGCTGAACCTGAAACTCCTGCATCAGCATTCCTCCTTATCCGATCCCATGGGCAAGGACTTCAACTACGCCGCAGCTTTCAGAGGCGTCGACCTGAAAGCATTGAAGCAGGATCTGCATGCGCTGATGACCGATTCGCAAGACTGGTGGCCGGCGGACTTCGGCCATTACGGCCCCTTGTTCATTCGCATGGCCTGGCATAGTGCCGGCACGTACCGCACCGGTGACGGCCGTGGCGGCGCTGGCGCGGGACAGCAGCGCTTCGCGCCGCTCAACAGCTGGCCAGACAACGGCAATCTGGACAAGGCGCGTCGACTGCTGTGGCCGATCAAGCAGAAGTACGGGCGGAACATTTCCTGGGCCGACCTGATGATTCTTGCCGGCAACGTCGCGTTGGAATCGATGGGCTTCAAAACGTTCGGCTTCGGCGGCGGACGCGAGGACGTGTGGGAACCGGAAGAAGACGTCTACTGGGGCACCGAAACCACCTGGCTTGGCGGCGACAAGCGCTACAGCGGTGAGCGTGATCTCGAAAATCCGCTCGCGGCCGTACAGATGGGCCTGATCTACGTGAATCCGGAAGGTCCGGAAGGCCATCCCGATCCGCTTGCTGCGGCGAAAGATATCCGCGAGACGTTCGCCCGCATGGCCATGAACGACGAAGAGACCGTCGCCTTGATCGCCGGCGGCCACACCTTCGGCAAGACCCATGGCGCAGGCCCGGCAACGCACGTCGGCCCCGAGCCGGAAGCAGCAGGCATCGAAGAAATGGGCCTGGGTTGGAAGAACAGCTTCGGCTCCGGCAAAGGCGCCGATGCGATCACCAGCGGCCTGGAGGTCACCTGGACCAGCTCGCCAACCAAGTGGAGCAACAACTTCTTCTGGAACCTGTTCGGCTACGAGTGGGAACTCACCAAGAGCCCTGCGGGTGCACATCAATGGACGCCGAAGGGCGGCGCGGGCGCCGGCACGGTGCCGGATGCGCATGATCGCTCCAAGCGTCATGCACCGTCGATGCTCACCACTGACCTCGCCCTGCGCTTCGATCCGGCGTACGAGAAAATCTCGCGGCGCTTCCTGGAAAATCCAGACGAATTTGCTGATGCGTTCGCGCGGGCATGGTTCAAGCTGACGCACCGCGACATGGGCCCACGTGCGCGCTATCTCGGCCCGGAAGTGCCGGCTGAAGCACTGATTTGGCAGGACCCTGTGCCTGCGGTCGATCACAAGCTTATTGACGAACAGGATGTTGCCGCGCTTAAAACGAAGCTCCTGGCTTCCGGCCTCACCGTGTCGGAACTGGTTTCCACCGCATGGGCTTCGGCCTCGACGTTCCGCGGTTCCGACAAGCGCGGCGGTGCTAACGGCGCACGCATTCGCCTCGCGCCGCAGAAGGACTGGCAGGTCAATCAACCTGAGCAGCTGGCGAAAGTGCTGAAGACGCTGGAAGGCATCCAACAGGCTTTCAACGCCTCGTCATCGGGTGACAAGCAGGTGTCGCTCGCTGATCTGATCGTACTGGGTGGCTGTGCCGCCATCGAGCAGGCGGCAAACAATGCCGGCGTCAACGTCACGGTTCCCTTTATCCCGGGACGCACGGATGCCTCGCAGGAACAAACCGACGTCGAATCGTTTGCCGTACTAGAGCCAGTGGCGGATGGTTTCCGCAACTACCTCAAGGGCCAATTCTCCGTTCCCGCCGAGGTGCTGCTGGTCGACAAAGCGCAACTGCTGACGCTGACCGCGCCCGAGATGACCGCGTTGATCGGCGGCATGCGTGCGCTGGATACCAACTTCGGGCATACACGGCACGGCGTCTTCACCAAGCGCCCGGGAACCTTGAGCAACGATTTTTTCGTCAACCTGCTGGATATGAGCACGACGTGGAAAGCAGCATCGCGCGCGCAGGACGTATTTGAAGGACGCGACCGCACGACCGGCGAACTCAAGTGGACGGCGACGCGTGTCGATCTCGTTTTCGGTTCGAACTCGCAGTTGCGCGCCTTGGCGGAGGTCTATGGAAGCTCGGATGCGCAAGAGAAGTTTGTCCGCGACTTCGTGGCCGTCTGGAACAAGGTGATGAACCTGGATCGCTTCGACCTGGCGTAATCGCAGGTAGGCTGGGATGAAATCCCAGCTTTCTTGCGCGTGCCGGAGCTGGGATTTCATCCCAGCCGACAAAAAAAGCGCCGCAGCGTTTTCACGCTGCGGCGTTTCCGTCTGAAGTCAGGCGGTTACCGCTGGGAACGAGATGAAATCAGGCAGCCATGCCCGAGAGCGTGCTGGGCAGCTCTTCGTACGGCGTGACGGTGGCAGTTACCAAGGCCGGTGCCGGCACGCGTGCCGGCAAGCGTTCGGCGCGCACCAGTTGATCGATGGATTGCTGCACTTCGCTCAAGCCAAACGGTTTCTTGATGAAGTCGTCGGCACCGAAGCGCTGCACATAGAATTGCTCGGTGGCTTGCTGGTTGCCGCTGATCATCACGATCGGAATGTGTTGCGTCAGCGGATCATGACGCAATGCACGCAGCACCGCGAAACCGTTGATGCCCGGCAGCACCACGTCCAGGAAAATCAGTTCCGGCTGCTCGGTCTTGGCCAGCTCGAGGGCGCTTTCGCCATCGACGGCCTTCTGCACGCCGTAGCCTTCCTGCTCGAGCATCTTGCCGAGTACCGCGCGAATGGTTGGCGAGTCGTCCACCACCAGCGTGCGAAGACCCCTCGCGGCTTGCACGAGATGCCGGTGGTGTGCGCCTTCCGGTACGTGACCGCCCAGCAACCGTTTGAAGAAATCGATACCGCTCATTGGTTTCCCCCTTTAATCGCTTATCGCGGCAACCTCTCCCGGGTTGCCTGCGTTGGCGAAAAGATCATCACGCAGATGGGCGCGGATTTCTGAGATGTGCTGCTCACGGAAAATCCTTAAGCCGTCGCAGTTCTCGACGTTCCTGCTTGTTTGGCCGGGTCGGGGGGCGATTCAAGCCTGCTCCGCTCAGGCGGCGCAGCTCACGGGCCTGCTCGCGGGCAAGCCGGCTGGCCTCGGTTTCGCGGTAGAGCGTCTGGGCCACGCTGGCCGGTCCCCGCAGCTCGGCAAGCGCCAGGATTTCCAGCTCCAGTCGTTCCTCGCCGCGCGTCAGGCGTACGGTGTCGCCAACGTGCAGGGCCTTGGAGGCCTTGCAGCCGGCGCCGTTCACATCGACCTTGCCGCCATCGATCGCCTGTTTTGCCAGGCTGCGTGTCTTGTACATGCGTGCAGCCCATAGCCAGACGTCGGCGCGGACTTCGGAAAGCGTTTCATCGGGTGTGTGTTTCATGGTGGCATTATCAGCGTACGGCCTTGGTGGATGCAGGATAGGTGGGCGCGCCAAGGTGCCGAGGCAAGCCTGATTCGCATGGGGAATCCGCATGTTGCTCTATCTGCTGGACCTGATTGGCGTGGCGGTGTTTGCGGTGAGCGGTGTGCTGGTAGCGGCGCACGCCGGCATGGATCTGCTCGGCGGTCTCGCGCTGGCCGCGCTGACCGCCATCGGGGGCGGCACATTGCGTGACGTACTGCTCAATCGTCACCCGATTTTCTGGGTGAAGGATGCACGCTACCTGCTGGTGATTCTGATCGCGGCCGCGTTGACCATGATCTATCTCGCCGCCTTTCCACCTCCCGGCCGAAGCTTCCTGATTGCCGATGCCTTGGGGCTGGCGCTGTTTGCAATGAGCGGTGCGCAGATTGCGGAAGCGGCGGGATTGTCGTGGCTGGTCGTCGTGCTGATGGGAACCATGACCGGCACCGCCGGTGGCATGTTGCGCGATGTAATGAGCGCGCGGGTGCCGTTGATCTTTCAGCAGGATCTTTATGCGACGGCGGCGATTATCGGGATCGTGGCATACGTGGTTTTGCAGCGACTTGGTATACCGCGCAGCATCGCAGTAAGCGTAGGCGTGCTGGTGATTTTGTTGATGCGCCTGCTGGCAGTCGTGTGGGGCATGCACCTGCCTCGTTTGCATCTTATCGCTGCATAACCCCTGGCCGTCATTCCCGCGAAAGCGCACTGCTGTCCGGGGAAAATCTTTTTAATTGATTAGGTCTCGACACCTAGCCCGACGGCGAAAATTCTTCTCGTAAATTCAATTGCACCGAAAATCGTCGCCCCAGCGAAAGCCGGGGCCCAGTGTCTTGGGCGAAATGCAAGTCGCTGGGTCCCGGCTTTCGCCGGGACGACGATCCATCAAGCGTTACGGCGAATGCAACGATTTTTCCCCGGACAGCAGTGCGCGAAAGCGGGAGTCCATTTGCGCTGATGCAAAAGCAAAAGTGGATTCCCGCTTTCGCGGGAATGACGGCCAGGAGACAACTTATCTCTCACCCATCTGCGATGCCGGATGAAGCGAGCGCATCATCAATCAACCCAACAACACCCGATTCAAACGCTGCACGAACGCCGACGGATCAGCCAACGGCGCACCCGCCGCGATCTCCGCCTGTTCCAGCAGCAGATTGGCCAGATCCTTCGCCTTACCGTCGTCGCTTTCGCTTTCCACTCGCTTGAGCAAGGCATGCTGCGGATTGATCTCCAGCGTCGGCTTGCTGGAAGGCATGTCGTGACCAGCTTCGCGCAACAGGCGCGCCAAATGCGGTGCCATTTCGTAGTCGGACAGGGCCAGGCATGATGGGGAATCGGTGAGGCGCGCGGATACTTTCACGTCGCCCACGCGATCGCCGAGCAGATCCTTCAGCTTCTTCAACAACGGCTCGGCCGCCTTGCTTGCTTCTTCCTGCTGCTTCTTCGCTTCCTCATCCAGCGGCAACTCGCCCTTGGCGACGTTGCGCAGCTTCTTGCCGCTGTACTCGTTCAAACTGCCCAGCATCCATTCGTCGATGCGATCGGACATCAGCAGCACTTCGACATCCTTGGCCCTGAACGCTTCCAGTTGCGGGCTGCCGGAGGCTGCGGCGTGGCTGTCGGCGGTGATGTACCAGATGGTGTCCTGGCTGACCGGCATGCGGCTGATGTAATCGTCCAGCGACACGTTCTGCGTGCTGCCTTCGCCCTTGGTGGAGGCAAAGCGCAGCAGCTTGGCGATGCGCTCGCGGTTGGCGTGGTCTTCTACGATGCCTTCCTTGAGCGTATTGCCGAACGCCTTGTAGAAAGCGATGAATTTTTCCGGCTCATCCTTGGCGAGCTTTTCGATCAGGTCCAGCACGCGCTTCACGCAGGCGGCCTTGATGCGCTCCAGCTGGCGATTCTGCTGCAGGATTTCGCGGCTCACGTTGAGCGGCAGATCATCCGCATCGACCACGCCGCGCACGAAGCGCAGGTAGTTGGGCAGCAGTTGCTCGGCCGCATCCATGATGAAGACGCGCTTGATATAGAGCTTCAAACCCTTGCGCTCATCGCGGCCGCCCATCATCAGCTCGAACGGCGGCTGCGAGGGGAGATAAAGCAGCGTGATATAACTCTGGTTGCCTTCGACGCGGTTGTGCGTCCAGGCCAGCGCATCGTTGAAATCGTGGCCAAGCGACTTATAGAAATTCTGGTACTCCTCGTCGCTGATCTCGCTCTTGGGCTTGGTCCATAGCGCCGACGCGGCATTCACGGTTTCCCACTCGTCGGTGGGCTTGTCATCCTTTTCCACCGGCAGGCGGATCGGGAATGCGACATGGTCGGAGTAGCGCGTAATCAGCGAGCGCAGCTCCCAGCGCTTAAGAAAATCATCCTCGTCAGCCTTTAAATGCAGCACGATTGCCGTGCCGCGTTCGGGCAGTTCGATCTGCTCCAGCGCGTATTCGCCCTTGCCGTCGCTCTCCCACTTCACGCCTTCGTTGGCGGGCAGGCCTGCACGGCGACTGAGCACGGTGACCTTGTCGGCCACCACGAAGGACGAATAGAAGCCCACGCCGAACTGACCGATCAGGCGCGCATCGCCTTTTTGTTCCGTGCTCATCGCTTCCAGGAAACGGCGCGTGCCGGAGCTGGCGATGGTGCCCAGGTTGGCGACGATTTCGTCGCGGCTCATGCCGACGCCGTTGTCGCGCACGGTGACGGTGCGCTTGTCGGCATCCCAGCTTACGTCGATATGCAGCTCGGCATCGCCGGAGAGCAGCTCAGGCTTGCCGATGGATTCGAAACGGAGCTTGTCGCAGGCATCGGATGCATTGGAGATCAGCTCGCGCAGGAAGATTTCCTTGTGCGAGTACAACGAGTGCGTCACCAGGTGCAGCACCTGAGCGACTTCGGCTTCGAATTTGCGGGTTTCGGCGGTCGTGGTCATGGTGTCGTTGAAGGTTGGTCAGGTTAAAAAGGAAAAACAAAATAACTCTCCCAAGGAGAGCAGTGGGTGAGGAAGAACGATTTACCCCCAGACTTCAACGAAGCGACGCTCTGAATCCGGCGGTGTCGCGAGATTCGCCCCTCACCCTGCCCCCTCCCCTGGCGGGGAGGGGAGAAAACCCATTACATCATCTGCTTCTGCAACGCTGCGATGCGCTCATCCAGCGGCGGATGGCTCATGAACAAGCGCTGCAGCCCCTGCGCCAATGGACCGGAAATGCCGAAGGCGGCCATCGTCTTGGGCAGGGTGCTTTCGCCATGGTTGAGCTGCAGGCGTTGCAACGCGGAGATCATTGCCCCACGGCCGGCCAGCTTGGCGCCGGCGGCATCGGCACGGAATTCGCGCCAGCGCGAAAAGGCCATCACGATCATGGAAGCGAACAGGCCGAACACCAGCTGCAGCACCATCACCGAGACGAAGTAGCCGATGCCGGTGCCTTCACGATTGTCGCGGCCACCGGAAAGCCAGCTGTCGACCAGGCGGCCGACGATGCGCGCGGCGACGATCACCAGCGTATTGAGTACGCCCTGGATCAAGGTGAGCGTAACCATGTCGCCGTTGGCGACGTGGCCGATCTCGTGACCCAGCACGGCCGCAACTTGCTCGCGATCCATCTGCTGCAGAAGCCCCGTACTCACCGCGACCAGCGCGTGGTTCTTGCTCATGCCGGTGGCGAAGGCGTTCATTTCCGGCGCATCGTAGATCGCCACTTCGGGCATGCCGATGCCGGCGTTCTGCGCGTGGTGGCCCACCGTGTCGACCAGCCAGCGCTCAGCCTCGTTCTGTGGCTGCTCAATGACCCGTGCGCCAGTAGTCATCTTGGCCATCCACTTGGACATGGCCAGCGAAATGAACGCGCCCCCCATGCCGAAGACCGCAGCGTAGGCGAGCAACCCGCCCATTCCGCCGTAGCCACGCATGGCTGCCCACTGATCGATGCCGAACAGGTGGCAGACGATGCTGAGCAGCAGCAGGACCGCGATATTGGTAAGGAGGAAAAGTGCGATACGGCGCATAGTCGTCCCTAAAGTGTTCTTCCGAATGTTGGATGGTAACCAGCGCCAGAGATTCTGGCTAAACCTCCGTTTTTCAAGAGTTAAGGCAACACTGATCAAGTATCACCGCCGCCGACATCCCGGTCAGCTTACGTAGAATGGCGCGATGAGCTATCGCGGACGCTTCGCCCCCTCCCCCACCGGTCTCTTGCACGCAGGCTCCCTGGTTGCCGCAGTCGGGAGCTGGCTGTGCGCGCGCCATGCGGGGGGACAGTGGCTGGTGCGGATGGAAGACATCGATCCACCGCGCGAGATGCCCGGCTCAGCGACGGCCATCCTCGCCGCCTTGCCTGCGTTCGGCCTGGAGGCGGACGAACCTGTCGTCTATCAGTCCTCCCGCATCCCCGCCTATGAAGCCGCGTTCGAGCAACTACGGCGGGCGGGCCTCGTCTTCCCCTGCTGGTGTAGCCGCAGCGACCTGGCGGCAGCGGGAGGCACTCACCGCGACGGCCGCTGCATCGCTCCGCCCGATCCACAGCGTGAGTCGGCCTGGCGCGCCCGTGTACCGAACGAAACGATCCGCTTCGTCGACGAGTTGCAGGGTCCGCAGCAGCAGCAGTTGCGTGAAAGCGTGGGCGACTTCGTGATCCGCCGCGTGGAAGGTTTCTATTCCTATCAGCTGGCTTGTGTGGTCGACGATGCCTGGCAAGGCATCACCCAGGTGGTACGCGGCAACGATCTGCTCGATTCCACGCCGCGACAGATCTGGCTGCAGCGCTGCCTGGGTTTGCCGACGCCGCGTTACCTGCATCTGCCATTGGTGCTGGACGGCGAGGGTCGCAAATTGTCGAAGTCGGAACGCTCGCGCGAGGTCGATCCCGCCGACCCGATGCCAGGCCTGCGCCGCGCGCTCGCGTTTCTGGGCGTCACGCCTGAGGAAACAGCCATCCATCCATCCGATTTGCTGGACGCAGCGCTCAAGCATTTCGATCCGCGTCGATTGACGCAATGCAGCGATCATCGCGCCGCTTAACCTTGTATAACGAACCGATGCGCAGCTTCGGCGTGCCGTCAAGAACTGCTATGCCTTCATGATGTCTGCGTATAACCTCAGCGGGTTCGCGCGCGTTGCGCGGTACTTCATTACGCAGACATTACAAGGAGAACAGGCATGACCCAGCGTACGGCTCTCGTCACAGGCGGCACTGGCGGCATTGGTACCGCAATCGTGCGCTACCTGGCCAAGCAGGGACACAAAGTTGTCACGAACTACCGCGACGAAACCAAAGCCGAGGCTTGGCACAAAGCCATGAAGCAGGACGGCATTGAAGTCACCCTGGTGCAGGGCGACGTCGCCGATCCGGTTTCGTGCGAAAACATGATCAATGCCATTCACCACAAGGTCGGCCCGGTGGATATCCTGGTCAACAACGCCGGCATCACCCGCGACACCACCTTCCACAAGATGACCTACCAGCAGTGGATGGACGTGGTGAACACCAACCTCAACGCCTGCTTCAACGTCACCCGCCCGGTGATCGAGGACATGCGTACCCGCAAGTGGGGCCGCATCGTGCAGATCAGCTCCATCAATGGCCAGAAGGGCCAGTACGGCCAGGCCAACTACGCGGCCGCGAAGGCCGGCATGCACGGCTTCACCATTTCGCTGGCGCAGGAAAATGCGCGCTTCGGCATCACCGTCAACACCGTGTCGCCCGGCTATGTGGCCACCGATATGGTGATGGCTGTGCCGGAAGAAGTCCGCGAGAAGATCGTGGCGCAGATTCCCGTGGGCCGTCTGGGCAAGCCGGAAGAAATCGCGCATGCCGTGGCGTTCTTTACGACCGAAGATGCCAGCTGGATCACCGGTGCGAACCTGGCGATCAATGGCGGGCATTACATGGGGTGGTGATCCATCCACATGGACGGGAGGCCAAGGCCTCCCGTCGCTCAAAGGGTGAAGCGCACGCCAAACATGGCTACGAACTGATGCGGCATGGAAGATGGCGTGCCGTTTTGCGAATCGCCGACCGACGCCACCGCATCGACGATGGCGCTCATGCCATTGACCATGCCCAGGGTCTTGCCGCCGGCCGTTTGATACCCCTGCACGGCATAGAACGCGACGTATTTGGACAACATATACAGTTGACCGGTGGAAAATTGATGGTAGCGCGCCGGGTCGCGTACGCCATTGCGTGCTTCTTCAGCGGTATAGCTATACCCGCCGGCCAACGTTAACGACGGCGTCAATGCGTAAGTGGAAATGAGACCCACCGTGTGGAACACCGCCGTTTCCCTGAAAAGCGACGTCGCCGCGTCGGGTCGGTATTGAACATTCGAATAACTAAGGCCAACCATCTGCTTGTCAAACGTATAGCGCGCCGCCGTAGCAAGGATCCGCGAGCTATCCGCGGAATTGTAACCACGGTTGATCGGGGCGTTATTGGCATACGTGGCAATCGCCTTGCGCTCCGGAATGTTGCTGAGGCCGATGTATCCGGCTGACCAGGAAAATGCTTGATAGTCATAACGCACGGCCGCGCTCAACGTACTCCCTCGCGAAAGATGGCCAGTGGCACCTTTCATGCCGTATTGCACACCTGCTTGCCAGCCACCGAACTTGGGTAACGTGTAAGTAAGCGAGTTGTTCAAGCGCAATGTTGCGTCCATAGCATCGACGTCGCCGGGATGAGCCCCGGTGGCAGCAGTGAGCGCCGGTGCCAGGCCGAGCGCTCCGGTGTAGTGGAAGTACGGCGTGTATTGGCGGCCAAGGTTAAGCGTGCCGTATCGTTCGTTCTTTACGCTGACAAATGCCTGGCGGTTGAACAGATAGCCGGGTGTGCCGAACTTTCCGGTTATGGCATCGAAGCCGCTTTCAAGCCGGACCATCACCTGCGTATCAGCGCTTAGGTCCGCGCTCCCGAGCAAACCAATCCTGTTGGCGGTCAGGCTGCCCTGGCTGGTATAGATATTTGAGCGACCACCTTGATTGCTCGAATAAGCCTTTGCCATGTCGAGCACACCATAAAGCGAGATCGACGTTTTTTCAGAGGGATGAAACGCGACCTCCGCCGATGCTTTCGGCACCATCCCTGCGAATGAAAATACGATGGCGATACAAGCTGCCTTGATATGAAATTCTGAGCGATCCACTTTCATCCTTGTGTCCCGTGCGCAACGTGTCCAAACGTATTGGCTGCCGCACCCATGCACGTCTCTTGCTATGGCTTGCGGCCAACCTGGCAATAAAAAATCAAAGCGTCATCGTTGCCGCACCAAGCAGGATGCTACAGTCAGATTTGCCCATCACTGGATGTAGGAGATTTATCGTTGCAGTGCTGCTTTGCGGCAGAGACCGCTGCGCGCGCAAAAAACGAGACGAAAGATAAGTACGACTGCGCTGGCTTATTCGTACTAATCGTCGTCCCATCTCAGCCAATGCAGGTCTTCAAGAAAATCATGCACAGCACATGCAACGCGACAAATGGTGCATCCCCATATTGACGTCACTGCAACAGCGGGATATAGAAAAAAGCCGCTCACGCGCCACGGTCACCGACCGGTCAATAGCGACAAGGACAGCACTCATGGACAAACGCACATCATCGGCACAGCCTGTTTCACCATCAACATCCTCGCCATCCGCCGCGGCAGCAGGCACGATGGTGCCAACCCGAAAGCGCTTCGTGATCATGGCGCTGCTGTTTGTAACGGTCGTAATCAACTATCTTGACCGCAGCAATCTCTCGATCGCCGCACCGGAATTATTCCGCGAGTTGGATATCGACCCAGTGCATGCAGGGCTGGTGTTCTCGGCGTTCGGCTGGACCTATGCGCTCATGCAGATTCCAGGTGGCTGGCTGGTCGACCGCGTTTCTCCGCGAGTGCTCTATGCCGTCGCACTTATCCTGTGGTCTGCCGCCACCGTATTTCTCGGATTTGCCGGGTCATTCGTTGCGCTGTTCGTGCTTCGTCTTGCAGTGGGCGCGCTGGAAGCGCCGGCCTATCCGATCAACAACCGTGTCGTAACGGCGTGGTTTCCGAACCGCGAACGCGCTACGGCGATCGGCTTCTACACATCGGGCCAATTTGTTGGCCTCGCTTTCCTTACGCCCGTATTGGCATGGCTGCTGACGGCGATAGGCTGGCACATGGTATTCGTCGCCACCGGCCTGGCAGGTATTGTCTGGGGCGTGCTGTGGTACGCCATCTATCGCGAGCCGCGCGCATTTCCTGGCGTCAATGAAGCGGAGATCGAAGTCATCCGCAACGGCGGCGGCCTGGTCGATATTGGCGATACCAAACCTGCCGCAGAGGCGAACCGCACATCTTCATGGCGCGATCTCGGATTTGTCCTGGGCCGACGCAAACTTTGGGGAATTTATATCGGCCAGTTTGCCGTCAATTCGACGCTTTGGTTCTTTCTCACCTGGTTTCCCACCTATCTGGTGAAGTATCGCGGCATGGACTTCATCAAGTCTGGCTTTCTGGCGTCGCTGCCGTTCCTGGCTGCTTTCATTGGCGTATTGAGCTCAGGGCTGCTGTCGGACTGGCTGATCCGCAAAGGCGTTTCGCAAGGCTCGGCACGCAAGCTGCCGATTATCGCGGGCTTGCTGATCTCGGCGTCCATCATCGGCGCCAACTACGCACAGTCGACGGAGTGGGTCATTGTCTTCATGTCCATCGCGTTTTTCGGGAATGGTTTCGCATCCATTACCTGGTCGCTCGTATCCGGGCTTGCCCCTGCGCGGCTTATCGGACTGACGGGTGGCGTGTTCAACCTGATCGGCAATCTGGCGGCAGTCGTCACGCCGCTGGTGATCGGTTTTCTCGTGACTGGCGCGGATTTTTCGAGAGCCATCACTTATATCGCTGCGATGGCAGTGCTTGGCACCCTGTCATATGTGCTGCTGGTTGGAAAGGTCGAGCGCCTGGATGCGTAACGTCAGCTGCTGGCAGGGCACTGTCATGCCCCTTCAACAGGTGAGAGCGAAACGTTCACTATGCTGATTTAGTGGCCTTCGGATCCGTAAGCGGTACAGACATTTCGTTTCTGAAGACGTTTAGAGGATCCCAGTGCCGCTTGGTGTTCCTCAACCTCGTTTCGATTTTGTCATCAGGAAAATAGATTTTTCGCCAGTACGGGTTCTTTCCTTCGTCTGGCAGACCACGATTGTAAGTCATATCGAGATCGGGATAGTTCAAATAACACCCCTCAAAGTTGCTATCCAACGGAATACCATCGGACTCAGCAAACGCTTGCAAAAACAGATTGCGTATCCATCGGGCGTGTTCCCTATCTGTTTTTTCATCCGGCTCCGTCCAGTAGGTCTGCGGCTGCCATTTCAGCACTGATGACCTTTGAGCGACGGAGCTGTTTTGCATAATATCGTCATTTGCCTCATTGATTTGTCCGCCGTAGGACTGGATCTGTATGAGGCTTTGGGTCTGGTAGTTTTCAGGATCGTCGCTCGTGAGCGCGGCCCAGATACCATCAATGACGGTCTCAGTGAAATTGCCCTTCTGGTAAGCCGATTTGTATCGTCCGCGTTGATTGGGGCCAGAACCATTCACCAGTTGGGTGAAAGGTAGCCAATCCATGGTCCTGGTAATTTTCAGCGCATCTTGGATGCTGTTGATGCGGCGTCCCGCAGGATCGATACCACGCGGGATGTGATAAACCTCAGGTGGCGTCAGCAACTCCCGAGCATTAGGAATCACATCCAGCATAGTTTGGACGAAATCCTCGAACGGTTCCTGGTTATTCACCCCTCCATGCCGGTCGACATAATGGATGCCCAAGGTATGAATTGAAGTGCCGTAACTCAAGCTTGGTGGCCAAACCCCAGGTATCCTGTGCGGTCTGCTTTTCATCAAACCACTGGTAGTAAGCCCTCAACACATTGCCGAGCGAAGCTTTGTCGGCTAGCTGAAACTCCAAGGGCAGCCAAAGAACTTCCCGCGGAGCCTCGGGCAGATCCTTGAAGTAATAGCTCGTAATGATCCCGAACTGCCCACCACCGGCTCCACAACATGCAGCGAATAGGTCGAGCCCGTCTTGCTCCGTACTCTCACGTGAAACATGCACTGCCCTCAGTCCCTTCCCGCTCTCCTCCGGAACCAATATGTCCACGCCGGCAAGCCAGTCGCATGTAAGCCCGTGCATGCGGGATAGAAAACCATACCCTCCCCCACAAATATGTCCACCAGCTCCAACTGAGTAGCAGGACCCACCCGGGATGGTTTTGCCGGTTTCTTTGTAAAGGGCAAGATAACCGTTCCAATTCTGGTTACCGGCGGCAACACGGAATTTGTAGCTAAATGGCAGATTCCCGAAAATAGGAGAAGCAACACCCCCATCTTCCTTATAGTCCATGCCAGTCATCAGGCCGATGTCGAGAATGGACAGAACTTCATTGTGATCACCCGGCATGCGATTGGAGACGAAACCTTCGTAGCAGTGGCCGCCACTTCGTACGGTTATGCGCCCATGTTCCACCGCAAGCGCATCTTTTGCGGCCTCGATAATGTCAAGCTCCGTCGAGCATATATAGATGAAAGTCGCGCCATAGGGAGAAGCTCGCCCCTCAAGATTGTTATGGGGCCAACGCAAATTGAACCCTTTCTGCAGGGTGGCGTAGCGAGGGTCACGATTGTCTATTTTGATGTAAGCCATCTGTCTCTCTCCTTGGAAGATGAAGCTTGTCTTTAGTAGCGATCCGGGTGACGTGGAAAGCCGAAATCCTGGCGAAGCTTTTTGCGTATCAAGCTAGACATGGCATCGTGCTCCGTGCGCGAGAGATCGCGCACGTGGATTTGCGTGGGATCGGTGCGCGCGCCAGCGGAACCTATCGCCACCATCGGCAGCTTGCGGCGTCGACATCAGGCAATCGCCTCCAGTTTGACACCGAAGGCATCGCAGGCATCCAGCACTCGGCCGCTCGCTATTTTTGGAGCCTTGGTTAAAGCGCCTCGCTGGGCTCAGGCCGAGTGGATGGATGGGGTTGCTTACGAGCATCCACTTTAGGACTAGGCAGCTCAATGGGTTTAAGCTCTTTCCATTGCGTAATCGGTCCCTCGAACTGCTTGCCATCGGGCCAATCGCCCCCGCCAAACAGCACGGCGATTTTGTTCACTGCATTGACCGCCGACGTAATCGCACCCTCAACCCACCCAGCCACCCAGGATATGTCATCGCCCGCCAGCACAAAGCCAGCTGGGCCGTCATAGCCTGGCTGCAGAACGCCGTCGTCATTCACGCCTGCCATAAATTGCGAGAACAAGCGCCGCTGATACTCATATTGTCCGGGCAGATTCATCTTGAAAGCGCCTAGATAAAGCGGATCGTTTTCCCAATTGATCTCCGCTTCTACGTCACCACCGTCGGCAAGACGATCGGCCAAATTGAGATTGGGGTTGATGTTTCTGTAGATATCCTGCAATACGGTGCGGCACATGTTCGCGTGTGTCAGCAGCGCTGCGGGCATATTGCGATCGCCAAGAAACTTCAACGAATCGTCGTTCCAAGTGTAGGAGAGGAAAATACCGCAGCCCTTGGCCCCGCTCGTGTTCTGATTGTTTTCGTAATTGACCAGATAAGTACCGCGGGTCAGACGGTCTGACAAGGTTACGCTCATAGGATACCTACCGAGCGGATCATTCTCGCCGCCAGGAGGAAGACGTTCCTTCCAGAACGGATTGTTCGTAGCCATGAAAATCTTCGATGATTGCATGTAATGCGTGTACTCGATCGCCTCCCACAGCTGCTGACTGAGCAGCACGGTACTTTGCCGGTATTCCGATGGCGTACCGTAGTGTCGAAATTTATCCAGGATGCGCACGTGCGGTGTGTAGATGACCGCATCGAACGCCATTCTGGCGTTATCCACGGCAGCGCCTGGGCGGGTGTCGTGAACAAGTGCATCCAGCTTGCCAGTAATGAGATTCCGACTGACATGCCTGACTTCCTTGTTTGTCAAATCGTCTGAATCGCCAAAATATTGCCGCAGAATTTCCCGACTTGTATCTTGTACGCTCTTGTCTGCAGTCGCCGGATCCGAATAATCCCCCAATTGCTCGGGCGTACTCATAATGAGCATACGCGGCAAAGTAGAAGTACCATCACGCATCAACCGATGATCGACGTCCAGGCTGGTGTAAAGCACCCGCATCACTTCGAGAATGCAATTGGGATAGTCCGTATTCCATCCGCCTGTCCCAAAACCGATCTGTCCGAAGAGATTGATCTTGTCTGGCCCCCACCCAGAAATTCGGGTCAGTGCTTCGTAGAAGCTGATGTCATCCCATTTCTCCTTCGTCAGCAAGTCGTTCCATATTTGTTTTATTGTCTCTTGCTTAACTGGATCGATCTCCCCCGTCATGCAATCCCACATTTCGTAGAGATTCGTCGGCTTCCGATTGAGAAAGCCATCTTCGCCGAACATCTCTTCCTCGAGCTGGACATACTCTGAGGGAATAGGATAGTCATCGCTTCCGGCCTCGTAATAAACCTGCCTTCCTTGATAGTCGACGACCGTGCTTCCCGCCGCTTCGCTGCCGGGGTTTGGAAAATCCTCTCC
The DNA here is from genome assembly GCF_035277725.1 of Dyella sp. Lineage (GTDB taxonomy): Bacteria > Pseudomonadota > Gammaproteobacteria > Xanthomonadales > Rhodanobacteraceae > Dyella_B. The sequence goes on along the minus strand of NZ_DATEJY010000235.1, from coordinate 29,275 downwards.
GTTCTCCCACATGCCAAGTTTTGTAAAGTAATGCTTGGCTGCTCTTCCTGAAGCGGGAAAACGCATGCATCCCAGTTCTGCGATGACCTCCTGCGCGCCTTCGCCCAAATGGTGAGCATGCATGCGACCGCCGTAGCGATCGGAAGCCTCCACTAAAACGGGCTTGAGCCCCATCCGCAGCAGTTCGTACGCGGCCACCGCCCCTGCCGCACCAGCCCCTACCACAAGGACTCTCTTGCTCTTTTCCGCTTCCGGAAGCGAAAACAACGACGCTTTGTTTCCATCTTCCACCGCTTTGAGAAATGCACCGTAATCAAACGGAAAATCGGGAATTAACGCTGTGACCAGATCTGCCAAGCCCCGTTTCTTGGGGGTATGCCGATTGCGCGAAGGAATCGATGACATGAGCTCTCTCCTGAGATGATGAAGCATGTCTTGATCCGAACCCGTTTCGTGTCGGATCGCCTTTACCACGCACACAAGCCATCCTGCCTGGACGCCGCTGGCTAATCGAAACCTCTATGTCACGCTTGCTTTCTTGACGCTGGCAGGACTTACATCCTCAGCTTGCCGGCCGGCAACAACTCGACTCGGCTTCCACTGTCGCAAAGGGACTCGCGACACGATGAACACTCTTTGTTGACAATCGTAGAAACGACGCTGCGAAAACTACGTCAAAGGCACCCTGTCTTATGTGACATCGATCGCATCAAACATCATGCTTCGACACGCGAGGTACCTGCAACAAATCCTCCAGAAACGCCGCGACAACGTCATCCAGACTTTCACGCTTGCGCGTCGCGACATGGAACTGCACGTCGTATTGCATCATTTTGGCGCTTACCGGTGATAGCAAGCCCGCCGCAAGATAAGGCGCAGCAACGTGTTCGGGCAGATAGCCCAGGTGACGACCCGAAAGGATCAGCACGGCGGCGGCCTCCATATCATCGGTGACCGCCGTGATCGCGGATGACGGCAGCAACCTACTCGCTTCAGGCAACGGATAACTGCGCCAGGTCCATTCATAGTCTTCCAACGCCTCCGCCATCACCTCGTCGGTACCATCAAACAACGGATGCCCGCGGCCGCAATAGGCCCGCTGTCGCTCTGCGAACAGCGGCATGTATTGCAGCGCGGCCAAGCGGTGCCAGAAGTAGCCGACCGCCAGCTGCAATTGTCCACTGAGCAACTGCGATTCCAGCTCTTCGGGTGAACGCACAAAGAAATTGAACTGCACGGCTTCGTCTCTTTCCCGAAAGCGGGCAATGGCTTGTGCGATACGCACGTTCATATCGATCGAGACATGGCCGATCAGCCCAACGTGCAGCGTGCCGACCAATTTGCGATCCAGATGACGCGCCTGCGTGCTGAACTCACCAACCGCCGCCAATAGATCGCGCGCCAGCTGCGCGAAGCGCTCCCCTTTTGCCGTCAAGCAAAAACCTGCACGTCCGCGCCGACACAGGCGGAAGCCGAGGCGTGTTTCCAGCGTAACGAGCTGACTGCTCAAGGTGGATTGACCAACGTTGAGTGTGGATTGAGCAGCTGACAGGCCGCCCGCATCCACGATCGCGATAAAAACTCGGATAAGTCTCAAATCCAGATCGGACACATTGCCAAGCATGTTTTCAGTCCTTTGATACATCGATCGCCATCAATGTAAATACATTGCATTGGCGATGGAAGCGACCGTAATGCCGCCATAGGATCAGGGACAAGGAACACGTTCCGTGCATGACCGCGCTGAATGTGTGCCGAACCGTCGACGAAGCCGCAGGAGCGCAACGATGTCTGATCACTTGTACCAACCGCTCGGTGGCAACGACATGCCACGCTTCGGTGGCATCGCCACCATGATGCGACTGCCCGAAGTGAGCGACCCTTCAAAACTGGATATCGGCTTCATTGGTGTTCCACTGGATCAGGGAACGTCCAACCGTTCCGGCACACGTTTCGGGCCGCGCCAGATACGCTGCGAATCCGTGCTGTTGCGGCCTTACAACATGGCCACGCGCGCCGCGCCCTTCGATGCACTTCGCGTCGCGGACCTGGGTGACGTTGCAGTCAATCCCTACAACCTTTCGGATGCTGTCTCACGCATCGAACGGGCGTTCCACCATATCGCCGAAGCAAGCTGCCGACCGATCGCGCTTGGCGGAGATCATACGATCACGCTTCCCATTCTCCGCGCCTTGCGCAAACACCACGGCCCAATCGGATTGATCCACATCGATGCCCATGCAGACGTCAATGACCTGATGTTCGGCGAAAAGATCGCACACGGCACGACCTTTCGCCGTGCGGTTGAAGAGCATCTGGTCGATCCCACGCGCGTCGTGCAGATCGGTCTGCGTGGCACTGGCTATACCGCCGAAGATTTCGATTGGTGCCGCAACCAAGGCTTTCGCGTGGTGCAGGCGGAAGAGTGTTGGGGTCGCTCGCTGGAGCCGCTCATGGAGCAAGTTCGCGAGAAGGTGGGTGGTGGCCCGGTCTATTTCACGCTGGATATCGATGGCATAGACCCGGCCTACGCCCCGGGTACCGGGACGCCTGAAATCGCAGGCTTGACCGTGCCGCAAACGCTGGAAGTGATTCGTGGTGCGTGGGGTCTGGATCTAGTCGGCGCTGACGTGGTGGAAGTCTCACCACCCTACGACCCGCATGGCAATACCGCCTTGCTTGCAGCGAATCTCGCCTACGAATTGCTGTGTGTCATGCCTGGCGTGCCACGGCGCGACTGAAACCCAACCCTGCCGGACCTGCGCCAAGGATGTGCCCATGAACCACTCCACCGTTGCACAGATAGAAAGCCGTTCGATCGATTACGTACCGGAAAACGAGCGGCACGCGCGGCTTGGCAGCCAGGGACCATTCTGGTTTCTGGGCAATTTTCATTTCTTCACCATCTCCATCGGTTTCGTCGGTCCAAGCATGGGCCTGTCCGCCCCATGGACGACCCTGGCTGGCGCGCTCGGCATCATGTTCGGCACCATCTTCATGGCCTTCCACGGTTCACAAGGACCGCAAATGGGCCTTCCGCAAATGATCCAGTCGCGTGCGCAGTTCGGCTATCGCGGCGTGATCCTTGCGCTACTCGCCACGTTGTTCGTATTCGTGGGCTTCAACGTCGTAAACGTCACGCTGATCATGGAAGGTTTGAAGAGCGTGTTCGGCTTTGATCCAAAGATCGTAGCCACGATGGCGGTTGTGACCGGGGCATTGCTGTCGATCTATGGCCACGACCTGATGCACAGGGTATTCAGCTGGACCCTGATGGCCACGCTGCCGTTGTACGTCATCGTTACTCTGGCGCTGATGTTCGGCAGCAATTCTGCTGGGCCAGCCTCGGAACCGGCCCTTGGCTTCAAGGGCATCGCTTTCCTTACTCAGTTCGCGATCGCCGCCGGCTACAACATCTCCTACGCGCCCTATGTATCCGATTATTCGCGTTACCTGCCCAAGCACACTTGCCCGAAGAAGCTGATCGCCACCATCTTCCTGGGCGCCTCGCTGTCCGGCGCCTGGATGATCGGACTTGGCGCATGGCTCGCGGAGCGATTGCACGTCAGCGACGCCCTGGCTTCACTGAACCAGGTAGGCGATACGCTCTTTCCCGGTTTCGGTAACGTCGTGGTCGTTGTCTCGGTGCTGGGCTTTCTGCCGATCATCTCGCTCAACACCTATAGCGCCATGCTGACCGTGCTGACCGGCGTGGACTCCATCAAACGCATCCAGCCCACAAGTCGCCATCGCGTCATGGCTATTGGTGCCATCAGCATCGTGCTGCTCGCTTGCACCTTGTCGATCAAGGGCAATGCCATTGCGCTTTTGCATACCTTTCTGCTCCTTTTGCTGTATTTCCTGGTGCCTTGGACCGCGGTCAACCTGGTCGACTACTTCTTCGTACGCAAGGGACGTTACGCCATCCCGCATTTCTTCACGCCGCGCGGCATCTACGGCGCTTGGCAGATGCGCGGCATTGCCGCCTACCTGATTGGCTTTGTCGCCATGGTTCCGTTCTTCTACATCGCCGATGCGAGCGGCCAGCAGGAAATTTTCGTCGGCTATTTCGCACGCAAACTGGAAGGCGTCGACATCGCGTGGCTGGTTGGGCTGGTGGTGGCTGGCGTTGTCTACCTGCTGCTGGCGCTTTCCCTCGATCTGCACGCCGAGGAAGAAGTCATCCGCCGCATTGAGCTTGACGGTTTTGCCTCAAAGGAACACGCACCATGAAAGCGCCACGCATTCGCTTGATTCAACCCGCACTGGTCGATGGCGATGTGGCAGGCAATCTTGCCAAGGTCTTGGACATGATCGCAGCAAGTGCGGGCAAGACCGACCTGATGGTGTTTCCGGAAACCTGCATAAGTGGTTTTCCCACGATCGATACCGTGCAAAAGCTCGCCGAGCCGCTGGATGGTTCATCCATCTCGGCCGTACGCATAGCGGCGCGCAACGCTGAAGTAAGCGTGGCGATCGGCTTCGCCGAAGTTGGCGATGGCCACTATTTCAATAGCGTAGTACTGATCGATACCGACGGCAGTGTGCTGCTTCACTATCGTAAGTCCTGCCTGTATGACTCGGACAAAGGCGTCTTCGAAGCCGGCACGGCATTTCCCGTGTGCACGTGGCACGGCATCCAGGTCGGCCTGCTGATTTGTTTCGATATCGAATTCCCCGCACCGTCCTACAAGCTCGCACGCCATGGCGCGGAACTGATTGTGCTGGTCGATGGCCTGATGCATCCCTATGGTCCCATGCATCGTCACGCCGTGCCGGTGCGTGCACTGGACAACCAGGTATTCATCGTGATGGCCAATCGCGTCGGCGCGGGCGAGCAATACCAATTCAGCGGTGAAAGTCATGCCGCCGATCCATTCGGCGAAACCCTCGCACTCGCCTCCAACGAGCACGAAGCCGTGCTCGATGTCGTGCTGGACATGATGCAGGTCGAACGTGCGCGCAGCGCAGCGCACGCCCACCCGGGCTACCGCATGGACGGCACCTGATCCTCCGCCACTCATCTACGCCCCTCCCCCGTCGAGACCTTCTCATGCCCCAAGCCAGCCAGCAAAAACGAAACACTCAAGACACATCCGCGTCAGCCAGCAACGCCGATATCGACGCACGCCGCGCAGCCGCGGCCCCGCGTGGCGTAGGTATCGGCTTTCCCATTTACGCCCAGCACGCGCGCAACGCCGAATTGTGGGATGTGGAAGGCCGCCGTTATATCGACTTCGGCTCGGGCATTGCCGTACTCAATGTGGGCCATCGTCATCCACGCGTTCTAAAGGCGATCGAAGCGCAGTTGAACTGCTTCACCCATACGGCCTACCAGGTGGTGCCATATGAAAGCTCGGTGGCGCTGGCCGAACGCCTGAATCGCCTGGCGCCGGGCGCGCATGCCAAGAAAACCGCGTTCTTCACCACGGGTGCGGAAGCGGTGGAAAACGCCATCAAGATCGCGCGCTGCGCTACGGGCCGTCCTGGTGTCATTGCGCTGAGCGGTGGTTTCCATGGCCGTACCTTCATGGGGATGGCGCTCACCGGCAAGGTCACTCCCTACAAGTCCGGCTTCGGCCCCTTCCCCGGCAGCGTGTTCCATGTACCGGCGCCGGTGCCGCTGCACGGCGTGAGCGCGGCCGATTCGCTGCGCGCCATCGACCAGCTCTTCAAGGCGGACATCGATGCCAGGCAAGTCGCCGCGATCATCCTGGAACCCGTACAGGGCGAAGGTGGCTTCTATCAAGCACCATTGGAATTCATGCAAGCACTGCGGGATATCTGTGACCAGCACGGCATCCTGCTGATCGCCGATGAAGTACAGACCGGCTTCGCCCGCACCGGCAAGCTGTTCGCCATGGAGTATTACGACGTGCTGCCGGACCTGATGACGGTGGCCAAGAGCCTTGCTGGCGGCATGCCACTGTCGGGTGTGATCGGTCGCGCGGAGATCATGGACGCTCCCGCTCCTGGCGGCCTCGGTGGCACCTATGCCGGCAACCCACTGGCGATTGCCGCCGCACATGCCGTGCTCGACGTGATCGAAGAAGAGCAGCTTTGTACTCGCGCCGAACGCCTCGGCCTGTACCTGAAGCAACACTTGCAAAAGCTGCGCGAGCACGTGCCCCAGATTGCGGATATCCGTGGCCCCGGTGCCATGGTGGCCGTGGAATTCATGCAAGCCAACGGGCAGCCCGATCCTGCGTTTGCCAAGCAAGTGCAGCAGCGCGCACAGGCCTGCGGACTGCTGCTGTTGACATGCGGCGCTTACGGCAACGTGATCCGCTTCCTGTTCCCGCTGACCATCGAAGATACCGTGCTGGAGGAAGGGCTGGCCATCCTTACGCAAGCAATGCACGGATAACCACCACTACTTCCGCGGTGCATGCACTGCCTTGCGCCATGCCCGGAACTCATCGGTGTTGCCTTCGTCCCCTGGACTCTCCAAAAAAGCCGTGAATCGCCGTCCCGGCGAAAGCCGGGACCCAGCGATTTTTTAGATCCTCAAAGTCACCAGGCACCGGCTTTCGCCTGATCGACGCGGCTTAAGACAAGCTCGAAAAATCCTGGACGGTTTTTTCAGGCTTTCTCCAACAGTTTCTCCATCACCTTCCCCACCGCCGCAAACGCGAACGCACCGGTGACATGCGTCGCTGCCCCCAAACCGCCACCGCAGGCAAGATTCAAAGAATCGCCACCCGGCGGACGCGTACCGCATACCGTGCCATCCGGCTGCGGATACTGCACGTTCTGCAGCGAATACACCGCCGATACACCGAAATAGCGATCTGGATTACGGGGGAAGCCGAAATCTTGCCGAAGTTTTTTGCGAATCAGGCTGAACATCGCATCGTGTTCGGTGCGCGACAGATCGCGCACACGAATCTGCGTGGGATCCGTGCGTCCGCCTGCGGAACCTACCGTCACCATCGGCAGCTTGCGGCGTCGGCACCAGGCAATCGCCTCCAGCTTCACGCGGAACGTATCGCAGGCATCCAGCACGGCGTCGTAGCCGCGATCCAGCAATTCATCCAGCGTCGCGGGTGTAAGAAACCGTTCGATCGCTTCCAGGCGGATGGCGGGATTGATGGCATGCGCGCGCGCGGCGATCACGCCCACCTTCGGCTTGCCGTACTCGCCGTCCAACGCGTGCAACTGGCGGTTGGTATTGGACACGCACACTTCGTCTGCATCGATCAGGGTGAGCCTGCCGACGCCACTGCGCGCCAATGCTTCGGCGGCCCAGGAACCGACACCGCCGATGCCGATCACGCAAACATGTTTTTGTGCCAGCTTCGCCACGCTGCCCGTGCCGTACAGACGCTCAACGCCATCGAAGCGCTCGGAGGGATATGCACCGCTCATGGGCAACCACCGGCTGCCGTGTCAGGAACGCAAGGATTCACGCTGATACCTGGCTCAAAAGGACCGGCTTATTTTAACCGGCCTAAGGGACGATAAAGGCAGTTCAGGTATCCTGCGGAGCCCATACCTTCGGAGAGGACAAGCAATGCGCACAGCGCTTTTGATCGTGCTGGGTCTGGTTATCGGCATCCTCGGCACCGTGTTTGCCATGCGCGCGTTGAGCGAGCGCAACCCATTTCCGGAGGCATTGATGGTGACCATGGGCTTTCATCGCCACCAGCTGCAGCAGGCGGTGAAAGGCCAGCACTGCGACGCGACGGCGAACCTCGATCAGCTGCAGCACATGCAAATGATCGCCACGGATATCCCCGCCGCCTTTCCGGATGCGCCGCAGCCCTTCAAGGATCTGGCCGGCAAATTGCACACCGCCTTGCAGACGGCCGCCCAGTCGGCACCCGCGGATTGCCCTGCCCTGGCCGCAGCACTCAAGCCGGTGGATCAGGTTTGCCAGCAGTGCCATCAGCAATACCGCTGATGAAATCCAAGCTTCGTATGTCAACACCAGATGCTGGGATTTCATCCCAGCCTACGCAACCTTAGTTCGCTTCGCCTTCGTCGGGCGCCGGAAACATCAGTATGGTGATTTCCTTGCCTTGCGGAATTTCCACTACCGGCGTACCCAGCGCACCGATGCGATTTTTGAAATCCATCAGGTCTTCGCGCTGACCGAGTGCCGATCGTCCACTGACTGCCCATACACGGCTACCTTGCCGCCAGCGAGCCAGGGCTTCGTCGAGTTGCGACGTCACCATGGCGGTCGCATCGAGCGGCAGCTCACCCTTCGGCTTCAGTGATGAAAGCATGGTGGGTGCATTGGGATCGGCGGTGAACACGGTATCGCCAGGCCGCACGTTGGCCGTTAGTGTGGCCGCCGCCATATCCCAGCGCGGCTTGGTTTCCATGCGATAGACCGGTCCCAGGTTCACTACGCCCAGCAGGACTAGCAGCGCAGTAGCCATGAACAAGATACGACGTGGCAGCAGGTCCGCACCCAGGCCCGCCAGCACGAAGAATGGCGCCGCACTCCACAGCACATAGCGTGGCAAGAGCATCGATTTGAACAAGGAAACACTCAGTATGAGCAGCGGCAGCACCAGCATGCTCAGCAACAACACGCGCCCCTCCAGCCGCTTGTGCATACGAAACATGCCGGCGCATCCGGCCAATGCCACCAGCGTGCCAAGCAACGGCACCGCGGTATGCATCAGATCGAACTTGATCACCGCCAGCATGCGCATCAGATAAACGCTGCCCGCCACCACCCACGTGTGCTGCCAGCTCAGCGGTGGAATCCAATCGAATTTCTGCAGCATGTGGCCGTCACTGAATGCGAAGACCGCCGCATAAAACGGTACGGTGCAAGCGATGATCGCCGCATTGCTCCACAGCCAATAACGACCGAACGTGACGCGCGTTTCCGAAAATGGTGCAAGGCTGCGCCAGATCAGCCACAAGGAAAGATTGGAAGCCATCAACCAAGGCGCGGCATCGCCAAGCACGTCCAAGGCCGCAATGGTACCAAGCACGTAGGTGGCCCATCCCATGCGTTCGGCATCTACGCGGCGCATGTCGAGGGCCGCACGTGGTGGGTTCTGCGCAAGCCGCAGCAACCCCCATAGCGCGACCGTGACCAGCAGAGTGACCAACGTATAGGAGCGCGCCTCCTGTCCGTACTGCACTTGCAGCGGTGACAGCGCCATCAGCAAGCCGCCGACGATACCCGCGTTGCGGCTGCCGATGCGGGATGCAATGACGTACACCATGCCTACCGACATGGCACCGAACAGCGCGGACGGAATGCGCACCCAGGCATCGCCCGGACCAAAGAACCACGACAGCAACCGCAACAGCAGGAAATAAGTGGGCATGTGCCGATTGCTAAAGCTGTCAGCAACCAGACCGCCCAGGTCGAGGTGAATGCGTTGCAGCGTCAAGACCTCGTCAAGCCACAGGGTTTGATGATCGATGCGGAACAAACGCGCTATCAAACTCAGCGCCACGAGTGCCAGCAGCCAGAACCGATCGGCTCGCGTCGTGGACGCAGCATGATCATCCAATCTATGACGACGATACGGTGTCGCAGTGCGTAACGCGGAAGTAATGATTTCGTTCATGCACTGACTATCCGTGGTCGAACCCGGCAAGGACAGGGAATGTAACGTGCACCCTATCTATCGGTTGTCTCGCGCATATGACAGTTTGGTACACATTCAGCCGGAAAAACTTGCAGCTGTGACTTCCGGCATGCGCGCATCGTGTGAAGTCACGCCAGGCATGCTCGTTCGCCTGCCATGTCCTTACCTGTTTACAAGATGGCGTGAGGCTTGCGCGAAGCCTACGCCCCTAAATTTTCACTCTGCCGCGCAGCACCTCCCAGTACATCACCCAATCACCCATCAGGCTGTACAGGGGGTGGCGAAATGTAGCCGGCCTGTTCTTCTCGAACACGAAGTGGCCGATCCATGCAAATCCATAACCCACGACCGGCGCCAGCCATAGCCATGCCAGCCGGCCCGAAACCAGTGCAAACACCACGATCAGCAACACCAGCGAACTGCCGATGAAATGCAGCCGACGGCAACATCGATCGCGATGCTCGTTGAGGTAATACGGGTAAAAATCACGAAAGCTGGCGAACGCGGACATGGCGATTTCCGTAGCGCTTCAATACGGCCAGCGTAATCCCGGCCTGCCGCCCTTGCACGCTGCAGGACGTCACGCTGGCAGCGGAATGAATTCCTCTTCGTCGCCGGCTACCTTGTCGAACCGTTGTGCCGCCCAATCCGCTTTGGCCTGTTCGATGCGTTCGAGCGAGCTCGACACGAAGTTCCACCATAGATGCCGTTCGCCATCCAGCGGTGCACCGCCAAACAGCATCAGGCGGCTGACCGTTTTCGCCTTGACGGTGGGCGCCGAAGCGCCGGCCTGTACGGCCATTTGCGCTGACGCCATGTCGAGATCACCCCAGCTGACGCCGCCGTCAACGACGTGCACGCCGCGCTCGGCATGCTCTTGCGGCAATGTTATTTCCGCGCCGGCATCGAGCCTGGCCTCGATGAAGAACATCGGCGCAAACACTTTCACAGGCGAAGTGCTGCCGTACGCCGTTCCGGCAATCAGCACCAGTTCCGCGCCGGGCTGGCGAATGCGCGGCAAGCTTTCGGCATCGTGGTGATGGAACGCTGGCGCCGTCTCTTCATGATCACGGGGCAAGGCCACCCAAACTTGAATGCCATGCATGCGCTGACCGGTACGGCGCGCATCTGGCGGCGTGCGTTCCGAATGCGTGATACCGCGCCCGGCCGTCATCCAGTTCACGGCGCCGGGTGCGATATCCGCCAAGCTGCCGACGCTGTCGCGATGACGAATGCTGCCTTCGAACAGCCAGGTGACAGTGGCCAAGCCGATATGCGGATGCGGCCGCACGTCCATGCCTTTGCCGGGCGCGAAATCCGCCGGCCCCATGTGGTCGTAGAACACAAAGGGGCCAACGTGGCGTGCCGCAAGTACCGGCAACATGCGGCGCACGGTGAAGCCATCGCCAAGGTCGTGCAAGCGGCTTTTATCGATCAGGGTCGGGACGGTTTGCACGTGCGGATTCCGGTTACCAGGCACGCTGATATTGCACCGGTGGCGTGATGGTTGCACCCAATTCCTGCGCGGCGCGGCGCGGGAAATAGGGATCGCGCAGACTCGCCCTTGCGATCAGCACTAGATCGGCCGCGCCGCCGGCAATGATGCCGTCGGCCTGCGCAGGCTCGGTAATCAAGCCGACTGCAGCGGTAGCGATGCCGGTCTCCTGTCGAATACGTGCGGCAAACGGCACCTGGTAACCAGGGCCAAGCGGGATCTTGACGTGCGGCGCCAAGCCGCCGCTGGAGACATCGACCAGATCCACGCCCAGCCCGGAAAGCTCACGGGCCAGGCGCACGCTCTCGTCGATGTTCCAGCCATGCTCGGCCCAATCGGTAGCCGAAATGCGCAGCCAGAGCGGCAGGTTGTCCGGCCAGACTTGCCGCACGGCGACGATGACTTCGCGCAACAGGCGCGTGCGGTTCTCGAAACTGCCGCCGTATTCGTCGTTGCGTTGATTGCTCAGTGGCGACAGGAATTGATGCAACAGGTATCCATGCGCGCCATGCAGCTCGATCAGCTTGAAGCCGGCGTCCTTGGCACGCACGGCAGCGGCGCGAAAATCCGCGACGATCTTGCGGATGCCATCCATATCCAACGCCTGCGGGACATGCCAATCGTGATCAAAGGGAATGGCGGAAGGCGCCACGGTCTGCCATGCGCCGTGCTCCGCCGGTAGCGATCCGCCGCCTTCCCAGGGACGCAACGCACTGGCCTTGCGGCCGGCATGCGCCAATTGCACGCCCGGCACCGCGCCGTGCTCGGCCATGAAGGCGACGATCGGGCGCCATGCTTCAACCTGTGCGTCGTTCCAGATGCCGGTGTCGTGCGCGGAAATGCGACCCTCCGGCGAGACCGCGGTGGCCTCTGTGATCACCGCACCAGCACCGCCTACCGCACGGCTGCCTAGATGCACCATGTGCCATGCGCTCGGCACACCATCCTGCGCCGAGTACTCGCACATCGGCGATACCACGATGCGATTGCGCAAGGTCTGGCTTCGTTGGGTGTAAGGCTCGAACAACTTCATCGCAGTACCGCCACGGCAAATGAAAGCAGCTACATGGCGACGATCGAAGGCTGATCAAGTGCGGACATCCTCCTGCATCCATGCCACCCATTGCGTCACGATGGCTTGGGGCGCTTTCATCCAGCTGAAATGATCCGCTGGCTGGCCCGCAAGCTGACTGGGTTCGATGATGCCCGTGCGCTTCGGCGCTTGCGGCATCTTATCCAGCAACCACGCCAAGGAACGCGACGGCGCAAGCCAGTCGTCGCGCAGTTGCAGTGCCAAGACCGGCGACCGCAACGCGGCCAGTTGTTGCTCGATATCCACCGCCATGCCATACGCGGCATAGCGTCCGGTGCGCCCGCTGCGTGACCAGTCCGCAATGACGCCACACGCCTCGTTGCCGCCAAAACCCAGCTTGCGCCCCGGCAGATAACCCAGCAGCTGCGATAACGATGCAGCCAGCACCAGCGCAAGGTAGATCAACGGCGCATAAGTAAACGTGCGCCAATAAGGTGCGCCGCTCGCCGCCAACAGAATGCCGGCGACATCCTGGCGATGCAGACCGGCATAAAGACACGCCAGCTGTCCGCCGAGGCTGTGGCCACCCATCCAACATGTCGCCTCGGGCCAGTGGTTTTTTGCTTCGCGCACACCGGCGTCAAGATCCATTTCAAGCAGCTGTTGATAACCCCAGTCATGCATGCGGTTTGCCCGGCAGTGGCTGGAACCGATACCGCGCCATTCGTGCAAGGCGACCGCTATGCCGTGAGTCGCAAACACTTCCGCCAACGGCAGATAGTGCTTGGCGGCCACGCCCATGGCGGGTAGCCAATAAACCCAGCACGCGGCAGGCTCGGCCGGTTGCACGCAAATCAGTTCGCCGCGCGCGCCATCGGCCGCGAGAACCGGCACGGTAAAAGTCGATGCGGTGCAGAGGGAAGACGGTTCGAGAAACACTGACATCGGCACAGCTTACCCGCACGCCCAAACAAAAAGGCCGGCCCCCGGGCCGGCCTTCGAGTCATGGCGTCAATGACTCATGCTTTGCTGACTTCATCCGCTTGCAATCCCTTTTGTCCCTGCACCACTTTGAACTCGACTTTTTCGCCTTCCTTGAGGCTTTTGAAGCCATCACCTTTGATGGCGCGGAAATGCACAAATACGTCCGGGCCATTATCGCGGCTGATAAAGCCAAAGCCCTTGGCGTCGTTGAACCACTTCACTTTGCCTGTTTCACGTTGTTCCGACATAAATCACTCCGTTGCGAACAGCGACTTTTCAAGACCAGTCGACCCACCCGAGCCGACGGCTTACTGGGAATGCTTCAGATCGGGTGGAACCATGCGGATGAACGCCGCCCTGCGAACGCGCCTTACCAAGCAACCAGTGAACACAGGATAATCAGTCTCGTGAAATAAAATGTGATGGAAAATTCACGCGAAATTCGCCTAAAAAACGAAAAAACCAGGCAAAAAGCCTGGCTTTTTCACGACACCTTAATGCTGTTTTTCAGACCGGTTCCACTTCCTCTGCCTGCAAGCCTTTCGGTCCCTGCTTCACCTCAAACTTGACCTTCTGGCCTTCCTTGAGCGAGCGGAATCCATTGCCCTTGATGGACTTGAAATGCACGAACAGGTCACCGCCCTTGTCGCTGCTGATGAACCCGTATCCTTTCGCATCGTTGAACCACTTGACTGTGCCTGTTGCTTCGTCCGACATGACTAACCCCATCCGTTTCTAGCGCTAACCAATTAGAACCGTGACCCACCCGAGTCGCGGCCACTGGGCATGCCGATAATCCTTCGTGTGCCCGGCGCAAAACCGTTTATCAAACACGCATTTTCTCGGCCAGCCAGCGGCCACAGCATAGTGATTTCCGTGAATCGATATGTGATGGAAAATTCACGCGCTGAATCACATTCAATAATCGCAGCTATACGGAAGAACAAAAAAGCCGGGCATTACGCCCGGCTTTCTTGAATCGATTTATCTCGATTTTAAGGCAATTAGGCCGGAACCACTTCGTCGGCCTGCAGACCCTTCTGGCCCTGCACTACCTTGAAGCTGACCTTCTGGCCTTCCTGCAGGCTCTTGAAGCCATTGCCCTGGATCGCACGGAAGTGCACGAAAACATCCGGGCCATTGTCACGGCTGATGAAGCCGAAACCCTTGGCATCGTTGAACCATTTGACGGTACCGATCTGACGATCAGACATGTTGCTTACTCCAAACTCAAGTTTTCAAAAAGACTCGACCGCCAGACGTTGGCGGTCTACTTACTGGTGTGCAAAGGAAAACCCAAGGGGTGAGCGATGAGGCGGATCGTAAATCAGCTGCACCGGGTCACATGACTCTGGTGACCTAAGGCAAACTCAGTGCGCGCATCATACCTGATATTAATCGCCACAAGCGAATGCACGTTCAGCAAGCATCCGTTTGGCGAAGCTGTATGCTTGGCGCCCGCCTTTGTGATGGTTTTGTGATGACACCCATGAAACAACGTAATGCGGTGATTTCTGGCCGTTTTCTCGGCATCGGCATGCTGGCGGCGGTGGCTTTGCTGGTCGCCGGTTGCGGCCAGGGGGTGCGAAAACCGCACCCCACGGCGCCATCGCAAAAAGCCGCGCTGACCGGCATTCCTGCCTGCGATAGCTACCTGGACAGCTATCTTGCCTGCCATCGCGCGGCTGGCACCTATACCCCCGATACCCTGCAGACGCACTACCAGGCCATGCGCGACACGCTGCTGCAGGAAGCCAATGATCCCGGCGTGCGCCCTTACCTGGCCAATCGCTGCATGGGGCTAACCCAGCAACTGCAGGCAAGTCTGCAGGGCCGCGCCTGCACGCCACCAAACGCGCCGAACACCGCTTCGATGTCCTCCCGCTGATCGTCAGCGCCAATACGCGCGCAAGGCCGGCCCCAACGATGCAGGACGGCATCGCCCGAGCCGTACGTCGGGGGTACCGTGCCAGGCCGCGGTCTCGGCGATTGCATCTGCTACATCGGCAAGCAGACGGTCCGTTGGCGTCACGCCCTCCTCAAGAAACAGCGCCTTGATCTCGAACCTGCCTTCGGCACGATGCGCCTTGGCATCAAGGCGCCCGATCAGGCGTCCGCGGTGCAGGATCGGCAGCACGTAGTAGCCATAGCGCCGCTTTGCCGCTGGCACATAGCACTCGATGGTGTAATCGAAATCGAACATGGCACGCACCCGCGCGCGATCCCACACCAGCGGATCGAAGGGAGACAACACAGTGGTATGTGTCGCCCGCAGGCGTCCTGCATAGGCGCTATCGAGCAGGCTGGCATGATCGTGATGCACATAGCCGGCACTGTCCCAGCCTGCGACTTGCACGCGCAACAATTTGCCTGAACTCAGTAACGGTGCCAGCTCTTTCTCATCCACCGCAGGTTTGAGCCGGAAGTAATCGGCCATCCACCGCGCCTGCGTGATACCGAGCGCACGCACGCTGTCGAGAATGAAATGCTGCCGTAGTTCGGTCGTTGAACGGCTGAGCAACGCTTCGTCGAACGGTGGATCGAGCTTGGCCAGCACGCGCTCGGCCAAATCATAGACACGTTGGAAGCGCTCACGGCGCGTCACCATCAATTCGCCCGAGGCAAACCATGCTTCAAGCCAGCGCTTCTCCGGCTTCCATTCCCACCAGCCCGACGCTGCGCGTTCGGCACGTTCGAAATCGGAAGCGCGCACTGCGCCGGTGGTGCGCACGCGTTCAAGCAAGGCATGCATTTCCTGCAGGTTGGCATCGCGTGCGCGTGCCGCATGCTTGTCCGCCCAGTGACTGCTTTGCGCCTGCGCACGCCATGCGCGATGAAAGCCGATATCGGCAGCCGTCACGAAACAGGCTTCGTGTGCCCAGCATTCGGCGATGCGTCCGGCTTCCAGTGCCTCTTCCAACCATGCTTGCGGATAGGCGCCGAGACGCGCGAAGAGAACCAGGTAAGGGCTGCGTGCGACGACGTGGATGCTGTCGATCTGCAGCAGGCGCATGCGCTGGATGGTCGCGATCAGATCGTCACGTCGGGCGCGGCGCTTGGGCGCTTGCAGCAAACCTTGTGCCGCCAATTGCAAAGCACGAGCCTGTGAGAGTGTTAGAGCTTTGCTGCTTGGTGAAAGTTCACGCAAAGGAAGGCTGCCTTCACTAAATGGAGACATCAATATTCTGCTTGGATTTACGCCCTTATTGCTAATTTGGATCCCAAGCTTGGCGGATAGGTGACGCACGGCCACCTCGCGCAAGCGCTGCAAGGAGCCAATCCATGAAAACCCGTATCCCTACTCTCACCGCCATTCTCGGCACCGGCCTGCTTGCTGCAGGCATGGCATCGGCGCAAACGCAAAACCAGCCGATGCAGCAACCCACCACGTCTCCCACGCAAAGCACTAGCAACACCGGCGTCAACGACGCAGCGGCCAATACCGGCAGCAACGGAGCGAGCAGCTCCACGTTCAACACGGCCAAGGGCCAGGTCACCATCAACTCCACGATGGGTTCGACACCTTCTACTGCGTCGCCGCCATCGTTCGAGCAACTGGCCAATGGCAAGAAGTTCATCAGCAAGGATGACGCCAATGCGTATCCGCCGCTGGCCAATGATTTCGAATACGCCGCCCACAACGGCAGCCGCATCAGCAAGACGCAATACGAGAATTGGGTGAAAAACCTCAACTAGGCAAGCCCTGTGCCTTTTCCATCTGCGCCGGTCGTCGTGAGATGGCCGGCGTTTTTATTATGCGCATAGATGGCTAGACTTGCCCGGACCGCGCCGGGAATGGCGCTTTAAGGAGTTAGCATGAAACCTTGGTCCGGCTTTCTGCTGATCGGCCTGAGCGCCAACCTGATGATGCCGCCGGCGCACGCGCAAAACGTTGCTCCTGCCGACATCAAGGCATGCACAGGCGTCGAGAACGACGCACAACGGCTTGCCTGCTACGACCGCGCCGCCGGTCGCGCCCAGATGCCCGCCGCACAAAAGCGCAATGAGCCTGCCGAGACGGCCGAATCCAAACTGTTCCATCCCGAACATGAGGTAGCCACCTCATCGGAAAACACGCCCGCACCACTTTCACTGCTCGATAGCCGCTGGGAGCTTTCGCCGCAGAGCAAGCTGGGCACGTTCAACTTGCGTGGCTACAAACCGATCTATGTATTGCCGTTGTTCGGCACCACGCATCAGAACAATCTTCCCTACAGCCCGAATCCCGTCAACGCGGTGCACACGCCGCTGGGCATGCAAAGCGTCGAAGGCAAGTTTCAACTGAGCGTAAAAACCAAGATCTGGCAAGGTGTGTTCGGCGATGCCGGCGACTTGTGGGTGGGCTATACGCAGGACTCCTATTGGCAGGTCTACAACGCCAGAATCTCACGCCCGTTCCGCGAGACGGATTACGAGCCGGAAGCCATGCTCGTGTTCAATACCGATTACCACCTGTTCGGCTGGAACGGGCGGTTGCTGGGCATCGGTCTTGATCATCAATCCAATGGACAATCCGACCCCCAATCGCGCAGCTGGAATCGGGTGATGGGGCAGATCGGTCTTGAGCGCGCCAACTGGACGATCGTCTTCCGCCCCTGGTGGCGCATTCCCGAATCCGACAAGGACGACAATAACCCGGATATCAGCAATTACATGGGCCGTGCCGACATCCAGATCATCCATGAGTGGAACGGCCAGGAGTTCAGTCTGTTGTTGCGCGACTCGCTGCGAGGTGGCAGCCGCCAGCATGGCGCTGCGCGTTTTACGTGGAGCTTCCCGTTGGCCGGTAACCTGCGCGGCTACATGGAGTTCTTCAAGGGTTACGGCGAGAACATTCTCGATTACAACCACAATGCCACCTATCTGGGCGTTGGCATTTCGTTGCTGGATTGGTATTGAGGCTTCTGTGGCGTTCGTAGGCTGGGATGAAATCCCAGCTTAGCCATGTCAATAAATGCCGGGATTTCATCCCAGCCTACAAGACCCCTCAGCGCCACCAGCTTTTCTTGGTACCGGTAAGTATCTTCAGCATCTGGCCGCGTGCCAGTTGCCCTATCGGGCCAAACGCAGCATCGCGCCATAGCGCCAGCGAAGTACGCTCTGATTGAAACAGCGGCGTCAGCCAACGACTGAGTCGTTGATAGACCGACAAATGCGCGCGCCGGCGATGCGCATACGCCTGCAACGCTTCATCGACGCGAGAACTCGCGGCCAGCGCCTGCGCCAGCGCTTCCGCATCAAGCAGGGCCATGTTGACCCCTTGCCCAAGCTGCGGACTCATGGCGTGCGCTGCGTCACCCATAAACACGATGCGGCCATGTATCGGCGCATGCATGACCACATCGCGATAGCGTGCGCGATTGAGCTGTTGTGGTGAATGGATGCCTCTCAACAGCGCCGATGCTTCCGGCCAGATCGCTGCAACACGTTCGCGCAGGTGCTCGAAACCTTGTTCGTCGAACGTATCGACTCGATCGCCCGGCGCACTGAAATAGAACGTCAGCCAGCGTCCCGCGTGATCCACGCGGCGGCCGACGGGCAGCAATCCGATCATCTCCCGCGTGCCGGCATAGCGTTGCCGCAATTCATCTCTATACGGCCAGTCGTCCCCTGGCACCAGGCACCACAGTGCGCCCCAGGGATACAGGGTTTCGCGTCGTATCAGATTCGGCACATGGCGGCGCAAACGCGAATGGGCGCCATCGGCCACGACGATCAGATCAAACGGACCGTGGCACGCACCTTCGGTATCGAACAGGCTGTACCCATCTTCCGCGATGCGCTCGATGCACACGCCTGTGCGCACCGCATGGGCATCCGAATAGGCGTCGCGCAGCACGTTGAAAAGGCTGCCGCGCGTCATGCCCAGGCCGAAGCTGTCGGCAGCGTGATGGGCATAGCGCATGTCCATCACCATGCGGCCGCGCTGATTGCAGCCGTGCAGGCGTTCGATGCGTTGCCCTTGCTCAAGCGCCGCTTCATGCAGGCCCAAGCGGGCGAGTACAGCCAAACCGGTCGGTTGCAGCAGGAATCCGGCGCCGACGGGTCGCAGCACCGGAGCCTGCTCGAACACGGTCAGCGCATGGCTCTGTGCGTGCAGCATGATCGCTGCCGCCTGACCGGCGGTGCCGTAACCGACAATGGCAATGCGCAAGCATCCTTGCATGGTTGGCGCCCCCTCGCGCCGGATTCCTTAGATGACCAGCATGCGCAGCTTAGTGATGATGACCGCCCGGACCATGCACGTGTCCGTGCGAAAGCTCTTCTTCGCTGGCCGCACGCACGTCGGTCACCTGGATGTCGAAATGCAGCGTCTGGCCGGCCAGCGGATGGTTGCCGTCGATGTGCACGGTGTCGCCGTCGATCTGGGTGACGGTAACGTGCACGACACCCTGCGGACCGTGCGCCTGGAACTGCATGCCGGGCTGGATATCGTCCACACCCTGGAACGCTTCGCGCGGCACGGCTTGCACCAGTTCCGCATGATGCACGCCGTAGCCTTCAGCAGGCGCCACGTCGACCTTGAACTGATCGCCGGCCACGCGGCCGACCATCGCTTTTTCCAGGCCCGGCACGATCTGGCCGGTGCCATGCAGGTAGGTCAGCGGCTCGCGGCCTTCGGAACTGTCGAGCACCTGACCCTGGTCGTCGGTAAGGGTGTAGTGGAAGGAAGCGACGGCGTTGTCGGCGATCTGCATGATGATCTCGCTGTGTAGGATGAGCGCCGACCTTCGCCGACGGGGAATGTGCAAGGGTACCACCTGGCATTCTTGGCCTGTTCCAGGCATGCCACAATCCGTGGTAGCTACCCGCGAATTTCCCTGATGACGACGCTGCTTGAAGCTTGGCGCCATCGCCCGACGCACCGGCAGGTGTGGGCGTTGGCCGTACCGATGATCCTGTCCAATCTCACCGTGCCCCTGGTGGCACTGGTGGACAGCACCGTGGCCGGCCACTTGCCGCTCACGCAGGATCTGGGTGCCGTTACCGTGGGTAGTGCCGTGTATGCACTCCCGGTGTGGAGTTTCGGTTTTCTGCGCATGGGCACCACTGGTTTTGCCGCGCAGGCCAAGGGTGCGGGGGATGCCTCGGCGGTACGCACTGTGCAAGCGCAGGCCTTGCTGCTTGCCGCGATGCTGGGCGTGCTGGTGGGTTTCCTGATGGTGCCGCTGTTGCCGTGGCTGGTCGGGCAGATGCACTCCACGCCGCTGATGACCGGCCGCGCGCTGGATTACCTGCATCTGCGCCTGCTGGGCCTGCCTGCCGCGCTGCTCAACTACGCGCTCGCCGGCTGGTTCATCGGCGTGCAGCGCGCACGCACCACGCTCAGCCTGTTGCTGGTGACGAACCTGGTCAATATCGCGCTCAACCTGCTGTTCGTGCTCGGATTCGGCTGGGGCGTACCGGGCATCGCGCTCGCTTCGGTGGCGGGCGAGTGGTGTGGCGCCTTGTACGGCATGTGGCAAGCGCGCCGCGTGCTGCGCGGATTCGGCGGGCAGGTGGATTGGCAAGCCATGCGCGCGTGGCAGCATTGGTTGCCGCTGCTACGCGTGAATCGCGACATTTTCCTGCGCACCATCGCACTGGAAGGTGTGTTCTTCAGCCTTTCACTGTTGGGCGCAAGGATTGGCGATGCCACCGTCGCCGCCAATGCACTCTTGCTCAACGGCCTGTTTCTGACCGCGTTTGCGCTCGATGGGCTGGCCAATGCCGTGGAAGCCTTATGCGGCCACGCCATCGGCGCCCGCGATCCACATGCGCTGCGCCGCGCCCTGGTGGTGGCGGGCGGATGGTCGTTGATCGGCAGCATCGGCTTCGCGTTGTTCTTTACCAGTGCCGGACATCTGTTCGTCAACTTGCAGACCAACCTTCCCGACGTGCGCGAGGTCGCATACCGCTGCCTGCCGTGGTTGGCAGCGCTGCCGCTGGTAGGCGTATGGAGCTATCTGCTCGATGGCCTGTTCATTGGCGCAACGCGCGCGCGGGAGATGCGCGACGGCATGCTGGTGTCGGTGCTGTTCTTCGCATTGCTCGCATGGCTCACGCGTGGCTTGGGCAATGAGGGATTGTGGCTGACGTTCCTTGCCTTCATGGCGATGCGCGCGGTGAGCCTGGGTTGGCTGGGTCTGCGTTTGCGGCGGCAACGTGCGTGGATCGCGTGAGCTATCGTGCGCTTTGTCGTTTCCGCATACTTGAGTCCATGAAACTCTCGCCATACCTGTTGTGGTTTTGCGCGGCATGCGTGCTGTCGGGCGGCATGGCCGGCACGCGCGTTTATGCCGATACGTCCATCGCTGCAACGACGACGCGCGAGCAACTCGCCACCGCCATCGACGAACAGATTCAGCAACCGCGCTTCGATGCCGCCAGCTGGGGCATTGCCGTGGTATCGCTCGATACCGGCCGCACGTTGTACGCGCACGATGCCGACCGGCTGCTGCAGCCGGCATCCACTGCCAAGCTCTACACCGCCATGTTGGTGCTCGACACCATCGGCACGGATTACCGCATTCCCACGCAACTGCTTGCCACGCGCCAGGTCATCCAGGGCCGGCTGGAAGGTCCGTTGGTCTTGCGCGGCATGGGCGATCCCACGCTCGGCACGCCGGGCACCAATATGGATTGGGCCGATCAGTTAGCCGAGCAGTTGGTCGCCAGCGGTGTACACGAGGTGCAAGGCGACCTGGTGGCGGACGACAGCTATTTCCAAGGTCCGCCGATGGGTTCCGGCTGGGAAGCGCGCGATCTGCAAAGCTGGTTCGCGGCACCTGCTTCGGCGCTCAGCGTGCAGGAAAACGTGGCCGATCTCACGGTCGCGCCAGCGAATGCGCCAGGCCATCCCGCTTCGCTGATGCTCGATCCACCCGGCACCCTCATGCACGTGGTGAACAACCTTGAGACCAGCGCGCGCGATAGTCGCAGCGACATCAATCTCTACCGCGCACCGGGCAATGCGAGCCTGTATGCCTTCGGCACGATCGCTGCGCACGCGGAACCGCAAACATACAAACTCGCCATGACCGATCCGGCCTGGTACGCCGGCACGCGCTTGCGCGACGCACTGGAACGGCACGGCGTGCGGATTCATGGCAACTTGCGCGTGCGGCATTGGCCGGAGCCGGACAACACCGATCTGAGCAAAGCCGTGGTATTGGCGCAGGTGCTGTCGCCGCCGGTGATGGACATTCTCGATCGCGGCTTGAAGCGTTCGCAGAATCTATATCTGCAGAACCTGCTGCAGATCGCTGGCGTGAAAGCGCAGGCCAGCGCCGAACAATCGAGCGATCCGCCAAATGGTTTTCTAAGCAGCGACGCCTGGGGCATCCGTGCGCTCAGGCAGTTGCTCGATCGCATCGGCATCGCTCCCGGCATGGCGCAGATCGAGGACGGCGCAGGCCTGTCGCGACAGGACCTGTCCACCGCCAACGCGATGGTGCAACTGTTGACCTACCTCGCCCACCAACCCTACGGCGATGCGCTGCGCAACGCCCTGCCCTCTGCCGGCCTGGACGGCACGCTCGAATGGCGCATGCGCCATACGGCCGCCGCGGACAACGTGCACGCCAAGACCGGCAGCATGGGCAATGTGCGCTGTCTGGCGGGCTATGTGACGACGGCAGCCGGTGAGCATCTGGCGTTTGCGATCATGCTCAACAACTTTGTGCGTGGCGAAGGCGAGCCGAGTCCGAGCCGGAGCCTGGATGCGATGGTGGAATTGCTGGCGGAGTTCCGCGGCAAGAGCTAACGCAACGGATGCATCAAACAAGTAGGCCGGGATGAAATCCCAGCACCACGAACGGCTGGAAAGCTGGGATTGTCATCCCAGCCTACTCAGATCCTTCCCGATCTTCTCCGGCGTGTCATTGGGCGCATAACGCTTCACCACCCTGCCCTGTGCATCCACCAAAAACTTGGTGAAATTCCACTTGATCGACTCGCTGCCCAGCAGACCCTTGGCTTCTTTCTTCAACCACTGGTAGAGCGGATGAGTGCTCTCGCCATTCACTTCGATCTTGGCGAACATCGGAAAGGTCACATCGTAAGTGGTCGAACAGAACTGCTTGATCTCCGCCTCATCGCCCGGTTCCTGATGGCCGAACTGATCGCAGGGAAAACCCAGCACGGCTACACCCTGCTCGCGATGCTTGCGCCACAGCTCCTCCAGGCCCTTGTACTGCGGCGTGAAACCGCACTTGGAGGCCACATTGACGATCAGCAAGGTTTTGCCGCGCCAATCGCCCAGCGAGCGCTCGTTGCCATCGATGTCGCGCGCGCTGAAGTCATATACGGTAGTCATGTGATCGCTCCGGTCATATCGACCGCGTAGGTTGGGTTAGCGCAAGCGTAACCCAACTGCGCCCCGCATTTGGCAAGTACTCCCCTTGCGCACTGCCGTCGCCCAAGTGGCATAGAATGCCCGCTTTCGAACATCCCCCAGGCCCATCGTGATCCGCTTCATCGACGTGCACAAATCCTACCGTGTCGACGGCAAGGACATTCCGGCGCTGGAACCTTTCAGCCTGGAGATTGCCGATGGCGAGGTGTTCGGCATCATCGGCCATTCCGGCGCCGGCAAGTCCACGCTGATCCGGCTGATCAATCTGCTGGAGCGGCCCAGCGGCGGACGCATCCTGATCGGCGATACCGAGATCACCACGCTGCCAGAGGAAGCACTACGCACCGCCCGGCAGTGTATCGGCATGATCTTCCAGCACTTCAACCTGCTCTCCTCGCAGACAGTTACGGAGAACATCGCTTTTCCGATGCGCCTGGCCGGCAACAAGGATGCAAAGGCGATCCGTACACGCGTGGACGAACTGTTGCAGCGCGTCGGCTTGACCGCGCATGCGAACAAATATCCCTCGCAGCTCTCCGGCGGCCAGAAGCAGCGCGTGGGCATTGCCCGTGCCTTGGCCAATCATCCGTCGATTTTGCTATGCGACGAAGCAACCAGCGCGCTCGATCCGCAAACCACCGCCTCCGTACTCGACCTGCTGGCCGAGATCAATCGCGAACTGAAACTCACCATCGTGTTGATCACACACGAGATGGACGTCGTGCGCCGCGTGTGCGATCGCGTGGCCGTGCTGGATGCCGGGCGCATCGTGGAGCATGGCGCCGTGGCTGACGTGTTCCTGCATCCGCAACATGCCACCACGAGGCGTTTCGTCAGCGAGGCGCTGCCGGAAGAAACGGCTGGCGAGCATGCCATCTATCAACACGTGCCCGGGCGCATCATGCGGCTTTCCTTCCGCGGCGAAGCTACCTGGTCGCCCACGCTGGGACGTGTCACGCGCGAAACCGGCGTGGATTTCAACATCCTGGCCGGCCGCATCGATCGCATCAAAGACCTACCCTACGGCCAGCTTACTTTGGCCATGCAAGGCGACAATGTGGATGGTGCCCTGCGCGCGCTGCGCGAAGCCGGCATCGACGTGGAGGAACTTGCCCGATGATCATCAGCCAACTGCCCCTGCTGCACACGCTGTTCCCCAACATCGACGACTGGGGCGAAATGGGCCAGGCGTGCATCGATACGCTGCTGATGCTCGGCGGTTCGTTGCTGCTCACGGTGATCATCGGCCTGCCGTTGGGCGTGCTGCTGTTCCTCAGCGGCAAAGGACAGCTGCACGCGATGCCCAAACTGTATGGCGTGCTGTCACTGGTAGTGAACGTGCTGCGCTCGGTGCCTTTCATCATCTTGATGATCGTGCTGATGCCGCTCACGTACGTGCTAGTCGGTACCAAGCTTGGCATTCGTGGCGCGATTCCGCCCCTGGTGATCGGCGCCGCGCCCTTCTTTGCGCGCCTGGTGGAAACATCGTTGCGCGAAGTGGAGCATGGCGTGATCGAAGCCTCGCAAGCCATGGGCGCCACTACATGGCAGATCGTCCGCCACGTGCTGCTGCCGGAGGCGCGCGCCAGCTTGTGGGCGGGTGTCACAGTGACTGCCGTGGCGCTGGTCGGCTATACCGCCATGGGCGGCGCGATCGGTTCGGGTGGCCTGGGCGACCTGGCCTATCGGTACGGCTACCTCAGCTACAAATCCGATTACATGGTGGTGACGGTGCTGCTGCTGATCGTACTTGTTCAGATCCTGCAGATGCTGGGCGACCGCATCGTGGCGCATTACAGCCGGCGGTAATGCTGCCTTTTTTGCATCCAGCCGTATGGACGGCTATTCTGGCGCACCGCACAAGGATAGCCCTTCCATGAAAAAGCTTCTTTTCCTGGCTGCCGCCGCCCTGCTCGTGGCCGGCTGCTCCTCATCCGGTTCCGGCGACTCCAACGGCCAGACGCTGACCGTGGCGGCCACCGCCGTGCCGCATGCGGAAATCCTCAAGGAAGTGAAGCCGATCCTGGCGAAGGAAGGCGTGAACCTGGACGTCAAGGTGTTTGCCGACTACGTGCAGCCCAACACGCAGGTGGCGGAAAAAAGCATCGACCTGAATTACTTCCAGACCAAGCCGTACCTGGACACGTTCAATCGCGAGCATGGCACGCAGCTGGTGATCATTACCGGCGTGCATATCGAGCCGTTCGGTGCGTATTCGCACAAGTACAAGTCGATCGACCAGCTCCCCAACGGGGCCACCGTCACCTTGCCCAACGATCCAAGCAACCAGGGCCGTGCCTTGCTGCTGCTGGCCCGCAACGGCCTGATCACGCTGAAGGATCCGAACAACGAGCTGGCCACGCCGAAGGATGTCGTCACCAACCCGAAGAACCTGGTGTTCAAGCCGCTGGAAGCGGCCATGCTGCCGCGCACGTTGGATGAAGTGGATCTGGCGCTGATCAACACCAACTATGCGTTGGCCGCCGGCCTCAGTCCGACCAAGGACGCGCTATTGATCGAAGACAAGAATTCGCCCTACGTGAATTACCTGGTCGGACGTCCGGACAACAAGGACGATCCGCGCGTGCAGAAGCTGGCGCAGGCACTGACCAGTCCGGAAGTGAAGGCGTTTATCGAGCAGAAATATCACGGCGCGGTGTTGCCGGCGTTTTAAGCTCCATACTTTTTTGCATAACCATATGGCCGTCACTCCCGTTGCACGAGAATGACGGCCATATTTTTTTACCTTACGCCGCAGATTCCGCTTCCACCATCAGCGGAATGTCGAACACCTGCCGCAGGTAAGCGAGGTACGCCACGTCGTCACACATGTTCTTGCCCGGCGAATCACTGAGCTTCGCCACCGGCTGCCCATTGCAGCGGACCATCTTGATCACGATGTTGAGCGGCGTGGGACCAACATCATTGGTGAGGTTGGTGCCCACGCCGAACGCGAGTTGGCAGCGCCCGTGGAAATGCTTGAACAGCTCCATCACCTTGGGGACGCTCAAGCTGTCACTGAATACCAGGATTTTGCTGCGCGGATCGACGCGGTTGGCCTTGTAATGCGCCAGCACGCGCTCGCCCCAGGCGAACGGGTCGCCGGAATCGTGACGGGTACCGTCGAACAGCTTGCAGAAGTACATGTCGAAATCGCGCAGGAACGCGGTGAGGCCGTAGACATCCGATAAAGCGATGCCAAGGTCGCCGCGGTATTCCTTGGCCCAGGCTTCGAGTGCGGCCACCTGCGAATCGCGCAAGCGCGGACCCAGCGCCTGGTGCGCTTGCAGGTACTCGTGCGCCAGCGTGCCGAGCGGACGCAGGCCAAGCTGCCAGGCCAGCCATACGTTGCTGGTGCCGGCCAGTTGCGAGCCGAGGCCCTCGTGCAACGTTTCCGCCACTTCGCGATGCCACTGGCGCGAAAAGCGCCGACGCGTGCCGTAGTCGGCAATGCGGCAGTCCTGGTAGCCGGGCGTGTCACGCAACAGCGCAATCTTGTCCTTGAGGCGCCTGCGCCCTTCGGCCAAATCGTGTCCCGCGTGCGTGTTGCGGAAATACACTTCGTTAACGATCGCCAGCAACGGCACTTCAAAAAGAATCGTATGCAGCCATGGACCGATGATGCGAATCTCGATCTCACCGTTATTTAACGGGGACGGGGTGATCTCCACATATTTCGCATTGAGCTGGAACAAGCCGAGGAAGTCGACGAAGTCGCTCTTGATGAAGCGCCAGCTGCGCAGGTAGTCAAGCTCCTGCTCGGTGAAACGCAGGCTGCACAATGCATGCAGTTCCGCGCGAATCTCGTCAATGTACGGCACCAGGTTGACGCCCGGATTGCGGCACTTGAAGCGGTATTCCACTTGCGCAGCAGGATACTGATGCAGCACCACTTGCATCATGGAGAATTTGTAGAGATCGGTGTCGAGCAGGGAGCTGACGATCATGGAGCAGCCATGTCGGGGGAAGAGAAGCGGCGCGTGCATCGCGCGGCATCCGGCGATTATCCCGCCTAAGTCCTTGCCGTGAATAGTCGGTGTAATCCCAGAAAAGATAAAACCCCGGCAGCCAGGGGAATAACTGCCGGGGTTTGTTAGGTCGCGTTCCGGGGGGAGGGTAAACTTTGGAACCGACCCCTGGACACCACGATGATCTGCGGCATCCTCTTGTCGCCTCACGGCGATTCGGAGAGTTAGTGTGTCCGGTAGGGATGAAGTTCAAGGCCCCGGTCGAATTGGTTCAGGTTTCTGATAAGTAACCGCAACGCCATCGATGGTTTCATCTGCACCGTTTTCCCAACTCCTTGTCAGTCAATACGTAAAGGCCCAAGCATGAGGATCCTGCATCGCTGTCTTGCCCTGTTCGCACTTTGCTGCGCCCTGCCGCTGCACGCGGCGGATCTGCATATTGATGTAGGCCCCAGTGCCCATGTCTGGACGACTGCTCAATTATTGAGCAACGCGAATGCACGGAGCGTGACGATTCCGGACGACGTCGCCTTCCATCGCACCATGACGTATCGCGCCGTACCTCTACGTGTGTTGCTGCCCGAGCTTGCACATGGCGAACGTTTAAAATTTGTTGCGAACGATGGCTTCTCGGTCGACATTCCGTCGGATGCGCTGCTCAATCGATCAGGCGCGCAAGCGTGGCTCGCCGTGGAAGATCCACAGCACCCTTGGCCGACATTGCCTGGCAACAAAGGCGATGCTGGCCCTTTCTACGTTGTGTGGAAAAAGCCGGCCGCTGCCCAAATCGGCAGCGAGTATTGGCCGTATCAGCTGGCGGGCATTGAGCATGTGGAAGACGTGGCCGCGCGTTTTCCCGCTACCGCGCCGGCAGCTTCGGTGCCGGGCGACAGTCCTGTCCGTCATGGCTATGTTGTGTTTCAGCGCACCTGCTTTGCTTGCCACACGCTCAACGGCGAAGGCGACGCGCACATGGGGCCGGACCTCAATATTCCACACAGCCCCACCGAATACCTCAGCACGGACATGCTGCGCGCCTTCATCCGCAACCCGCAATCGCTGCGCCGTTGGCCAGAAGGCAAAATGACTGGCTTCCCCACGCAGCAATCACTGCCGGATGTGGATCTTGATGCGGTGATCGCGTACTTGAAATACATGGCGCAGCACAAAGTACAAAAGTGACTCGCGGAGCAGGTGAACCATGACTTTGTTCGACGAAGCTCCCTCGCCGGTGAACGGCATTCGCGTCGGCATCGGCGGCTGGACCTTTGCGCCATGGCGCGACAATTTCTATCCGAAAGGCCTGGTGCAGCGACGCGAACTGGAATACGCCAGCCGCAAGCTCACGGCGATCGAAATCAATGGCACCTACTACGGCACGCAGAAGCCCGCCACGTATGCCAAGTGGGCTGCGGAAACACCGGAAGGTTTCGTGTTCTCGGCCAAGGCGCCGATGCGCATTATGCAGTCGCGCCAGCTGCAGAAAACCGGACCGCAGATCGATGACTTTCTAGGCGGCATCGCCTCGCTGGGTGATCGGCTCGGCCCGATCGTATGGCAGTTCGACGCCGGCCAGCGTTTGCAGCACGAAAGCTTTGCCGCATTCCTCGACTTGCTGCCGAAGCAGGTCGACGGCCGCGCGCTACGCCATGTGCTGGACGTACGCGATCGGGATTTCGTCAATGCCGACTTTCTTGCCATGGCGCGCCAGCATGGCATGGCGACGGTGTTCACCGACTCGCCGGATTACCCATCCTTCGCCGATGTCACCGCGGATTTCGTCTATGCACGGTTGATGCGCTCGCGCAGCGAGATCGCCACGGGCTACGACAGCGACGAGCTGGATGGCTGGGCGAAACGTGCACACGCGTGGGCAGATGGCGCGCAGCCGGCGGA